>JAVMKL010000300.1:0-11072 GCA_031732875.1 Candidatus Competibacter sp. | reverse complement strand
CAGCCTGCACTTCGCGGAGGTGACATGAGCCGGTCCGATTCAGCCTCGTGGGCAAGCCCGGCGGTGCACACCGCCGCTCTGATCCGCTACTACCGCTGGCACGCCAAGCTGTACGATGCCACCCGCTGGAGTTTCCTGTTCGGGCGGACGGCGCTGATCCGGTCCATCGCCCGCCTCTCCCCTCCTCCGCGCCGCATCCTGGAAATCGGCTGCGGCACGGGGAGCAACCTGCTTCATCTCCGCCGCCAGTTTCCCAACGCCGCCATCACCGGCCTGGACCTGTCGGCCGACATGCTGGCGCGGGCGCGGCGCAAGCTGGCGGCTCATCCCGCGCGAATCGCCCTGATTCAGTGGCGCTACGACCAGCCGCTCAACCCGCAACCCGCCTTCGATCTGATCGTGTTTTCCTATTGCCTGTCGATGATCGATCCCGGCTGGGAACGGGCGCTGGACGCGGCCCTGTGCGATCTGCAACCGGGCGGCCTGCTGGCGGTGGTGGATTTCCACGATACCCGATTTGCCGGTTTCCAGCGCTGGATGGGAGTCAACCACGTACGGATGGACGGCCATCTGCTGCCGCGTCTGAACGCGCTCTGCCCGCCGGTCGTACAGACTCTCCGCACCGCTTACGGCGGCGGTTGGCGCTACTTCAGTTTTATCGGGCAAAAACCAGGGGGATAAGATCATGGGGTCTTCACGATTCCGCTCCCTGTGGATCTCCGATGTCCATCTCGGCTTCAAGGAGTGCAAGGCCGAGTTCCTGCTGGACTTTCTGCGCGAGAGCGCCTGCGAACGGCTGTATCTGGTGGGCGATCTGATCGACTTCTGGAGCCTGCAAAAGGGCGGACGCTGGCCGGCGGCGCACGGCGAGGTGCTGAAAACCATTCTGGCCAAGGCACGGGCCGGAACCCGGGTGATCTACGTGCCGGGCAACCACGACGAAGTGGTGCGCGATTATCTCGGCCTGCGGGTGGGGGACATCGAAATCGCCCCCGAAGTGATTCACGTCACCGCCGACGGCCGCCGCTTCCTGGTCACCCACGGTGACGAATGCGACAGCGCGGTCCGCTGCGGCGGCCCGCTGCTCAACTGGCTGGGCGACTGGGCCTACGAGCTGTTGCTGTTCCTGAATCGCTGGTACAACCGCTGGCGGCGACGCTGGAACCATCCTTATTGGTCGCTGGCCAGTTTCCTCAAGCAGCGCATCGGTCGGGCCGCGGCCTACATCGCGCGCTTCGAGGCGGCGGCGGCGCACGAAGCGGCACGGCGCGGGCTGGACGGGGTGATCTGCGGGCATATCCATCACGCCGCTCTGCGCGATCTCAACGGAGTGCTGTACTGCAACGACGGCGACTGGGTGGAAAGTTGCACCGCGCTGGTGGAACGCCCCGACGGGGCGCTGGAAATCCTGCGCTGGACCCACCAGCAGGCGGTCGTGACGGTCCGGGAACCGCGCCGCTTGCCGGAGACGCCGCCGGTTCCGGGGTGGGCGGCCGGGCTGTAATCCCGTTTGTCGATGGATTCTGGTTGGAAGGCAGACCGCTCGCGCCGCGTGAATGGAAAATCATGAGGCGCCCAATTTTTTCAACATGAGATGCAGCGACAGCTCCTTGTCGTAATCCACCGTGCGAAACCCCAATTTTTCAAATCGTTTCCGATGCCTGGTGGACACGAGAACCCGACCTTTCCGGGCCTCTTCATCAATAAGGCGCAGGCGCTCCCTAACCAGCGCCGTTCCCACTCCCTGTCCACGATATTCCCGATTGACGCTGGAAAGAAAAAGCCCCCAGGTTCGAGAGGCAAATTCCAGCTTCCCCCACCCGGCTACCCCAATGATTTCCCCATCCTCCTTGACGGCCACGATAAATCTGGGGGCATATTCATTTTTGCGAAAACCGCTTTCCAAACGTTCGCGGACGCGTGGAATGGCGTATTGACCGAGCGTGTTGCCGTCGATGGTGAAGTTTTCCACCGTGATGGCGATGGCGTCGGTCAGGTCCGTGTCCTGCATCGGTCGAAGGGCAAAATTCACGTGACGCTCCCCGTTTGAAGGGTTTGGTTCGGTCGCGCCAATGTTCGACGGGTCGGACAGGATGGACGGCGAGCGCAACCGCCAGCGAAATGCGAGGTACGCGTCCAATTATTCCGGCGGAATATTACGGGAGGATATCGCAGACCCCCGGAATGAGGCGCTTACCGGACGGGGCGATGTTCTGTCATCAAACCTTAGAGCATTTGAGGGAGACTGCGCGGCACTCGCCAAGTCCGCGATTTGATCCGGGGGACGCCGCTCGTGATCTGGAAGCCGCTGATCGTGACTCTGTTACTTGCAGGTCTGTTCGCCGCCATTGTTGCCCTCGATCCCGGCCACTATTTCACCTTCGATTATCTGAAATCGCAGTACGAGGCGCTGCTGGCTTATCGCTTCAGGCATCCGCTGGTCGCCATGGCACTGTATTTCACGCTGCACGTGCTGGTCACCGGCCTATCCCTACCGGGCATGATCGTCATGAGCTTGGCGGGCGGGGCGGTTTTCGGGCTGGTCTGGGGCACGGTGCTGGTATCCTTCGCCTCGAGCATCGGTTCGACTTTAGCCTTCCTGGCCGCCCGCTTCGCCCTACGCGATGTGATGGGGCGACATCTGGGCAACCGGTTGCGGATGATCGATGCCGGCATGGAAGCATCCGGCTCCTACTACCTATTCGGGCTGCGGCTGGTACCGGTGGTCCCCTATTTCCTGGTCAACCTGTTGATGGGCATGACCCGGATTCCGGCGGGGACGTTCTATTGGATCAGCCAACTCGGCATGTTGCCGCTGACCATCATTTACGTGAACGCCGGCACCCAACTCTCCCAACTGGATTCGGTGCGGGACATTCTGTCTCCCGGTCTGCTGGGTTCACTGATTGCGGTGGTTCTTTTTCCATGGCTGGCGCGCTGGTTGGTCAAAATGGCGCAAGGCTGGCGATTCTAGGCCCCAGGCAACGCGGGCTCGGCGGTTCCCGCAGCATCGGCGCGACCGTCACCGCACGGGAACATGCCCTGCGCCGAGCAATCAGGTCCACAGCGCGCGAACGCCGAAATAGGCGATGTCCTTGAGCCGGCGCAGCGCGCCTTTGAGAGCAGAGGTTTGTGATCGGGTGCAGAAAGTCATGCTGAGAATGATCCGCAACTCGTTTTCCCGGAGTCGGGTGACCTTGTGGAAGACCCGAGCACCCTCGAATACGATCAGGATATTAGGCGGGGTGGGTATCATCAGTTCCCGATCATCTTGGCGGATCACCAGTTCCGCCGAGGACAAGCGGTCTTCTTCAAGATGACGGTTGACCAGGGGCAGCAGCACGGTGAAATGCCGGCCGTTGTAGAAGTTGTAGTCATAGTGCCAGCCGATGTGATCGCGGGGCCGGTCGTAGAACAGCAGCGAACAGGAACTCTGATCGTGGATCGGCGTCGGCAACACCGGCTCGCCGATCACCGCCGCGCACAACCGGCGCAGATAATCGGACTGGTAGAAGGCGACGATTTCCGGAGCGGTCCGGTGTAATTCCTCGTAGGCGATGGTCCCGCCCTGTTTGTGGGTCGGAAAATAGCTGCGCTCGGTCCGCCGATGGCGCAGCGCGGTTTCGCGCAACCTCTCAAAAGCCGGGTCCGGAAGCGGTTTCCCCACCACAGCGATATGCTGGCGGAAATCGGGTAGCGCCTCGGGCAGGGAGTCTGGCAATTCCAGCTCGGCGCCATACTGGACGACAAGATCGTGCTGACGTGACTGCAACTGACGATATTGATATTGCTTGCGCAGCTTGAGCCCAATGAAGGTCAGCACGCCGGCGACGATGGGGATCAGTAGAATGTCCGATACCATGCGGTGCTCCGGTGGCAATCAAGGGGAAAAAGCGGCTCTGGCCGGACTATCGGTCGCGACCGGCAAGCGTACTCAGACATACAGACCGACCATCTTGCGCCAGGCGGAGGCGCTGTGGGCGCGGCCCCGCCAGACATGCAAAGCGTGCCAGATGCCCTTGTTCCACAGGGTGTCGCTGAATTGCCGGTTGTTGTCCAGGAAGGGATCGGCCTCGCCGATCGTCAGCACGATATCCAGCCGCCGCAACCGGCCCAGCAGGTCGTGATCGTGGATATTCGGCAGAAAATGGCTGGGTGTATTGAAATAGACGTGTTCGTCGTAGTGGCCGTCGAACAGACTGCGAAAATCCTCGACCGACTGAGTCAGATCGTAGCGCCCGCTGAAAGCGGCCACCTTGGTGAAGCAGTGCGGGTGACGGAAAGCAATATTGATCGCGTGGAATGCCCCGAAGCTGCACCCGTGCGAAATCATGCAAGGGTGGCGGTTTTTGTTCCACATCAGGGGCAGGACTTCGTGCAGCAGATACGCTTCGTATTGCAGGTGGCGATGGATACGGTCCGGCGGTTGATTCCAGAAACAGTAGAAGCTCTCCTGGTCGATGCTGTCCACGCAGTACAACTGCAAGTGACCGTGCTCGATCTTGTCGCCCAGCGCCGCCACCAGCCCGATGTCTTCGTATTCGTGAAACCGCGCGCAGCGGGTGGGAAACACCAGCACCTTGGCCCCGGCGTGACCGAACACCAGCAGTTCCATGTCGCGACGGATTCGATGGCTATACCATTTGTGATATTCCCGGTTCATCTTCAACGACCATAAAACCCTTATTTATCAATTAAAAGGGAATGTATCGTCGAAACGCTGCAAGCTTATGACAACGGGAAGACAGTTTTTGGTCATGCGCGGCGCGATCGACAGCCAATAGTAGAGCAGCAACCCGGAAACCGCCGCCTGTCGGAGACACCGCCGATTTCGGAGTGGGCGACCGGTTTGGAAGCGCCCGTAACGGCTGAAAAACATACGGATTCCGACCCTGCCACGCCCGTGCGCACTGATGCAGCCTCGACGGCGTGAGCGCGACCAGCATCGCTATAGCGTTAGTGATTCCCAATCGTAGAGCACCGAAAAGAGATTCATTACTGCATCTCAAAATTAACGACGTACCAAAGCTATGACGAGAAAAGCATTAACCCATTAGATAACATGGAAATCCGATATAAGCCGCTCCGCCTTTTCATCAAAATGTCATCAATAATATGATAGGCTCATCTCAATATTACACATAAACCTTGTTGATTTTTCAGAGGAATATTTCCCATGCGCTTGTCAATATGCTTGTTTAACACAAAACTTACACAGAAGACATGGCAAAATATATTACTCAGCTTGCTCATAATTTTTCATATCGTTATACCTAATATCGCCATATCCGCAGAAGCGGATTTTGGTAAAAATGGCAAAAATATTCTCGTAGGATCCATAATGCCACTAACCGATGATAGTTTTTATCATGATCTCAATAATTACAGTATCAACATGAAAAAAGGCATTGTGGCTGCATTGGGAAGTAAAATAGCCGATGACCGTAGAAAAATAGAATTCGAGGTAATCAATGACTCTAATGATCCGATTACCACTGTTCAGGCCGCTAATGAACTGATGGATAAGGACATTTTTCTCATGCTAGGTAACGTCGGATCGGTCTCAACCCTCAAGTTGATGAAGGTCTTGGAGGCTAATCAGATACCTGCCATGGGCTTCTACACAATGGGTGATATCAATGCTGAAAATATGTTAAGTTATCGTCCAAACACCGCCCAGGAAGTAACCGCTCTCATTGATAATTTCGTAACGAAAAATGACGCTAAGGCAACCCAAGTTTGTATCTTTGCTCAGAATGACGTCTTTGGAATGGCGGGCATTAATAGTCTCAAGGCGGCTCTGGAAAAGCTTCCAGATACAAAGATCATAGTTAACAAATTAGATCATATCCTTGACATGATGATGGGTGGCATTAATCCAGCACTAAATAGTATTGGGCCAGTTGGGTTTTATCAGTATGAAACCGTATTCATTAGAGATGGCTATTTGTCTTTGAAAAACTGGGAACAGGAAAGTGGAAATCAATGCAAGTTCGTTGTCTTGGTAGCCATGCCAAAAGTTGCCGCTGATTTCATCGCCTATACACACTATAAGAATGAATCCTGGTCTTTTGGCGCGGTCTCTGTCACAGCCGCTGGTCATGAACTCAACGGTTACCTAAAGTCCTATGGAATTGAAAAAAATATAGTTATTAGCCAAGTGGTTCCAGAGTTGAGCTCACCCCTCCCAATTGTAGTAGACGCTAAAAATGCCCTAGGAAGTGATTTAAATCATATAAGCTTGGAAGGCTATATTGTAGGGCGCATGTTCATCACTATCCTCAACTCGATCAAGGATCCCGTAACGCGAGCTAATTTCATTAAGACAGCCCGCCAAAACACATTTAATATAGGAGGATTGAAGATCGATTTCACCAAGGGGAATTCAGGTTCAACCCTGGTTTTCTTGAATCAAGTAAATCTGGGCTCAAATGGCCTGGCTAATAGGTAATGCTATTTCCGAATGGATATTGAGCTTTTGGTACGCCCTACGCCAAACGACATAAAACCTATACGGAATTGATATAAAGTTTTGATGTCAACTCATTTTATACAGGAGGAAAATTCGCTCAGGATTTTTTCGAAATATCCCGACCAAGACTAATTAATCTAAAGGCCAACCCCTCGTGCGGTTGGCCTTTATCTCTCGCACATCAATCAAGCCGAGGCAATCCGCTGAGATAACCAACCTCACCCTTTTGCTTATTGATCAAAGGCTCCAGTCTGGTCTTGAGCGCTGGATCGATATTCGAAGAGAAATCGCCCGGGTGCTGGTAGTTGCTCATGATGTAGGCGAAACCGTTCAGGTTCTCGACCGCCTGCAAGCCGGTGGACTCGGCGCCCGCCGGCAGCGACAGAATGCGGGACAGTTTCCCGCTATCCACGTTGTACGCCCACAGGAAGTTGTTGATATGGGCAGTGCTGCTATCCTCGCCAATGAACAAGGCGCGCATCTTCTCCGAAAACTTGATGTTGTCCGGATTGGCGATCTTGTCCACGGCCGCGGTATTACCCACCGCATCCTTGAGAATGTCTTCGCCCACCACCAGCGCCTTCATGCCGCCTGCCACGTAATCGCTGTCGATCGCGTTGCCGGCGCTGTCTTTCACTCCTTTGGCGGTGGTCAGTTCGTATACCGCTCCGGACAGATTCTTGGGCAACTGGATGTGATCCGGCACCGTGGCGTCCTTGGCTTTCTCCATGCCGTTGGACATGCGGGTTATGGCAACGTAGACCTTGCGGTCGGTGGCATTGAGGGTCACGCCTTCCATCTTCTCGAACTCGGTGGTGGCGCCCAGATAAGCGGCGTAGCGGCGGGTTTCCAGGAACGCGGCGGCTTTCTCCATGCCCGGCTTCAGGCGCAGCCATTCGGTCTTGGCCTTCTCGTGACCCGTGACCGTCTTGACGAAACCGGCTGCTTCCGTGTCCGACACGTCAAAGATGTCGCTGAACTTGATGTTGTCGGTGTTGACCATCCTGTCCAGTTCGGCATCGGTCGCGCTGCCCAGCCTGATCCAGGTCAGATTGGCCGCGCCGCCGTTCTGGTCGCTGGTCTGATTCCATTTGGCGGCATACAGGGTACCGGACGACAAATCGCCAGCCTTGTCAGCCACGAACATCGTCAGCACGGTGTAAGTGCCGTCGTCGCCCTGATAAGCGGTGCGGCTGTCCGGCATCACCTGCATGAGTTCGCGGGAAATGCGGCCCGACGCCCGGTGTGCGACGACCGTGGTGGCCCCGTCGGCTTTGACCGCCACTTCCGGCGTCACCCCATAGTTGTAGGGCTTGGCGGTGATGGTATCGCCGAAGTAGGCATTCATTGAGGTCAACGCCGCCATATAGCTGTCCTTGCCATACAGGTCGGCGCAGGTGCCGGTTTCCAGACAGCGGGCGTCCGGTTCGTACTCTTCGCTGCCCAGATGGGTGTTCCAAGGCGACAGCGAACCGGCGCAGGGAATCCACAATCCCCGCATGCCGGCCATATCGATGTTGCGCAGCGCCACCACATTCAGATCGCCGTTGCTCTTGTTCTGGTCGATGGTGGACAACCTCATCGCCATTGGGGCCTTGCCATACATATCCTTGGGCGGCACCGAGCTATCGGTCGATACGTATTCGAAGTGGGTCACCAAGTACAGCGGATTGCCGCCGCGACCAGTGGCCGGCGCGCCGTCGAGCTTGATCAGGGAGTTGGCGTCCGGGGTATTGGCAACGAACGGGTTGCCATTGACATCGAGTAAGACGTTGCCATTTACGTCGTAGACGTGACCGCCGGTCACGTTGGTGATGGTATCGAGGCTGCCGTAGAGCGGCTTGAAATTCAGCGCCGAGGTCTTCTTGCCGCCATTGCCATAGGTGTAAGTCACGCTGGCGGTGGTATAGGCGCTGGCGCGCTCGATATCGCTGCCGGGCGCAGGCATTCCGGTGAATTCCACTGACACCACGGTGGGAGGATCATTATCGTTATTATTGCAGGCAGACGCGGCCAGGGCGGTCAGGATCGCGGCGGTCAGCGGTTTCAGTTTCATCGCTTCATTCCCCAATATGATAATCTGAAAAATATAAGATTTTCATGTTGGCCGATCCGGATTGCAGCCGAATGAATTTAATATGACAAGCTCGTGTTCGGCGGTCCCAACCCAGAATCACTCTGCCGGACCGGTCGGTCGGGACAGCAAACACTCCGGAGATATTCGCGTTCACAAAACCGTAATGGGGACTTGGCAAGCTGGTTGCGTTCGACCTCATGCCCAAAGACCCTCATGCACCCTCACCGCGAACCGTATTTATTGACCCCCGGCCCTCTCACCACCTCGCTCGCGACCAAACAGGCGATGTTGCGCGACTGGGGTTCCTGGGACAGCGACTTCAACGACCTGACCGCCAGCGTGTGCCGGCGTCTGCTCCAGGTCGCTCGTGCCGAGGAAGGGTTCGTCTGCGTCCCCTTGCAGGGGAGCGGCACCTACGCGGTGGAAGCCACGCTGGCGACCCTGATTCCCCGCGATGGCAAGGCGCTGGTGCTCATGAACGGCGCTTACGGCCAGCGGATGGCCAAAATCCTCCACTACCTGGGCCGCCGCTACGCCACCCTCGACATGGGCGACTACCTGCCGCCCCCGCCAGCCAAGGTCGATGCCCTGCTCGCCGCCGACCCCGCCATCACCCACGTCGCGGTGGTGCATTGCGAGACCTCCTCTGGGATTCTCAACCCGGTGGCCGAAATCGCCGAGGTCGTGGCGCGCCGGGGCCGGCGCTTGATCGTCGACGCCATGAGCGCCTTCGGGGCCCTGCCGCTCGACGCTCGCGAACTGCCGTTCGACGCGGTGGTCGCCTCCGCCAACAAGTGCTTCGAGGGCGTCCCGGGGTTCGGTTTTGCCCTGATCCGCCGGGAGGTGCTGGAACGCTGCGCCGGCAACGCCCACTCCCTCAGCCTGGACCTGTACGACCAGTGGACCTACATGGCGCGCACCGGGCAATGGCGCTTCACCCCGCCGACTCATGTGGTCGCCGCCTTCGATCAGGCGCTCGGGGAACACGAGGCGGAAGGCGGCGTGGCCGGACGGCTGGCCCGCTACACCGGCAATCGCGACCTACTGGTGGCAGGGATGCGGGCGATGGGATTCGAAACCCTACTGGCCGACCGCTGGCAGTCGCCGATCATCGTCACCTTCCACTCCCCCGGCGATCCGCGCTTCGACTTCCCCACCTTTTACCGATCGATCAAGGATCGGGGTTTCATCATCTATCCCGGCAAGCTCACCGTAGTGGACAGCTTCCGGATCGGTTGCATCGGACAGTTGTTCGCCGAACAGATGCGCGGCGTGCTGGCAGCGGTGGGCGCGGCGCTGGATACCCTGGACATCCTCGACGGCACGCCCCGACCCGAGGATCTGAACACGGTCGAGTTTTGAAAACCGGTGCTTGCTTGGTCAGGGGTTTTTATATCAGGACTTTCGCTAAACTTAACCGGCCCGCCGCGGCGGGCCGGTTGAAGCAACAGTTCGGCTGACCATAAAAATGGCAACGCTTGCGCGCCCACAATGCCTGCCCTCGTTTTGCGAAATGTTCCACCGACGCGAAGGAACCAAGACCAGGACGCAGAGTTTCACGCGAGATTCTCATGACACCTCGCCAACTCTGACTACCTGACCGGGCTGAACCGTGGCCAAGAGCGCCTTGACCTGAGGTATCAATGGCCTGAGTGCCTCTATTCGATTGCTGACCGCAACGAGAACAACTATTGGTATTGGAAGCGTGGCGAGATTCTGCTGGTACTGGATATTCTTGTCGCCGGTGAGAAGCACATCAAACTCTTCAGCGGCCACTTTGAGCAGAGCGCCATTTTTCAAACCCGCCCAGCCGCGACGCTGTACGGTGTTTACCTCATGCTCCGGAAACTCCAACCACAGCTTGCTTGGAAGCGACTCGTCAAGCAGGATGCGCATCGCTTGAAATCGCCTCTCTGGCCAATTCGAGTGCAGCGATAGCTTGCTCTTTACTTACGGACGGAAACTCTTCGAGAAACACCTCAAGGTTGTCGCCTGCTTCGAGATACTCGAACAGTATCCTCACGGGAACACGAGTTCCAACAAACACAGGAACGCCACCGAGGATGTCCGGATCTCTGTGAACCACAAGGGGAATTGGCTGCTTCATGGACGGCACCTCCTGTCACCAGAGGAGGATGATACCCCCGGATGCCCGACCTCTACCAAGAACACCCGCCCTTGGGGCCGAACGGGGCGGCGGATAAGCCGCGAAAGGTGAGAAAGCCGCAGGCTTTTTCGCCTTGAAGTCGGCTCGATCCGCGTGGTTGAGCGGTGCTTCGCGCCGCGCAAGCAGTGGATCGTATCCGCCGCCCCGTTGTCACGGGCGCGGAGTGTCCGCGACAACGAACAAGCTCAGTCACCGGCGTCAGCCGGTCGGATGGAGCGCTTTGTTAGGCGGTTTGAAGCTTCGGCTATCTCCAGCAGATAACGAAGGGCTTTGTTGACAGCTTCGTCGTTTGGGAAAGCTCGTGCAATATCTGGTTCAAGGAGGACAACATTACTTTCTTCTTTGATGCGATTCGC
>JAVMKL010000299.1:0-11218 GCA_031732875.1 Candidatus Competibacter sp. | reverse complement strand
AAGATACGCAAGATACAGTGTGACGAGCACGCTGTACGTCGACATACCGGCCAGCACCGGCCCCGGCCAACAGCCCACACCCAACGCAGTCAATGCAATACCGGTCGCGCGAGCGATGGGGATTGCAGCTCCGGAAACTTCTGCGCCCAACAATAACCGACTGACAAGTGCCGGCACCATCAACAACGCCACTCCCGTGGCTGCCTCAGCTAGAGCTGTCAGCTTGAGCAGTAATTTCATCTCAATGTTGAAGTCGCGGGCCATCCGATAGGATGGCCCGCGCGGGCCGCCAGCTTCGTGCTGGCTACTCGCGAGCCGCCGCCGCTTTCTTCATGCCCTCTTCCAGCTTCTTGATGTCTTCCGGCGACAACTGCGGCCGGTCAATGGTCAAGGTGATCTTATCGATCTTGCCGGTAAAGGCGAACGGCACCTGATAGTCCTTGTCGTCAACCGGCGTGCCGGTGTCGGAACCGACATCGAGGTTCTCGTCCCACGCCAGGATGAGCGGGATGGTGTGCTCCATCTTCTGGGTGGCGACCTCCTTGCCATCGACCTTGAGCACGCCGGCGCCGCTGCGCCCGATGCCGCTCATGCTGTTGAAGGCGAGCGTGCCCAGGCCCAGGCCGTCGTACTTGAAATCGAATTCAAGCACATGTTTGCCGGGCGTCAGCGCTTCCGGCCCTTCCCAGCGGACGCGCTTCAGGTCGACCAGGTTCCAGAGGAACACCGGCTTGCCCTTCAGCAGGTAGAAGCCATAGCCGGCGAAACGGCCGCCCGTCGTGATGAGCATGCCCTCGGCGCCGCCCTGTGGAACCTCGATCTCGGCCCTGAAGTTGTACGACGTGTTGAGCAGGTTCGGGGCATCGCCATAGGGAGTGCCGGTCAGCGGCGCGGTCCAGGTGAAGACATTGCGGCCCGCGGTGATGCTCGGGCGCGGCGTGATGAGACGGGTGGCCACGGTGGGATCGAGCGGCTCGACCTGGTACTTCTGCGCCTCCTCCCAAAAGATCTTTTCGAGCTCCTTCACCTTCTCCGGGTACTTGTCAGCAAGGTTCTCGGCCTGCGTCCAGTCCTTGGTCAGGTCGTAGAGCTCCCACGGGTACTTCGTGGGATCGTCACCGAGCCCGCCCTGAATCACCCAGGGCGGCCGCATGACCTTGGTGCTGGCGATCCAGCCGTCGTGGTAGATCGCGTGGTCGCCCATCATCTCGAAGTACTGGGTCTTGTGGGTCGATGGCGCGTTGGCGTTGGCCTTGTCGAAGGTGTACATCATGCTCACGCCCTCGATCGGCTTCTGTGGGATGCCATCCACCGTCTCGGGCGCACGGATGCTGGTCGCTTCGAGGATGGTCGGCACGATGTCGATCACGTGGTGGAACTGGTGGCGAATGCCGCCCTGGTCCTTGATCACCTTCGGCCAGGAGATGGCCATGCCCTGACGCACGCCGCCGAAGTGCGAGGCGATCTGCTTGGTCCAGGAGAACGGGGTATCGAACGCCCAGGCCCACGGCACCGCCATGTGGTTGTAGGTCTGGTCGGAGCCCCAGACGTCGTAGAAGTACTTGAGCTGATCGGCCACCGGCACCTCGACGCCGTTGAACATGGCCACCTCGTTCGGCGTGCCGAGCAGCGTGCCCTCGGCGCTGGTGCCGTTGTCGCCGTTGATATAGATGATCAGCGTGTTGTCGAGCTTGCCCATGTCCTCGACCGCCTGGATCACCCGGCCGATCTCGTGGTCGGTGTAGGCCACGTAGGCGGCGAAAACGTCCACTTGGCGCAGGAACATCTTCTTCTCATCGGCCGTGAGTTGATCCCAATCCTTCAGCAGATCTTTCGGCCACGGCGTCAGCTTGGCGTCCGCCGGGATCACGCCGAGCTTCTTCTGGTTGGCGAAGATCTGCTCGCGCAGCTTGTTCCAGCCTTGGTCGAACAGGTGCATGTCGCTGATCTTCTTGATCCACTCCGGCGTCGGATGATGCGGCGCATGCGTGCCGCCGGGCACGTAGTAGACGAAGAACGGCCGATCCGGCGTCAGCGTGTTGACCTGGTTCATGTAGGCGATGGCCTCGTCAGCCATCGCGGTAATGAGGTTGTACTTCGGGTTGCCCTGGAACGGATAGATGTAGGTGGTGTTGCGCGCCAGGTTGCCCGGCTGCCACTGGTTGGTGTCGCCGCCCATGAAGCCATAGAAGTACTCGAAGCCCATGCCGACCGGCCAGTTGTCGAAGGGGCCGATGGGGCTTGCCTCGAAGGACGGCGTGTTGTGGTTCTTGCCGAACCACGATGTGTGATAGCCGTTGTCCTTGAGGATCGTGCCGATGGTCGCCTTGTCCTTGGTGATGATGCTGTCGTAGCCGGGGTAACCCGTCGCCTGTTCCGCGATCACGCCGTAACCGACCGAGTGATGGTTGCGCCCGGTGATCAGGGCCGCGCGCGTCGGCGAGCATAGCGCCGTGGAATTAAAGTTGGTGTAGCGCAGGCCGTTGGCGGCGATCCGGTCGAGCGCCGGCGTCGGGATCACGCCGCCGAAGGTGCTCGGCACGCCATAGCCCGAATCGTCGGTCATGATCAGCAGGACGTTGGGGGCGCCCTTCGGCGGGACGATGCGCGCCGGCCAGTAGGGCTTCGAGCCCACCGTCGTGCGCTCGATCTTACCCTCGAACTTGAAGGGTGGCGCGGGGATCTGCTCGCCGCTAATGGTCGTCGTCGCGCTTGGCGAACCCGGCACGCCGGTGATCTGCGGGGCATCGGTCGATCCCCCCTCGGCCGCGCCGGCAGCCACCACCAGCTTCTGACCGACCTCGATCTTGTCCGAGGCGAGCTTGTTTTGCGCCTTCAACTCGGCTGCGGCGACGCCGAAGCGTTCGGCAATCGCGTCCAGATCGTCGCTTTTCACGACCGTGTAGACGCCGCTGGCGGCATCATACTGGCCTTCCGCGTATTTAAGTGGCCCCCTGTCGGCGGCCTGGGCGCTGGCGACAACAAAACCGGCCAGCAGAACCAGGGCTAGACGGATAGGTTTTTTCATCGATGCTAACCTCTTTCGGATTGGAGCAAGATTGCTAAAACGATGATGATGAGCAACGCTCGTTGCTGGTCATCCGGACCGTCCCGTCCGGTAGCGTGGTGGCGTTTTCCTCCTTGCGGCACTCGAATTTGGAATTATCGAAGCTGGTCGGCTTGTTGGGCGTTACCGAGGGTGTCGCATAGATCCCCTGCCCGGTTCGTCGATCCCAGGCATCCTGGTCTGCCCGATCCCGGGCTTGGCGGGCTCGCGCTTCTTCAGCGTCCCGCGCGGTTCGCTGACTCAGGATGGCCGCCTGCTGCGCCTCACGTTGGTTCGCCGTGCTCATCATGCAGTTGGCGAAGTCGCTGGTTCCCATGGTAAAGCCGAAACCGGCGCAGCGCTGGGCGTCGGCCGCGCGTTGCTCTTCGGGAGAGACGCAGGCGGATGCGAGCCAGGATGCCAGGACAAGGAATGCAAATCTTTTGAGCATTTTTGTCTCCTCTCCCAACCCCCTTCCGCCAGCGGGCGATGGGAGCTAACGGTTGCGTTGGATCAAAACGGGTTTGCCACGACCGTGTAGTACACGCCGTTGCTGCCGAAGTGCGGCTGGTAGTAGCTGCTGCCGCAGTTGTAGTAGGTGATGCCGTTGGCGGAGACGCTGGAGCAACCACCGCCGGGCAGCGCGAGCACCTCGGTGCCGATGGCGGGGCCGGTGACGTACGTCGGTTGCTGTACCACCACGGTCGGGCTGCTGGCCGCCGAGCCGATGGCGGCGCCAGCGGCCAGTCCGACGACTCCGGCCGCCGCGACCGCGCCGGCGCTGTAGCCGGTGGTACAGCCCCAGCAGCCGCCCGCCGCGTAAGTCGGGTGATAGTAGGCGCCGCCGCCGTAGCCGGCGTGATAGGCGCCGCCGTAATCGACGTGGGTCACCCCGCCGTAGCCGACGTGGGTCACCCCGCCGTAGCCGGCGTGATAGGCACCGCCCCAGCCGCCGCCGCCATAGCCGGCGTGATGCCAGGAGGTGAAACCGCCGGCCCCGGCGTGAAAGCCGCCGCCGGCGTGAAAGCCGCCCCAGGCGCCCGCTTGCAGCGGCAGGAGCGACAGTCCGGCCATTCCCAGTATCAATAGCTGTTTCCGCATGATGGTTGCCTCCACAGTCATTTCCGGCCCGCCCCGGACAGGGTGCGGAAGTCGATCGGCTTGGCACCCTCGGGTTTGGCGAAGGTGAACAGTTTTTCGGGGAGTTTCGGATTCAACTTCCAGTCGTAATACTCCACCGCGAAGCGGGGGGCGCCTTGCACGTTGCGCAGGGTGCCGGCGATCATGCAGGGCAAGTCGGTCTTGGCGTCGATCCAGATTTGCCCTTCGATCTCCGGCGTGGCGAGCGCCACGTGCTCGCAGCGGGCGCCGCGCATCACCGAGAACCCGGCGTAGAAGGCGCTGGTGGCATCCTTGGTCAGGACGGCGTAGGAATCGCTGTAGAGCACGTCGGCGAACGGCAGCAGGATGCCGGCCGTCTTCGCCGCGAACGGCACCAGTTCGTCGAGGGTCGGGGGGGCGTCCGCCGTGGCGTAGAGCTTGCGCGTGGGTTCGTAGGCGGTCATCTGTTTCCCGTTGAAGTAGAAGTCGAACGGCGGGGCGTCGCCGCGAATCTCGGCGCTCAGTTTGTTCGGCCGCTCGACCGCCACCACCGATTCGGTGAAGAAGGTCAGGAACTGCCCGGTGCCGCCCGGCGCTTCCAGGGAACTGCGGGTGCGAACCAGGAACGCCGGGGTGGCCGCCAGCTTGGCGCTCATCTTCTTGACCAAGTCAAGCGCGCCCGGCTCCATGACCCGTCCGGGCGCGGCAGCCGGGGCGGGCGCCGGCTCCGGCGGGGTGGATGCGGGAGCCCGGTCCTGGCCGACGGCCAGGCCGACGGCCAACGGTGACAGCAAAGCGAACAGCAAGGCGGTTCGCCGGAGTTTGACCTGCATGATGGTTCTCCTGAGGTTTGAGGTGGTGCTGAATCGCGGATGGATTTTCCCGATTCCGCTACGTTTTGCCCGTTCGCGGCATCATTTGAATCGCTAAGTTTAGTTTCCGTTCGGCCGGTTACGATGACGTTACGCGGGGAATCGCGATTTCGACCATCACAACCGTCGCTCCTTGCATTCAGCGCTATCGACCGTGAGCTTGATCCAGCCGCGCCCGGAGCAGTTGCGCCCAACCATCGAAGGCCTGCTGGGCGTAGGCCCAAGTCGAATAGGCCTTGGCGTAATCCGAAAA
This sequence comes from Candidatus Competibacter sp., assembly GCA_031732875.1. Taxonomy (GTDB): domain Bacteria; phylum Pseudomonadota; class Gammaproteobacteria; order Competibacterales; family Competibacteraceae; genus JAVMKJ01. Next base: position 5,946 of record JAVMKL010000299.1, on the reverse strand, counting down.
CCCAGTGGTGATGGCGTTGCCGACGCCTTTCGAGGTATCCACCACGTATTTCCGGCCGACCTGGGTATCGGCGTATTCGGCGATTACCCGGCTGGTCTGGCTGTCGATGAACTGCGCGGCGATGCCGGTGCGGCCCAGATAGGGCGCGGACCCCACCGGTCCACCGGCCGCCGCGCCCGAGGCCACGTCGGCGACCGTGGCGTAGGGCACCACCAGCGCGACCACGCTCATCTCCGGCTTGGTGGGTACCAGATCGACGATGGTGATCTTCACCCGCAACACGCCCGGCCCGGGCTGGGTGACCACCGGATAAGCATTGCCGAGCGCCTTCACGATCGCCTGCTGAAAGTAATCGGTTAGCGCCTTAAGGTCGGTCGGATCGATCGCCTTGTACTCGGCGTCGCTGGCGAGCTGGACCTGAATGCGTTCGAGCAGGATCTTGTCGTACTTGGAGAGATTGGTGTTGGCATCGACCCACCGGTACGCGCCGCTGTCACCGGGTACCGGCTGGAGCCGGTCGGGATAGGTCAGAAACGCGGCATACGCGGCGGGCGTGGGCGCCTGCTCGCTGGTGGGACCGGTCGCGCAGGCCGCGATCAAGAAGACGAACGATCCCAGGACAGGAAGCGAAAAACTGCGCATAACTTTTGAACTCCGTTAATGGGAAAGGGGAGGGAGAGGAAGGGCAACTCGAGCGGCAACCCGGAAACGCCGGGCGCCGCGAGCGGGATTTACCCACTTCCTCGTGTCCAGGAAAGATACATCATGGGCGAAGACCACCCTATCATGCGCCGTAAAAAATTATTAATTTATAATTATTACAACAAACGCGTGTCGCGATCTTGTCATTTCGCGACAATCGCAGCCGCAACCAATCGATCCGAACGTGCTCTGATGGACGCGCGCTTATCAAGTCTTCCAGGTTCGAATGGCATTCAAAATGGGTACTTCCACCCAACGATAGCTCAGTAATCCAACGATGAGGGTAGCCAATACCATGGTTGCGAGCACGATCGCATGGTTGATGGCTTCGGGAACGGCTATTTGCGCCCACGCGCGACCGATGGCCGACAGCACGAGAATGTGGGTCAGGTAAATCGAATACGAGGCATCGCCAATCTTTCGCATTATCGTTGGAAAGCGCGCCTTGCCCGCTATTTCCGCGCTCGCGGCGCCATGGACCACGAGCAATGACGGAAGTCCGAAGAACAACAAGCGCCACCAGCCGTCGGTATCGAGCGCGGTATCGCCAGCATAAAGCCAAATCGCGGCAAATATAAATCCAATAATTCCCACACCCATGATGACCCGCCCATTGCCACGAATGTTGCCATTCAGGAGCAAGGCTATTCCAGCGCCTCCCACGAACTCCAAGGTCAGAGGATGGAATATCAACCGTATCCATGGACTAATATTTTCTCCGGTGTCGATCACGCAATAAATCTGTCCGACGATCACGACCAGCGCCCACAGGGCAAGCGCGACCGGAAACGCGCGTTCTCGAACAACGAGCATCAATAGGGCCATGGCGACATAAAAATACATCTCGTGAATCAGTGTCCACCCCACCATTAACAATGGCACTAGATCTTGGGGAAGAAGCAGAAAGGAAGCCACGATATTGATCCGATGGCCTTGTGATGCATTCACCACGTCGGGCCTGAACAACCAGAGCAGCAGGACTATGGCGCTGTAAAGCCAATACGGAGGATAGATACGGCTCATTCGCTGGAATAGAAAGTGTCCGGCGGCCCGCCTGGATTTAAATTGCCCGCGCGTGACGGTGGCGATCACGAAGCCGCTGATCACGAAAAACAGATCGACGCTGACCTTTCCATATTCCAGCCAGGCGGGAAGAATCACTCCACCGTGACTGTATTTCTGTTCGATGACTTGCAGATGGGCGGCGACCACGAGCAATGCGGCAACACCGCGCAGTACCTGGATACTCTCAAATTTCGTTGGGGTCACTGGCTGGATCCCCTCCACGCGACCGCTTCGTCGCCCCGGCGCGACCAGTGCCGTTGCCGATCCCGCGGCAACTTCCAGGCCACCGCCTGACCCCACCCCCGGTTGGCGTCCATCACCCATGCAATCATCGACATGGTGTTCTCCTCCGTGTTTGAATAGGGCTTGCATAATTATTAACAATTACGTATAAATATTGTCCAATTTTGTTGGACAAGCTGCCTGCTTGCCGGAGGACAGTCCGATGTCGGGATCACTGGATCGCTTCAAGACGGTGTTCAATCAGTTGAACCGAGACAATCTGCCCCTGCTGGGGGAGATCTACACCTCGGACGTGAGGTTCCGCGACCCGGTCCACGCTCTCGACGGCCTGCCGGCGCTGCGGAACTACTACGGCCGGCTCTACGTCGGCGTCGTCTCCTGCCATTTCGACTTCGAGGCCGAAGTGATCCAGGGCCAGCAGGGGATGCTGGCATGGGTCATGCGCTTCCAGCACGCCCGGTTTCGCGCCGGCGAAACGCTGGGACTGCGCGGCGCCAGCCATCTCCAGTTCTTGGACGACGGGCGGGTCCATTACCACCGCGACTACTTCGACATGGGCGAGTTCATCTACGAACGAGTGCCGGTGCTGGGCGGGATCATCCGCGCCATCAAAAACCGCCTGTAGCGGGAAGGACGGGGCATGAAAATCGCCATCATCGGTACCGGCATCAGCGGTCTGACCGCCGCCTGGCACCTGCATCGCGAACACGACCTGACGATTTTCGAGGCCAACGACTACATCGGCGGCCATACCCACACCGTGGACGTGGAGGTCGGCGGACGCCATTACGCGGTGGATACCGGCTTCATCGTCTTCAACGACTGGACCTATCCCAACTTCATCGCCCTACTGGAGCAATTGGGCGTCGCCTCGCAACCGACGGTGATGAGTTTCAGCGTCCGCTGCGAGCGCACCGGACTGGAATACAACGGCCAGGATCTGAATACTCTGTTTGCCCAGCGCTTCAACCTGTTCCGTCCCTCGTTCCACCGGATGCTGCGCGACATCCTGCGCTTCAACCGCGAAGCGCCAGAACTGCTGGGCGGCGACAGCAACCTTACCCTGAACGCCTACCTGCGGGAACGGGCCTACAGCCGGGAATTCATCGAGCACTACGTCATGCCGATGGTGGCGGCGATCTGGTCGGCCGAGCCGGACGCCATGGGCGAAATGCCGGCACGGTTCTTCGTGCAATTCTTCAAGAACCACGGGTTGCTGAGCGTCAGCAACCGGCCGCAATGGCGGGTGATCGAGGGCGGCTCGCACGGCTACGTCGAACCCCTGGTCGCCCCGTTCCGCGACCGCATCCGCCCGAATTGCCCGGTGGCGGAGGTGTACCGCCATCCGACCCACGTGCGGATCAAGCCGGAACGGGGTCAGGCGGAGAGCTTCGACGCGGTGGTGTTCGCCACCCACAGCGATCAGGCCCTGCGGCTGCTGGCCGATCCCACCCCGAGGGAACGTGAAATCCTCGGCGCGATTCCCTATCAGGAAAACGAAGTGGTGCTGCACACCGATGCCCGACTGCTGCCGCGCCGGAAGCTGGCCTGGGCGGCCTGGAACTATCATTTGGCGGCGCAACCGCAAACCCGCGTCGCGGTCACTTACAACATGAATATTCTACAGGGCCTGGATGCGCCGGAGACGTTTTGCGTCACGCTCAACCGCAGCGAAGCCATCCATCCCGCACGCGTTCTCTATCGCACCACCTACCACCATCCTGTGTTCACCGAAGCCGGCATTCGAGCCCAGGCTCGCCGGGACGAGATCAGCGGCGCCAACCGAAGCTGGTATTGCGGCGCCTACTGGAGCTACGGTTTCCACGAGGATGGGGTGAGCAGCGGGCTGGCGGTGGCGCGCGGCCTGCTCGAACATCGGGCGGCGGCATGAGCGCACTCCCTTCCCCAACCCTCCCTCATAAGGGGGCAGAGGATGCTTCGGCTCCGAGTTGCCTCTATGTGGGCCATGTCCGGCACCGGCGGTTTCTCCCGCGCTCGCACCAGTTCCGCTACAAGCTGTTCATGGTTTATCTCGATCTGGCGGAGCTGGACCGCGCGTTCGCCGGCCGCTGGCTGTGGTCGGCCCGTCGGCCGGCGCTGGCCTGGTTCCGTCGCCAGGATCACTTCGGCGATCCCGCCATTCCGCTGGATACCTGCGTCCGCGATCTGGCGGAACGGCAGACTGGCCGCCGCCCGCAAGGTCCGATCCGCCTGTTGACCCACTTGCGCTACTTCGGCTATTGCATGAACCCGATCAGCATCTACTACTGCTTTGCGCCCGATGGCGCGGCGCTGGACATGCTGGTCGCCGAGGTCACCAACACCCCCTGGGGCGAGAAGATCGGTTACGTGCTCGACGTGGCCGGCCAGACCGGTGGCAACCAGCGCGCGGAGTTCCAGAAGGCCATGCACGTCTCGCCGTTCATGCCAATGGACTTGCGCTACCGCTGGCATTCCACTCCGCCAGGGCCGCATCTGGCGGTACACCTCGACGTGTTCGAGAGCCAGTTCCGCATGCTCGACGCCACCCTCAGCCTGCGCCGTCGGCCGCTCGACGGGCGGAGCATGGCCGGGGTGCTGGTCCGTTTCCCATTCATGACCCTCAGGGTCATCGCCGCGATTCACTGGGAAGCGCTCCGGCTGCTGCTGAAACGGATTCCGATCTTTCCGCATCCTCCGGCATCCAGCAAACCCATGGAGAGTTAAGGTCATGCACTCAGAATCGGTGATGTCGTCCCACCTGGAATTGTCCGCGATCCCCACGCAGCCGCGGTCGAGCGAGCGCTGGCTGCGTGGGGCGGTGTTCCGGCGGCTGGAAAAGCTGGCGCATGGCTGCGTCACGGTCGCGGACGCCGACGGCGCCCGCGAATTCGGCCGAACCAGCGCCGATTGCCCGCTGCGCGCCACCGTCACCATCCACGATCCCAACGCCTACCGGCGGCTGGCGCTGCGCGGCAGTATCGGCGTCGGCGAGGGCTACATGGAAGGGGAGTGGTCCTGCGACGATCTGCCCAGCCTGGTCCGCATCTTCGTGCTGAACCAGGACGGACTGCTGGGGCTGGAAAAAGGTCTGACCCGGCTGATGATGCCGTTGTTCCGGCTGCTGAACCTCGGGCGCGACAACACCCGCCGGGGCAGCCGCGCCAACATCGCCGCCCATTACGATCTCGGCAACGAGTTCTACCGGTTGTTCCTCGACGAAACCCTGATGTATTCGTCGGCCATCTTCCCGACCCCGGACACCGGGCTGCGGGAAGCCTCCGTCGCCAAGAACGACCGCATCTGCCGCAAGCTGGAACTGGGCCCGGACGATCACCTGCTGGAAATCGGCACCGGCTGGGGCGGTTTCGCCCTGCACGCCGCGCGTCATTACGGGTGCCGGGTCACCACCACCACCATTTCGCGCGAGCAATATCAACTGGCCCGCGAACGGGTGCTCCAAGCGGGTCTGGAAGACCGGGTGACCGTGCTGTGCCAGGACTACCGCGACCTGCGCGGACGCTACGACAAGCTGGTTTCCATCGAAATGATCGAGGCGGTCGGCGAGCGGCATCTGGACACCTACTTCCGCGTCTGCGCTCAACTGCTCGAACCGCGCGGGATGATGCTGCTCCAGGCCATCACCATCGCCGACCAGAAGTATCAGCGGTACCGGAACGAAGTGGATTTCATCCGGCGATACATCTTCCCCGGCGGCTTTCTGCCCTCGCTGACCGCGATCGCTGAAACCCTGACCCGAGCCACCGACCTGCGCGTCTTTCACCTGGAAGATATCGGCGCCCACTACGCCACCACCCTGCGCCACTGGCGGGAACGGTTCCTCGCCAACCTCGACCGGGTGCGGATGCTCGGTTTCCCGGACCCGTTCATCCGCATGTGGGAATACTACCTGTGCTACTGCGAGGGCGGCTTCCGCGAACGGGCCATCGGCACCGT
>JAVMKL010000298.1:0-11324 GCA_031732875.1 Candidatus Competibacter sp. | reverse complement strand
CGCGCCGCCGACCTGATCGGCCACTTCAAGCAGGTCGCCGTCGACCAGACCAGCGCCCGCCGCCGCCGCTTCGACCTGCGCCAGACCGTCGAGGAACTGCTGATTACCCTGAAACCTCAGTTCAGGCGCACCGCCCACCGCATCGAGCTGGACATCGCCCCCGGCCTGGAGCTGGACAGCTACCCCGGCCCGCTGGAGCAGGTCATCGCCAATCTGGTCAGCAACTCCCTCATCCACGGTTTCGCGGGCGGGGAGGTCGGCTGTATCCGGATCGAAGCCGCCCCATTGGACGCCGACCCCATCCGGCTGTGCTACAGCGACGACGGCGCCGGCATCCCGGACGCGATCCGGCACCGCATCTTCGACCCCTTCTTCACCACCCGGCTGGGCAGTGGTGGTAGTGGCTTGGGCTTATACATCGTTTATAACTTGGTTACAGGGATGCTTGGTGGAACCATTCAGGTCCATGGCACCCCCAAGGCGGGAACCACCTTTATCCTGACCCTGCCCCGCTGCGCTCCCGACCACCCTTCTTTAAAAACGCTGGTGCGATCAACGCATCGAACCGGTTGACGAGCGGGATCAAATCGCCATTACCAGATTTATCAAGCGAATGAAATCGCTACTTTCCATCACCACCCTGTTGAGCCTTTGGCCGCAACAATTCTCGTTCTGGCGCCTCTTACCCCCGATGGGTTGGAGCTTCCCATCCTGAACCCGCAACGAATTGACAAAAATAGCCAAAATGAGACTTGTTGCCCTGGCTGTCGCGCGTCGCCCTGGCGAAACTTCCGCTTTTTGGATAGGCGGGCCAGCCATCGTCAGCGCCACCCCGCCTCATTTATCCTCAACTTAGGTAATGATACCATTTCCGAATGAATATTGAGCTTTTGGTGGCTTTTAGTAGGTTGGACTGAACGTAGTGAAACCCAACATCCCGACCTAATTGTTGGGCAACGCTCCGCTTTTGCCCAACCTACGCCCTATGCCAAACGGTATAAAACCTATACGTAATTGGTATGACAACAGTAGGCTGGGTTCGTACATTGTCTATAATCCGGTCATGGGGGTGCCCGGTGGGATTATTCGGGTTCATGGCGCCCCCGGCGAAGACTACCCTCACCCTGGCCCCGCCCCCAGCGCCTCCAACCGGCCTGTCCTGGAACCGCCCGCATGATTAGTGAGCTGCTCGATTGGAACAACGCCGACGAGCCGGCCGAAGAGTACCAACCGGATGATACGCCGCCGTGGAACCTGCTGGTGGTCGACGACGATCCCGAGGTGCACGGCGTCACCCGCTTCGTCCTCCACGATCTGCGCATCTTCGACCGCCCCTTGCGCCTGCTGCACGCCCACAGCGCCCAGGAAGCCCGCGAGCGGCTGCGCCAGCACCCCGACATCGCCGTGGCCCTGGTGGACGTGGTCATGGAAACCGACCAGGCCGGCCTCGACCTGGTCGAGTACATCCGCGACCAATTGGGCCTGATGGAATGCCGCATCATCCTGCGCACCGGCCAACCCGGCTACGCCCCGGAACTGACCGTCATCCACCAGTACGACATCAACGACTACCGCACCAAGGCCGAACTGACCCACACCCGGCTGATCACCACGGTCAGCGCCGCCCTGCGCGCCTACGAGCAGTTGCGCGCCCTGGCCGAGAACCGGCGCGGCTTGGAACTCATCATCCACGCCACCTCTCGCCTGATGGAGCAGCACGCCATCGCCAGCCTGGCCGAGGATGCGCTCAGTCATTTGAGCGCGCTGCTTGGGCAACCGCTGGATGGTCTTGTCTGCGCCCAGCGCGGTTCGTCACCCGGCGATACCGAGCGCTTCGACGTGGTCGCCGCCGCTGGCCGCTACGCGCCCTATGTCGCCCGACCGTTGGGTGCATTGCCGGACCGACGAATCGCGCCGGCTATCTCGAACAGCGTGATCCGCCGCCACCACGTCTTCGGCGCCGATCACACCGTGTTGTATCTGAAAGCCACCCCGCTTCAGGAAGCGGCTATTTTTCTCGATGCCGGTCAGGTACTCGCCGCGCGAGATCGCTCCCTGCTGGAGGTGTTTATCACCCATGTCGCCGCCTGCCTTCGCAATGTCAACCTGGTCGAAAACCTGCTGCGCGCCCGACGGGAAATCGAGAGACAACGCTCGTTCCTCAGGACGGTCATCGACGCCGATCCCCACTTCATCTGCGTCAAGAACTGGCACGGCCAGATCATGCTGGTTAATCAGGGGCTGGCCGAAAACTTCGGCCTTACTCCCGAGCAAATGGTCGGACGCACGTTCTCGGGTTTGATCGCCGATCCCGAATGGGCACGGGCATTGCTCGACGACGACATGGCTATCCTGACCCAAGCGCGGGACAGAATCGAACGGGAGGTCAAGCTCGTCGATTCCACGGGACGGACCCGTTGGATCTATACCGTCAATGCCCCCATCAAGAACGAAGCCGGTGAAGTCGAACAGGTGATCGGAGTCAATACCGACATCACCGAGCGCAAGCAGGCCGAGGCGAAACTGCGTGAGTCGGAAGCCCGCTTCCGCCGCTTGGCCGAGAACGCCCCGGACATGATCTATCGCATGAGCCTGCCGGAAGGCCGCTACGAGTACGTTAGCCCAGTCTGCCACCAAATTACGGGCTATGTCCCCGAGGAATTTTATCAATCGCCCCACCTGATCCAGCAGGTCATTCACCCTGACTGGCGGGCTTATCTTGCCGAGGAATGGACTGAATTGATGGCCGGCCGGGCATTGCCCACCTATGAATATCAAATCGTCCATAAATCCGGTCAGATCAAATGGCTGCGCCAACGCAATGTCCTGGTTCACGACGACCAGGGCCACCTCCTGGCCATCGAGGGGATCGTATCCGACATTACCGAGCACAAGCTGCTGGAGGAACAGATCAAAACCTCGCTACGCGAGAAAGACGCGTTGCTCAAGGAAATCCATCATCGGGTCAAGAACAACCTGCAATTGATTTCAAGTTTGCTCGATTTGCAGGCGGGATACGTCGAGGATCAGATTGTCCGGGACCAGTTGCGGGAGAGTCGCAACCGGGTGAGGTCCATGGCGCTCATCCACGAACGGCTGTACCAGATTCCGAACCTGGCCCAGATCAACCTGGCAGAATATGCCCATGACCTGGTCATGCATTTGATGCGTGCCTATGTCACGCCAGAGCGAGAGATCGCGGCACGGGTGGCGGTAACGACGGGGGAGCCGGTGCTGAGCGTGGAAATCGCGGTGCCTTGCGGGCTCATCATTAACGAACTGGTCACCAATGCGCTGAAACATGCGTTCGCCACCCGGCGCGCGGGCGAAATTGTCATTTCGCTCGACGCGGCGGACGGACAATGGACGCTGCGCGTCCGGGACAATGGGATCGGCTTCCCACCCACGGTGGATTTCCGTCACACCTCCTCGCTCGGATTGACGATTGTGACGACGCTGGTCAAGCAGCTCAAGGGCAGCATCGCGTTGCATACCCAGGCGGGAACCGAATTCGTGATCGCCTTTCCCGATTCAGCTCCTCAAGGTCCGCGGAGCAACGCGTGACGGTAACGCGCGCAGCAAGCCAGGAGTGGTCGGCGCAGGTCCTTGCCTTACAGGATTGCGACGCGTAGTGGGAACCATCGTGCTGTCGGGCGAAAGCACCGGCCGGGATTTGCGCCCGCTGATGGACGACATTTGCCGCCTGCATCCCGAACGATTCGAGCGCGATGCCAACAAAAACATGCGTCGCGATGGGGAACGAGTCTGGGTTTCTTGAACCAACAAGGCCGTCTCAAACGACCAGCGCCAAGTCGTCGGCAAGTCACGGTGGATCAGACCAGCGCCCGCCGCCGCTTCGACCTGCGCCAGACCGTCGAGGAACTGCTGATTACCCTGAAACCTCAGTTCAGGCGCACCGCCCACCGCATCGAGCTGGACATCGCCCCCGGCCTGGAACTGGACAGCTACCCCGGCCCGCTGGAGCAGGTCGTCACCAACCTGGTCGGCAACTCCCTGACCCACGGCTTCGCCGGGATCAAGGCCGGCGTTATCCGGATTCATGCCGCACCGCTTGGGACTACCCAGATCCAAATCGACTATACGGACGACGGAGTCGGGATCCCGGAAACGATGCTCGACCGCATCTTCGAGCCGTTCTTCACCACCAAGCTGGGCAGTGGCGGCAGTGGGCTGGGGCTCTACATTGTTTATAATCTGGTGACTGGCGTTCTGGGCGGGACCATTCGGGCGGGCGGCCAACCCGGCCACGGCACCACGTTCACCCTCGTCCTGCCCCGGATCGCTCCCGCCCAACCCACCTCGGCAACGCTCGCATGATCGACGACTTGATCCCGTTCGCCACCGACCCCAAACAGCCGGCCGCCCCGCCGCCGGGTGGCCCCCCGCCCTGGAAAGTGCTGGTGGTCGACGACGACCCCGAGGTGCACGGGGTCACCCGTTTCGTCCTGCGCGACCTGCACGTGCGCGGGCGGCCTCTGCGCCTGCTGCACGCCCACAGCGCCCGGGAGGCGCGCGAGCTGTTGCGCCAGCATCCCGACATCGCCGTGGCCCTGCTGGACGTGGTGATGGAAACCGACCGGGCCGGCCTCCACCTGGTCGGTCACATCCGCGACGAACTGGGGCTGGCGGAATGCCGGCTCATCCTGCGCACCGGCCAGCCGGGCTACGCTCCCGAACTGACCGTCATCCACGAATACGATATCAATGACTATCGCACCAAGGCCGAACTGACCCACACCCGCCTGATCACCACGGTCAGCGCCGCCCTCCACTCCTACCAACAACTACGCGCCCTCGCCGACCACCGCCGCGGCCTGGAACTGATCGTCCGCGCCGCCGCCGACCTGATGGAGCAACGCGCGATCACCGGCCTGGCCGAGGGCGTGCTCACCCAACTGGCCGCCCTGTTCAAGCTACCCCTGGACGGCATCGTTTGCACCCAGAAAGGCTCGCCGGCCGGCGACGACGCCGACCGCTGCTACGTGGTCGGCGCCGCCGGCCGTCACGCCCCCTACATCGCCCAGCCGCTGGAAGCCTTGCCAGACCCCCGGATCGTCTCGGCCATCCTGACCGCCGTGGCCCACCGCCAGCACATGTTCGGCCCCGATTACACCGTGCTTTACCTCAAGGCCGCCCCCCACCAGGAAGCCGCCATCTTTCTCGATTCCGGCCAGGCGCTCGCCGACCTCGACCGCTCCCTGCTCGATGTGTTCGTCACCAACATCGCCGCCTGCTTCCGCAACGTCAAACTGATCGAGCATCTCAACCATGTCGCCTATCACGATCCGCTGACCCACCTGCCCAACCGCCTGCAATTCATCGCCGACCTCGACGGCGTCGCGGCCCAGAGTGACGCCGTGGTGGCAGTGCTGGACATCGACCACTTCGCCGATCTCAACGACGGTCTCGGTCCGGACATCGGCAACGCCCTGCTGGCGGCGGTCGCCGAGCGGCTGCGGGCCGTGCTAGGGCCGGACTGCAAGCTGGCCCGCATCGGCGCCGACGTGTTCGGCGTCATCGGCCCGAAAACCAAAATCAACCCGGCTGATTTACTCGAGCCATTTCGTGACTTGTTCGAGGTCGGTGAATACCAACTACCCATCAGCGTCACCCTAGGCCTTTGCGACGATTTGAAAAACGCCGGCTCGGGCGCCACCTTGCTCAAGCGCGCCAGCATCGCGCTAAATTGCGCCAAAAAAAGCCTCCGTTTCCATCACGAGTATTACTTGGCGGAGATGGAAGACAGCACGCGTTGGCGACTCGAGGTCATCCATCAGTTGCGGCGGGCGTTCGACGCCCGCCAGCTTGAAACCTGGTATCAACCGCAAATCGCCCTGGCGACTGGCGCCGTCGTCGGAGCCGAGGCACTGCTGCGCTGGCCGGGCGAGCAGGGTTTTATCCAAACACCCGATGTCTTTATCCCGCTCGCCGAATACTCGGGGTTGATCGTCCAGATCGGCGCCTGGGTTCTGGAACAGGCTTGCCTTCAGCATGCCCGGATCATGCAATTGGGCTTCACCTCTTTTCAAATGGCGGTCAACGTCAGCATGCCGCAATTTAGCAGAGTCGACTTCGTTCAGAAGGTGGCGGCTATCTTGACGCATCATCGAATGCCGCCCGGGCTGCTGGAATTGGAAATCACCGAAAGCATCGCCATGGACGAACCGAAAATGGTGTTGCAGAGACTGGAAGCGCTCAAGCGATTGGGTGTCCTGATTGCGATCGATGACTTCGGTACCGGCTACTCCTCGCTGGGGCAGTTGCAATCCCTGCCCATCGATTGCCTCAAGATCGACCAAGTCTTCGTCAAGGGGATTGGTAACAGTAAGGGGGACACTTTCGCCGAAACCATCGTGGGATTGAGCGAAAAACTGCGGGTGACCTCGATCGCGGAAGGGGTGGAAACACCGGAGCAGGCGGAATTTCTGCGCGGCTTGGGGTGCAGGGTGGCTCAAGGTTATTTCTACGCCAAGCCGATGCCCGCCGACCAACTCATGGCGTGGTTGCAAGCACGTGTTGCGTCTGGCCATGGCCAGTGAAGCGGCGCCTGGCTGGCCCGGATCGTCGTGGCGGCCTTCCGCCGGAGCAAGCGCTCACCTCTCCCCTTTCGTAAAGGGAGGTCGGAGGGGATTTCACACAGGCAACGGGTCCAAAATCCCCCCTGGCCCCCCCTTTTTCAAAGGACGAGACTGAATGGTTACCCGTCGGGAAGTAATGGGTAACCTGTCGCCGACCAGCGATTTGGTTGTCTTTGCGCTGGCTCGCCCTCGCCGCCCGATCCCTTTCATCCACCCCGCGTATCCCAACCGTCGTGCGAACCATCATGAACACCGCCATCGTTTTCGATTCCACCCTGATCCGCAAGTACGACAAGGCCGGCCCGCGCTATACCTCGTATCCGACCGCCGTGCAGTTTCACGCAGGTTTCGGCGAGGCCGAATACCGGGAACAGGCTCTGGCCAGCAACGCCGGTGGCCGACCGCTGTCGCTGTATTTCCACATTCCGTTCTGCGACACAGTCTGCTTCTACTGCGCCTGCAACAAGATCGTCACCAAGAACCGCCGCCACGCCGCGCCCTACCTCGACCACCTGTACCGGGAAATCGCGTTGCAGGGCACGCTGTTCGACCGGTCGCGGCCGGTCGCCCAACTGCACTGGGGTGGCGGCACACCCACCTTCATCAGTGCCGATCAGATGCGCGAGCTGATGCGGGTCACCGGCGAGCATTTCCGGCTGCTGGACGACGACCGCGGCGAATATTCCATCGAAGTCGACCCGCGCGAGACCGATGACGGCACCATCGCCCTGTTGCGCGAGCTGGGCTTCAACCGGCTGAGTCTGGGGGTGCAGGATTTCGATCCTGAGGTGCAACAGGCGGTCAACCGGATCCAGTCGCGAGATATCACGCTGAAGGTGATGGACGCCGCCCGGCGCGAGGGTTTCAAATCCATCAGCGTGGATTTGATCTACGGTCTGCCGTTCCAAACCGCCGCCAGCTTCGGCCGCACCGTGGACGAGATCGTCGCCCAGAGTCCCGACCGGATTTCGGTGTTCAACTACGCTCACCTGCCGGAGTTGTTCAAGACCCAGCGCCAGATCGACGCCAGCGCCCTGCCGCCGGCGGCAGAGAAGCTGGAGATCCTGAAAACCGCGATCGAGCAACTCACCCGCGCGGGTTACGTCTACATCGGCATGGACCATTTCGCCAAGCCCGACGACGAACTGGCGCGGGCGCAGCAGGCCGGCACCCTGTACCGCAATTTCCAGGGGTACAGCACCCACGCCGACTGCGATCTGGTCGGGCTCGGCGCGACCTCCATCGGCATGGTCGGCGACAGCTACAGCCAGAATCTGAAGGGGCTGGAAGAGTATTACGCGCGCATCGACACGGGGCGGCTGGCGGTGTTTCGGGGCGTGCGGCTGGATGCCGACGACCGACTGCGGCGAGCGGCGATCACCGACCTGATCTGCCATTTCATCCTGGATTTCGCCAGGATCGAGCACCGGTTCGGCATCCGCTTCGACGATTATTTCGCGCCGGAACTGGCGGAACTGGCCGACATGCAGGCGGACGGATTGCTGGCGCTGTCCGAAACCGGGATTCGGGTTCTGCCGCCGGGTCGGCTGCTGATCCGCAACATCTGCATGGCGTTCGACCGGTATTTGCGGGAGCAGAAGCAGCAGCGGTTTTCCAGGGTGATTTGAAAGCGTCTCGCCCGACCCTCTTCGCCCACTCTTCCTCAGCCGTGGATTTTTCCCCGTTCGGCTTGTTCTATGCGGGAATTTCGGCTAGTTCTTTAAGATTAAAATTCGTTCCCGGCAAATTCACTCAGTTGCAACCCTGATCACGAGGAGAGGAGTCGCTTGATGAACACGATCGATCGTAACGTCCTGAGCGCCGCGGTCGGCGCCATCATTTTGAGTCTGGGCGGCATGGCGCAGGCCGAGGACACCATCAAGATCGCTGTCGCCGGCCCCATCACCGGTTCGGTCGCCCAGTACGGCGACATGCAGATGAGCGGCGCCAAGATGGCGGTCGAACAGATCAACGCCAAGGGTGGCGTCAACGGCAAGAAGCTGGAGGCGGTCTTGATGGACGACGTGTGCGAGCCCAAGCAGGCGGTCGCCATCGCCAACCAGATCGTCAACCAGAAGATCAAGTACGTGGTCGGCCACCTGTGTTCCGGCTCGACCCAGCCGGCCTCCAAGCTGTACGAGGAGGAAGGCATCCTGATGATCACCCCGGCCGCCACCAACCCCGCCATCACCCAGCAGGGCTACAAGATGGTGTTCCGTACCATCGGCACCGACGACCAGCAGGGCCCGACCGCCGGCAAGTACATCGCCGAGAAGATCAAGCCCAAGAAGCTGGCGATCATCCACGACAAGCAGCAGTACGGCGAGGGTATCGCCAAGGAAGTCGACAAGACCGTCAAGGCCGCCGGCATCACGCCCGTCCTGTTCGAGGGCGTCAACAAGGGTCAGACCGACTTCTCCGCCCTGATCACCAAGATGAAGAAGGATGGGGTGGATTTCGTCTACTACGGCGGTTACCACCCGGAACTGGGCCTGCTGCTGCGGCAATCGCGCGAGCAGGGTTTCGACGCCAAGTACATGGGTCCCGAGGGGGTCGGTAACAAGG
Organism: Candidatus Competibacter sp.; assembly: GCA_031732875.1. Lineage (GTDB taxonomy): Bacteria > Pseudomonadota > Gammaproteobacteria > Competibacterales > Competibacteraceae > JAVMKJ01. The sequence goes on along the minus strand of JAVMKL010000298.1, from coordinate 2,160 downwards.
ACATCAGCGCCATCGCCGGCCCGGCCTCGGAAGGGTTGCTGGTAACCCTGCCCGCCGATTTCAGCACCGACCCCGCTAACGCCGGACTGGTCAAGGCCTTCCAGGATAAGAAGCAGGACCCCACCGGGCCGTTCGTCATGCCGGCCTACGCGGCGGTGCAGATCATCACCGACGCGATCAAGGGTGCCAAGACCGAGGATGCAGTCAAACTGGCCGACTACATCCACAAAAACAGTTTCCAGACCCCGATCGGCAAGGTGGCCTTCAAGGATAATGGCGATCTGAAGGAATTCGATTTCGTCATCTTCACCTGGCACGCCGACGCCACCAAGACGCCGGTCAAGTAGCGAATAGGAGATAGCGAGCAGTCGCTATCTCCTATCTCCTATCTCCCCACCTCCCCCAGACGCGGCGCCCATGTCCGGCTTCTCCCTTCTCGAATTCACCCAACAGATCATCAACGGCCTGACCCTAGGCAGCATCTACGCCCTGATCGCCATCGGCTACACCATGGTGTACGGCATCATCGGCATGATCAACTTTGCCCACGGCGAGATCTACATGATCGGCGCCTACGTCGGCCTGCTGGTCATCACCGCGCTGGGTCTGTTTGGCGTCGACAGCATCTCGGCGATCCTGCTGGCGACGCTGGCCATCAGCATCCTGGTCACCGGTTCCTACGGCTGGACCGTGGAACGGCTGGCCTACCGGCCTTTGCGCGGCAGTCCCCGGCTGGTGCCGCTGATCTCCGCCATCGGTGTTTCCATCTTCCTGCAAAATTACGTGCAGCTCGGCCAAGGCGCCCGCGATGTGTCGATGCAGCCGGTCCTGACCGGCGGCTGGCGCTTCGGACCGACCGACGGCTTTCAGGTTTACCTGTCCTACATGCAGGTGTTGATCGCGGTCGTCACGGTGGCGTTCATGACCGGCCTGACCCTGTTCATCGCCCGCTCGCGGATGGGCCGCGCCTGCCGCGCCTGTTCCGAGGATCGCGCCATGGCCAACCTGCTCGGTATCGACACCGACCGGGTAATTTCGGTCACCTTCGTACTCGGCGCCGGGCTGGCGGCGGTCGCGGGGGTGCTGGTCAGCATGTACTATGGCCTGGTCAATCCTTTCATCGGCTTCATGGCGGGACTGAAAGCGTTCACGGCGGCGGTGCTGGGCGGAATCGGCAGCATTCCCGGCGCGATGCTGGGCGGGGTCGTGTTGGGTCTGGCAGAAAGTTTCGCTTCGGCCTACCTGCAAACCGAGTACAAGGATGTGGTGGCGTTCGCCCTGCTGATCGGGGTCCTGCTGGTGCGACCCACCGGCCTGCTGGGCCGTCCGGACGTGGAGAAGGTGTGAGCCATGCGCCGCGTGCTGCCTGATGCTCTGACTGCGGCGGTGCTGACCGCCGTGTTGCTCGTCCCGATCTTCGGCCTGCGCATCCATGTGGATGGCGTCAACGTTTCGCTGAACCGTACGCCGATGCCGGTCGTCGTCGCGGTTGCGATCATCTTCCTGCTGCGACTTTTTCGCCAGCCGCTGCAACGAGTCTGGGCAACGCTGCGCGTCCCGGATTCCTGGCGTGAAAACGCCTTCGCCGCCTCTCTGCGCCGGGCGAAACAACAAGCGCGCTATCGACTGGCGCTGTGGCTATTGTTGCTGGCCGCCGCCGTGATCTGGCCGTTCACCGCCTCGCGCGGCGTGGTGGACGTGATGACGCTGGCGCTGATCTACGTCATGCTGGGGTTGGGCTTGAACATCGTGGTCGGTTTTGCCGGCCTGCTGGTGCTCGGTTACGCCGCGTTCTACGCGGTCGGCGCCTATACCTACGCCCTGCTGGCCCAGCACTTTGGCCTGTCGTTCTGGTTGGGCCTGCCGGTCGCGGGGGCGCTGGCGGCCTCGACCGGCTTCCTGCTCGGGCTGCCGGTGCTGCGGCTGCGCGGCGATTATCTGGCTATCGTCACCCTGGGTTTCGGCGAGATCACCCGGTTGTTGCTCAACAACCTGAATTTCCTGACCGACGGCCCCGACGGCATCGGCAACATCCCGCGCCCCACCCTGTTCGGGCTGGAATTCGGTCGCCGGGCCAGCGCGGGCGGCACCACCTTCCACGACTTTTTCGGAATTCAATACAGCGGTGACTACGGGGTCATCTTCATGTATTTGCTGGGA
>JAVMKL010000297.1:2841-11468 GCA_031732875.1 Candidatus Competibacter sp. | reverse complement strand
CGAAACCGCGAATCTCGCCCTTGGGAAACACCGGACGGTTGAAGGTGGCGAAATCACCCTTGGCGATGTTGTCGATCAGCAGTTGCCATTGATTTTGCAGCGATTCCAGCAGCACGGCGCAGCGCACCGCGCGGGCGGCGATACGGCCGATGGTCGAATGCAGCGCCTCGACCGGAATCTGGGTCCCCGCGACCGCGCTGGCGATCTCGAGCACCCGGTTGAGATGGCGTTTGGTCGGCTCGTGACCGGCGGCGACCATGGCCAGCACGTTCGACAAGGGTCCCACCTGGACGCGCTTGTCGTAAAAGGTGGGCGCCTTGACCCAGGAGTATTTGCCGTCGTCCTGGAAGGCGGTGTGATGCGGGTGCGTCTGGCCGTCGTAGGGATGGCGCGCCTTGTCGTCGCCCTTGTATTGGTACCAGGCATGCTTGACGCTTTCCTTGACCCCGTCGCGGAAGAACCCGTCCTGATAGCTGGTGATCGGCTTGAACGTCTTCAAGTCGCCCTTGGCGATATAACCACCGGGCAGCTCGAAGCGGGTTCCCTTGGTATCGAGCGGCAGATCGGGCACCGACAGGTAATCGGTGACGCCCGCCCCGTACTGGGTCCAGTCGGCGTAGAGCGCGCCGACCGCCGCCACGTCGGGGATCATCGCCTGGTTGACGAATTCACCGAGTTTGTCGATCTCCGCCTTGATGGCGAACAGCCGCTCCAGCGTCAGGGTGGACTGGCTGTCCGGGTTGATCGGGTTGGCCACGCCGCCGACGGCGAGATTCTGGATATGCGGCGTCTTGGAACCGAGGATGGCGACGATTCGGTTGGCCGTCCGCTGGTACTCGAGCGCCTGGAGATAGTGGGTCGCGGCCAGCAGGTTGACCTCCGGCGGCAGCTTCATCGCCGGGTGACCCCAATAGCCGCTGGCGAATACGCCGAGTTGTCCGGTGCCGACGAACGCCTTGAGTTTTTCCTGTACCTGACGAATCTCCGGCAGACCGTTGCGCCGGTAGTCCGACAGGGTGGCGCCCAGCTTGGCGGCCCCCTCGGGACTGGCCGAGAGCGCCGAGACGATGTCCACCCAGTCCAGCGCCGCCAGTTGATAGAAATGCACGATGTGGTCGTGGACGCCGTGCGCCGTGATGATCATGTTGCGGATATATTGGGCGTTGAGCGGCACTTCCAGATTCAGGGCATTCTCGACCGCGCGCACCGACACGATGGCGTGGACCGTGGTGCAAACGCCGCAGATGCGCTGGGTGAACACCCAGGCGTCGCGCGGATCGCGGCCCTGAAGGATGACCTCGATGCCGCGCCACATCTGCCCCGACGACCAGGCGTTGCTTACCTTGCCATTGTTGACCTCGCAATCGATCCGGAGATGGCCCTCGATGCGGGTGATGGGATCAATGGTTATTCGGGTCACGACGGCCTCCCATGGGATTCGGCGGCGCTGCCGTGCAATACCGGCAGGGTTTTGATGAACAGTAGATACAGCATGATTTCCAGACAAACGATGCCGATGGTGATCATCAGCTCCGGCGCGGAGGGGAAGTAGGTCCAGCCGTTACCGGGCCGCACGGCCATCAGATAGGAATTGAGCCGGTACAGCGAACCGCCGGCCAGCAGACTGATCGCCGCCAGGAACTGCCAGCGCTGGCTGGCGCGGCGACGCGAGAGGAGTACGAAGATGGGCGCCAGGAACAGCGCGGTTTCGATCAGAAACAGGTTGCCATCCCAGTCGCCGGCAAAGGCCAGACCCAGATGGCCACGAACGGCCAGATCGCCCCAGCGCAGCACCAGGAAGCCCGCCAGCAAGCCAGCCACGACCTGCGACAGCCGCGCGAACAACGCCACGTCGGATGGGGTCTTGAACGCCCGTTGCGCCAGAGTGGCCTCCATCATCACCACCCCGTAGCCCATGGTCAGCGCCGAGATCAGGTACAGCAGCGGCAACCATGTGGTGTACCACAACGGCGAAAGCTTGGAGCCCAGGATCAACAGCACCGAACCCAGCGAGGACTGATGCATGGTCGGCAGCAGCACCCCGAGCGCGATCAGCACGTACATGTACCGCTTCAGGAAAGCCTGCAGGCGGTCCAGACGGAACCGCTGCTTGAACTCGGACGGCATGCGCTCCAGAAACGCCGGCCAGAACTCCAGCCACAACACGGTGATGTAGGCCATCACGCACAGCGCCACCTCGAAAATCACCGAGTTCGGCTGGGCGTACCAAGGCAGCAGCAGGTTGAAGGCATTCCAGTAGCGTCCCAGATCGATCATCACCGCCAGACCGGCCAGCGTGTAGCCGAACACTCCGCCGAGCAGAGCGGGCCGCATCAGCGGATGGTAAACCTTGCGGTTGAAGATGTAGACCAGCAGCGCCATGGCGAAACCGCCGCAACCGAAGGCCGTGCCGATCACCACATCCAGCACCACCCAGGTGCCGATGGGATAGCCGTTGCTCATGTTCGAAACGTCGCCCATCCCAAACAAAAAGCGGCGCAGGATGAAATACGCCCCGATCAGCAGAAAGAGGCCGAGAATGAGGAAGGGCTTGGTGACAATCCGGCCACCGAGCGGCCGATGGACGGTCGCGGTCATGACGGTGAGTCCTCGTCGTTGCGGGAGGGGTCTTCGTCGCGGTGTGACTGGGCGCCGCGCCGGGCCAGGACCACGAGACCGCCGAGCAGGGCCAGCGGCGCGATCATGCCCTTGTAGAGCGTGTGCTGCATGCCTTCGGATACCGAAGCGAAGGAATGATCGGGCAGCTCGGGCAACCCCAGCTTTTCGTGGGGCACGCCGGTCAGGTAGCGCACTTGCGTGCCGCCGCTTTCCTTTTCACCGTAGATGTGCGGTTGATAATGGCCGACCGGCGCCACCTGGCTCGGCCGGTCGCCACCCAGCAGACCGCGCGGAAATTCGTACTGCTCGCCGGGCGTCAGCGCCAACCGCCGTTTTGCCTCGGCCTGCAGATCCTCGACCCAGCCAAAAAGCGAGGCTCCGGTCGGGCACACGTCGCAACAGGCCGGAATCCGGCTTTTCTTCCACAGTTCGGTGGCCGAGGTGCCCGCCTGCGCCGACGCACCGTCCGATTTGGAAAACAGGGGGTTGTCCTTGATCAGGTGATGGCAAAGCTGGCACTTGGCAATCCGGCCGAACGGCTCGTCGAACTGATATTGGGGCACGTTGAACGGGCAGCCGTAAACGCAGTAGCGACATCCGATGCAGGCGTCGGGATTGTGGGTGACGATGCCGGTGACGGGATTTTTTTGCATCGCGCTGACCGGGCAGACCGAGATGCAGGAAGGATCGACGCAATGCAGGCAATGGCGCTTGACGAAGGCGTAACCGTTTACCTCGCGATCTTTCTCGGCCATGGTGCCGTTCTGGTAGACGCGGATCACGTTCAGCGTCTTGCCGGAGATGTCCAGCGGCGTATCCCAGGTGCCCTCGTTCCAGCCCGCCAGGGATTGCGGTTGTTCGACCGGCATCCCATTGGCTTCCTTGCAGGCGGCGACGCAGGCTTTGCAGCCGATGCATTGCGTCGAGTCGTACAGCATTCCGACCGCTTTGGGCGGCAAGGTTTTCGGTTCGCGCGGGGCGAAGGGCGCGGTGGCCTCGGCGACCGGCGCGGCGGCGGCGGTCGCGACCGCGCCGGCGGCGCCGCGCAAGAATTGTCTGCGGCTCATCACCATGATGTTCACCCTCCCTGTCCGCCGTCGCGATCCGAGTCGGCCTTGGCATCCATGCCGCGCAGGGCCATGGCACCGGCGCCCACCGCCAGTCCGGCCACGCCGGCGACGACCGCGGCGGCGGCCGGGCTGATTCCCTCCCCCTTGGGCGCGTTCACCGCCGGGAAAGCGGTCGGCGGGGCGTAGGTCTGGACCTTGGCGAGCGCGTGAATCGGCTTGGCGAAGCCGATCCCCTGCTCGGTGCAACCAAAACAGGGATGGCCGATGCCGACCGGCCAGGTTCCCTCGCCGACATCGCCGAAGCCGATGGCCGGACAATTGGCATGGGTTTCAGGCCCCTTGCAGCCGATCTTATAGAGACAGAATCCCTGCCGATGGCCGTAATCGCCAAATTCCAGGGCGAAGCGGCCGGCGTCGAAGTGCGGACGACGCTCGCAGTTTTCGTGAATCAGCCGACCATAGGCGAATTTCGGCCGATTCTTGCCATCCAGCGCCGGCGGCTTGCCGAAAGTCAGCAGGTAGAGAACGGTGGAGAGGAAATTGTAGGGATTGGGCGGGCAACCGGGAATGTTGATCACGGTCTTGCCCGGCAACACCTCATGTACCGGCTTGGCCTGAGTCGGATTGGGATCGCTGGACGGAATGCCGCCCCAGGAAGCGCAGGAACCGATGCTGACGATCGCCGCCGCCCCTTCCGCCGCTTCCTTGACCGCTTCGAGAATCGGTTTGCCGGCGACCATGCAGTAGACTCCGCCGTCCTTGGTGGGGATCGAACCGTCCACCACGAGCACGAACTTGCCCCAGTTCTCCTTCATCGATTTCGCCTTGAATGCTTCGGCCTGATGGCCGGCTCCCGAACACAAGGCCTCGTGGTAGTCGAGGGAGATCATGTCGAGAATCAGCGTTTCGAGCGTCGGGTGGTAGGCGCGCAGCAGCGACTCGGTGCAGCCGGTGCATTCCTGCGCCGACAGCCAGATGACGGGGGGACGTTTGGCCGCGGTGGCGGCTTCCGCGATCCGGATACCCATCAGGGACGACAAGCCCAAGGTGGCGGCGACCCCGGTGCAGTATTTCAGGAACTGGCGGCGGGTCAGACCGCCCAACCCTCCCTCGTAGCTGTCGAGACTCTGGACGGCATGGTCAAGCTCGGTATCGCTGACAAGGTTCATTACCCATTTTCCCCCACAAGGTTAGGCCATTGACATAAAAGTTAATGGCGGGGAAATTGGGCGATTTGACGATCATCAATTTTTTTGGAATTTTTTTCGAGGGCACCCGGCGACGTCTAGTCCAGCAGCGGAGGCTTGATTTCATGCAGAAGCGAACTGGGTCGAGTGACGAAAACGGTACGACCGGAAAAGCGGGCCACGCCATCTTCCTCAAGCCGGCCAATGATTCGGGACAGGGTTTCATGCCGCGCGCCGATCATGGAGGCGAGATCGCGCCGCGACAGGGGCAATTCCATCACATGGCTGCCATCGGTGGCGGTACACCCATGGCGATTCATCAGGACCAGCAGCAGGTGAACGAATTTGGTGCGATTGGACAGCGTGGCGTTCTGCACGAGTTTGGCATGCGCGTCATTGAGATCGCTGTCGACACGACGCACGAATTGCAGCCCCAGGGCCGGATTTTTGGCGAGCAGCGCCTGAACGGTCGACTTATCGATGAAGCAGACCTTGCTCGGCCCGAGCGCCTCGGCGCTGGAACAGCGATTTTCTCCCAGAAGAAGACCACGATAACCCAGGGTATCGCCGGGATAGGCAAGATGGAGGAGCACCGGATTTCCCGCCGCGTCGATCTTGCGAATGGCCACCGTGCCCAAAGCGATGCAATAGATACCATGGCTTGGCTCCCCGATCAAAAAAATCGGCTCGCCAGCGCGATAAGTTCGGCACTTCCTGGCTCGACCGAGAAGCCCGACCTCTTCGTCGGTCAAGACGCTCCATTCGTTTCGATAGCGAAGCTGACACTCAAAACAGTTGACGCCAGGCATCGTTCTGCGTCGTTCCACCATCGGCACCCTCCTCAAACTATACTTTTTTATAATTAGGTCATGGACTCGTTGGTCCGACATGCCGGAATGTCACTGAAATGTTTTGCTGTAATTCAATACATCGTTTAACTATAGTTCAAGGATGATCGGGAGAGGGGCATGACATGCAAAAACTGACGCGGCCAATTTTCGTGATCCTCATCGCCCTGCTCGTTCTGGGCGGTTCGTTATGGGTGGTCGATCCCACCAGTGGTCTGTTTTCTCTCATGACTCCGGCGGCTTCGGCCAAGGAGGATTATCGATATGCCGCCAAACCGGTCGGGTGGGACAAGCCGGCGGGGTCTTGCGTGGTCTGTCACAGTCTGGAGAAAGATGGTCCCCTGCGAGTTGCACCCGGCCTCTGGGGTATCGTGGACGCACCCAAGGCGCGAGCCAAAGGCTATGGCTATTCCCAGGCGCTGGCCACGGCGGGCGGCACATGGACCCGGCAGGATTTGGACAGTTATCTTGCCAACCCCGACAAATTCCTGCCGGGCACCAAGAAAACGATCATCGGCCTGCCGAATGCCGAGGAGCGCGCCGATATCGTCGCGTACCTGGCCACGCTGAAAGACTGAGCGATCCACCTACCTGTCCGGTGGCTGCTCTCGCCGAGTTGCTCGCTCCCGCCCGGCGACCACCCGCCGTGGCAGGACTATCCTAGCGACCCCCGCCATGCACGAGTTCTCGCTCTGCGAAAGCATCGTCGAAACCGTCGCCAGTCAGGCCCGCCGGCAGGGTTTCAGTCGGATACGGCGGGTGTGGCTGGAAATCGGTGTTCTGGCCAACGTCGAACTGGAAGCCCTCCGCTTCGCCTTCGAGATCGTTCGTCGGGATACCATCGCCGCGGAGGCCGAACTGGATATCGTCACCCTGCCCGGCCGCGCTTGGTGCCTGGATTGCGCGCAAGCGGTGGAGGTCAATCAATTTTTCGATCCGTGTCCGCTTTGCGGCGGCCACCAGTGGCGGCTCGTGGGCGGCAATGAAATGCGGATCAAGGAGATGGAGGTCGATTAAATGTGCGCCACCTGCGGTTGCGGCGAAAGCGATTTGCTTATCCACCCCCACGTTCATGCTCGCGGGCACGAGCACGAGCACGAGCATGGCCATCTTTCCCACGGCCACATCGGCGAAGGACGGCGGTTGACCCTCGAACAGGACATTCTGGCGAAGAACGCGGAGTTCGCCGCCGGCAACCGGCGGCTGTTCGCGGAACGGGGCGTGTTCGCGTTGAATCTGGTCTCCAGCCCCGGTTCCGGCAAGACCCTGCTGTTGGCTGGAACGGTTCGGGTACTGCTCGACGAATTTCCCGTCGCGGTCATCGGCGGCGACCAGCAAACCGCCAACGACGCCGAGCGCATCCACGCCGCCGGCGCGCCGGCGGTACAGATCAACACCGGCAAGGGCTGCCATCTCGACGCGCACGGCGTCGGTCATGCTTTGGAACGGTTGCCGTTGCCGGAAAGTGGGGTCCTGTTCATCGAAAACGTCGGTAATCTGGTCTGCCCGGCGGATTTCGATCTCGGCGAGGCGTGCAAGGTCGTCATCCTGTCGGTGACCGAGGGCGAGGACAAACCGCTCAAGTACCCCAACATGTTCGCCGCCGCCGGACTGATGTTGCTCAACAAGACCGATCTGCTGCCCCACGTCGAGTTCGACGTGGCCCGGTGCCTGGACTACGCGCGGCGGGTGAACCCGGACATTCGGATCCTGCAACTGTCCGCCCGCACCGGGGACGGCATGGAGGCATGGCTGGACTGGGTGCGGCAGGGCCAACGCGCCGCCCTGACGCAACGGGTCGGCCGACTGGAAACGGAGCTGGCCGCGGCGCGGGCGCGGCTGGCGCGAAGCGGCGGTTGAGCCGGTAGCGCCGGCATCCCGCCGGTCGAACGAGAACCATCATGCTCCAGCGCCGCGCGATCCGGATACGCGGCCAGGTACAGGGCGTGGGGTTTCGCCCGTTCGTCTACCGGCTGGCGATGCAACGCGGCTTGAGCGGCTTCGTCCGCAACGGCGGCGCGGGGGTGGAAATCGAGGTTCAAGGCGCTCCGGAAACACTCGAGGATTTCCTGAACGCCCTGCGCCAACCGCCGGCGCTGGCCCGCATCGACGCACTGCGGGTGGAGGAATTGCCGCCGCTCGACGGCGAAGGGGTTTTCGCCATCGCCGCCAGCGGCGGCGGCGCGGCGACGGCGGACATCACCCCGGATATGGCGATTTGCGCCGCCTGTCTGGCGGAACTGTTCGATCCCCACGACCGCCGCCACCGTTATCCCTTCATCAACTGCACCGACTGCGGTCCCCGTTACACCCTCACCGCCGCCCTGCCCTACGACCGGCCCAACACCAGCATGGCGGGCTTCGCCCTCTGTCCGGCCTGCGCGCGGGAATATCACGACCCGGGCGACCGCCGCTTTCACGCCCAGCCGAACGCCTGTCCGATCTGCGGTCCCCGGCTGACCTGGCGCGATGCCGGCGGCGAGCCGGTGGCGGTGACCGACGCGATCGCCGCCGCGATGGCGCGATTGCGGGCCGGGGCGATTCTGGCGATCAAGGGACTCGGCGGCTTCCATCTGGTCTGCGACGCCCAAAACGCCGCCGCCGTGGCCCGCCTGCGCCAACGCAAGCAGCGCGAGGCCAAGCCGTTCGCGGTGATGGCGGCCAACGCCGCCTCGCTGGTGCCCTGGGTCGCGGGCGACGAAGCGGAATGGCGGTTGCTGGAATCGCCGCAACGACCCATCGTGCTGCTGCGCCGGCACCCGCTCTCCCCTCGCCCCCCGGGAGAGGGATCGGGGATGAGGGCGCCGTTCTCCCCTCGCCCTCCGGGAGAGGGGTCGGGAGTGAGGGTGCCGCTCTCCCCTCGCCCTCCGGGAGAGGGGTCGGGGGTGAGGGCCGACTCATCG
>JAVMKL010000297.1:0-2741 GCA_031732875.1 Candidatus Competibacter sp. | reverse complement strand
GCCGCTCTCCCCTCGCCCTCCGGGAGAGGGGTCGGGGGTGAGGGCCGACTCATCGGAACATCCCCTGTCCGGCATCGCGCCGGGCTTGGCGCACCTGGGCGTCGTGCTGCCCTACACCCCGCTGCACTATCTGCTGTTCCACGAAGCGGCCGAGCGACCTGCGGGCACGGCGTGGCTGGAACAGCCCCAGCCCTTGCTGCTGGTCATGACCAGCGCCAATCCCGGCGGCGAGCCGCTGGTGATCGACGACGAGGAGGCGGTGGATCGATTGCGCGGGATCGCCGACGGCTTCGTGACTCACGACCGGGCGATTCTGGCGCGCTGCGACGACAGCGTGGCAGCGTTCGATCATCCCCACCCCCGCCCTCCCCCCTCAAGGGAAAGGGAACCCTTTTTCATCCGCCGCGCCCGCGGCTACACCCCGCAAGCCATTCGCCTGCCCCAGGCCGGTCCCTCGGTGCTGGCGCTGGGCGGGTTTCTCAAGAACACCCTGTGTCTGACCCGCGACGACCGGGCTTATCTTTCCCCCCACATCGGCAGCCTCGACAACGCCGCGACCTGCCGGGCGCTGGAGGAAGCGATGATGCATTTGCAGGACATCCTGCGAATCGTGCCGGAGCGGATCGCCCGCGACCTGCATCCGGATTTTCCCAGCAGCCGGCTCGCCGCGACGGTGGCGACGGAACGGGGCCTGCCTTGCGTCGCCGTGCAGCACCACCACGCCCACATCGCGGCGGTAATGGCGGAGCATGGCCTGCGCGAACCGACGCTGGGGTTGGCGCTGGACGGGGTGGGACTGGGGTCGGATGGCGGCATTTGGGGTGGAGAACTGCTCTGGGTGGATGGCGCGCGCTTCGAACGGCTCGGCCACCTGCGCCCCCTGCCCCTGCCCGGCGGCGACCGGGTCGCCCGCGAACCCTGGCGGCTGGCGGTGGCGGCGTTGCATCGGCTGGGGCGGGACGGGGAGATTCTCCGCCGGTTCGGCTCCAGGGCGGCATTCATCCAGCAGATGCTGGAGCGGCGCCTCCACACTCCGGAAACCAGCAGCGCCGGCCGGTTGTTCGACGCCGCCGCCGCCCTGCTGGGCGTACGCGAGGTCAACGACTACGAGGGTCAGGCGGCAATGGAATTGGAGGCGCTGGCCCACCGCCACGGGCCGGCGCCGGCGCTGTCCGATGGATTCCGGCTCGGCGACGACGGCGTGCTGGATTTGCTGCCGCTGCTGGACCGGCTGGCCGACGGCGTGGAACCGGGCGCCGGCGCGGCCTGTTTTCATGCCACCCTGGCGCTGGCCTTGAGCGAGTGGCTGGAACGGGCGGGCGTAAAACGCGGCATCCGGCGCGTGGCCTTGGGCGGTGGCTGTTTCCTCAACCGATTGCTGGCCGCGCAACTCCAGACACGTTTGGAAACGGCCGGCTGGCGGGTGTTCGCCGCCCGCCAGGCGCCGCCGAACGATGGCGGCCTGAGTCTGGGCCAGGCCTGGGTGGCGATGCGGGCCGAGGCGTCTGGGGGTTGAAAGCGGTTTGATCCGACGCTCGGAGACTGTCCAAAAACCCCCCTCCCCCTGTGGGAGCGGCGCGGTCGTTCCGCGAGCGGGGGGCGTCAGCCCCCTGTTTCCCGGAACGCGGCAAGGCGTCGGCGATCTCGGCGGGTGCGGAAACAGCGGACTCACGTCCGCCGCTCGCCGGCGACCCGAAAGCGATCTCGGCGGGCGCGGCGTCGTGGGGTACGCAATGCGTATCCTATGGAGTTTTTATCAATCAGTCGGTTAGTTTTAATACAGCCTCTCAGTCGATCAGAGCGGCGCGAACGATTTGCCGTTCCGCCCTCAACCAGTGGTCCTCGGCGCCTCGCTGGGGATCCTGACGGCTCAACTCCCAGGCCCGTAACCGAATCCGGTCGATGCGGGCGGCGCTCAAATCGTCGAAGCAACCCTGATAGGCATCCCAGTAGGGACTGACCTCTGGCCGGGCGTGCCGCAACAGCGCCATGGCCTCGTCCACGGACTGGCCCTCGACCCAGGTCAGATAAGCCACCGCCGCCAGCGGCGAGCGGTTGATGCCGGCGGTGCAGTGCAGGTAGACGCGATAGCCTTGGCCGATCAGGCGGTGCAAGGCGCGCACGGCGTCGGGCAACCGACGGCGCTGGTCCTCGACATCGAAGTCGCGCATGGGGCTGCGCTCCATCGCCAGACCGAGCGCCCGGCCATGGCGCGCGAGTCGCGGGTAGTCGATTTCCAGTTTCTCCAGGCACTCGTCGTCCTGTACCGAGAGCACCGCTGAAACCCTGGATTCGGCGCGAATCCGCTCGAGATCGGCCGGGTTGCGCGGACAACTGCCGATGACCAGATCGTGCCGGATCACATCCCAGTTCAGTTGCCAGGACCAGGGGGAATTGATAATTTGCATGGCAGTGCGTTGCGGGATCGAGCCGGTTCCGGTTACTTGACGCGCACGATCACCGCCGCGATGCTCCGGGTCGGAATGACGGCGTCGTAGAATTCCTTGCCGGCCAGTTCGCCCAAGATCAGCAACTGGCCGGTCACGTCGCGAACGGTGCCGGTGAGGTCTTCCCCCGCCCCCAGCCGAATCGTGACCTTCTTGCCCTTCTGGGCCGTCAACACTTTTTCCAGGTTGTCCTCGGGGCCGACCGCGACCGGTTCCGCCCAGGCGTGCATTGGCAATGTTGTCGTTCCGGCCAGCAAGAGCATCAACAGGGTTTTGCGCATCGTCGTTCTCCGG
>JAVMKL010000296.1:5327-11481 GCA_031732875.1 Candidatus Competibacter sp. | reverse complement strand
TTGGCGGAGAGAGAGGGATTCGAACCCTCGTTAGAGTTACCCCTAAACAGCATTTCCAGTGCTGCGCCTTCGACCGCTCGGCCACCTCTCCGGGGCGCTGCCGCTTCCTCGACAGCGGGATTGGGAAATATACTCGAAGTGGCCGCGCCTGGGCAAATCACCACGGCTCGCCACCTCCGGGTCTCAGTTCAGGCCCTTCATGCTCAGGCGGATGCGGCCCTGCTTGTCGATTTCCATGACCCTGACTTTGACCATATCGCCGACCGCCAACTTGTCGCTGACGTTCTGCACTCGCTCGTCGCAGATTTGCGAGATGTGCACCATGCCATCGCGACCGGGCAGAATGGCCACAAAGGCGCCAAAGTCCATGATCCGAACCACCTTGCCCTCGTAGATCTGACCTGCTTCCACATCGGCGGTGATCTGCTCGATGCGGCGGCGGGCCTCGTCGCCGGCGGCCTTGTCCACTGCGGCGATCTTGACCGTGCCATCGTCGTTGATGTCGATGGTGGCGCCGGTTTCCTCGGTGATGGAACGAATGGTCACGCCGCCCTTGCCGATCACGTCGCGGATCTTCTCCGGGTTGATCCGCAGGGTGGTATAACGTGGCGCGTACTCGGACAATTCCTGGCGCGGCTTGACGATGGCATCGCTCATCCTGCCGAGAATGTGCAACCGCCCCTCGCGGGCCTGGGCCAGCGCCTGCTCCATGATCTCGCGGGTGATGCCGTCGATCTTGATGTCCATCTGCAGGGCCGTGACGCCGTCGCGGGTACCCGCCACCTTGAAATCCATATCACCTAGATGGTCTTCGTCGCCGATGATGTCGGTCAACACCGCAAACCGGTCCTCTTCCTTGATCAGACCCATGGCGATGCCCGCCACCGGCGCCTTGATCGGTACGCCGGCATCCATCAGCGACAGGCTGGCGCCGCACACCGAAGCCATGGAGCTGGATCCGTTTGATTCGGTGATTTCCGACACCACCCGCACCGTGTACGGGAACTGCTCGGGTTTCGGCATCACTGCCTGCACGCCGCGCTTGGCCAGCCGGCCGTGACCGATCTCCCGGCGCTTGGGGCTGCCAACCTGGCCGATTTCGCCTACCGAATACGGCGGGAAGTTGTAGTGCAGCAGGAACGGCTGGCGGTATTCGCCTTCGATGGCATCGATGATCTGAGCGTCCCGGTCGGTGCCCAAGGTGGTCACCACCAGCGCCTGGGTTTCGCCGCGAGTGAACAGCGCGGAGCCGTGGGTACGCGGTAGCACGCCAGTCCGGATGGTGATCGGTCGCACGGTGCGGGTGTCGCGACCGTCGATACGCGGCAAGCCGGACAGAATGCGGCCACGCACGATTTCGCTCTCCAGCGCCGAGAAGGTTTTTTCGACCACCGACGCGGTCCAGCGCTCCGGTTCCCGCGCGGTCACTTGCGCGACGGTTCGATCGCGGATTTCTCGTACCCGTTGCTGGCGGCTCAGCTTTTCGGCGATCTGGTAAGCGTCGGTCAGATCGGCCTCGGCGGCGGTCCACACCGCGCTTTCCAACGCCGCGTCGCCGACCGGCGGCTGCCAATTGTTCCACGGCTGCGTGCCTGCTTCCACCACCAGTTCGTTGATGGCGCGGATGGCGACCTGCATCTGCTCGTGGCCGAACACCACCGCGCCGAGCATGATGTCCTCGGGCAATTCCTCGGCCTCGGATTCCACCATCAACACCGCCCGTTCGGTCCCGGCCACCACCAGATCCAGTTGCGAGGTCTTCAGCTCGCGACGGGTGGGATTGAGCAGATACTGACCGTCGCGATAACCGACCCGGGCCGCGCCGATGGGACCATCGAACGGCACGCCGGACAACGCCACCGCCGCCGAGGCGCCCAGCAACGCCGGGATTTCCGGATCCACTTGGTTGTTCAAGGACATCACGGTGGCGATGATCTGAATTTCGTTGGTGAGACCGTCGGGAAACAACGGGCGCAGCGGCCGGTCGATCAGCCGGGCGGTCAGGGTTTCACTCTCGGAAGGACGTCCCTCGCGGCGAAAAAAGCCCCCGGGAATGCGGCCCGCCGCGTATGTGCGTTCCTGGTAGTCCACTCGCAGCGGCAGAAAATCTCGGCCTTCCTCGGTTTCCCGATCGGCGACCACGGTAACCAGCACCACGGTATCGGCCATGTTGACCAGTACCGCGCCGCTGGCTTGGCGGGCGATTTCACCCGTTTCCAGGGTCACGGCGTGCTGGCCGTACTGAAATGTCTTCTTGATGGGCGTCACGAAAGCGTCCTGTGCGGCGAAAGAACGGCGGAAAACCTCAGCGGCGCAAGCCGAGGCGACTGATCAAGTCCTGATAGCGCTGCAAATCCATCCCTTTCAGGTAGTCCAGCAGCTTGCGGCGCTGGTTGACCATCTTCAACAGCCCGCGCCGGGAATGATGGTCTTTCTTGTGCGCTCCGAAATGCGATTGCAAGCCATTGATGCGATTGGTCAGTAACGCGACTTGGACTTCCGGCGAACCGGTATCGGCAGGGCCGCGCTGGTAATCCCGCACGATCTGAGATTTTTGCTCGGTGTTAAGCGGCATCGGGTCAAGCTCCAATTCGAATTCGTTCAGTCAATTGAGCTAAATAAGGAATATTACCCCCAACGAGGGGAAATCAACAAGCCGGCCTAGGATCCGACGGCCAGCAGCCGTCGCGGCGCGACCCGGCCATCGTCGAGGATTTCGCCGATGCCCAGAAAAAGCTGCTCGCCCTGGTACAGGCGCACCCAGCCCCGGGTCGGGGCGTGCGGTACCAGTACCGGCTGGCCCTGCCGCAGGAAGAAGACGGCATCGCCTTGCATTCGCACCGCCGGCCAGGCAGACACTGCGCTATCCATCGGCAGCAGCAATTCGTCCAGCGCCGCCAAACCCTGCTCCGCCCGCGCGCGCAACACCTCCAGCGTCACCATCCGCCCCGCATCGCAGGATTCCACCGCGATGCGACGCAGCGTCGCGATGTGAGCGCCGCAACCCAGCGCCGCGCCGAGATCGGCCGCCAGCGTCCGGACGTAGGTCCCCTTGGAGCAACGCAGTTCGCATTCCAACTCCTCGCCCTCCCATCGCAGCAGATGCAATTCGTGCACGGTCACCTCGCGCGGCTCGCGTTCCACCTCGATACCCTTGCGCGCCAGCTTGTACAGGGGCTGACCGTCGCGCTTCAAGGCGGAATACATGGGCGGAATCTGCCGGATCGGACCGATGAACTGCCGCAACGCGGTTTCGACCCGTTCGCGGTTCAGGAATCCGATCGGTTGGGTGGCGATGATTTCGCCCTCAGCGTCGCCGGTAGCGGTGGTCGCTCCCAGCCGGCAGATAAAACGATACGTCTTGTCAGCGTTCAGCAACAGCCCAGACAGTTTGGTGGCTTCCCCCAGACAGATCGGCAGCAGACCGCTGGCCAGAGGATCGAGGCTGCCGGTATGACCGGCCTTGGCAGCCCGATATAGTCGCTTGACCGCTTGCAGCGCCGCGTTGGAAGTCCAGCCGACCGGCTTGTCCAGCAGCACCACGCCGCTGACATTGCGGCGGTCGCGGCCGGTCACCCGCCACTCTCCGGGCCGGTGTCTTCCGCCGCTTCATCGCGATGCTTGCCGGCATCGGCGGCGACCGCGGCGTCGATGAGCGCCGACAGCCGCGCGCCGCGTTCCACCACTTCGTCGTAGCGGAATTCCAGCTTCGGCACCGTGTGAATGCGCATGCGTCGGCCCAGTTCCCGTCTCAGCAACGGCGCGGCATGGTTGAGTTCGGCTACCCGTTCGGCCCGTTCGGCCGGATCGCCCAGCAGGGTCACGTAAATTCGGGCATAGGCCAGGTCGGGGCTGACTTCGACGCTGGTCATGGACACCAACGCCAACCTCGGGTCGCGAAGTTCGTCGCGGATCAACTCCGCCAACTCCCGGCGAATCTGCTCGCCGACCCGGCGGCTGCGTGGGGATGCCTTCATCATCGTTCGGTCTCGCTCCAAGCCGACGCCTAGAGGGTACGTTGCACCTGCACCCGCTCGAACACCTCGATGTGGTCGCCTTCGCGGATGTCGTTGTAGTTCTTCACGCCCATGCCACACTCCATGCCGGCGCGCACTTCGCCGACGTCATCCTTGAAGCGCCGCAACGAATCCAAGGCGCCCTCGAAGATCACCACATTGTTGCGCAGCACCCGGATCGGATTGTTGCGGCGCACCACACCATCCACCGCCATACAGCCGGCCACCACTCCGAACTTGGGCGAGCGGAACACTTGGCGTACCTCGGCCAGCCCGATGATTTCCTCCTTGAATTCCGGTTTGAGCATACCCACCATCGCTCGTTTGATGTCGTCGATCAGTTCGTAAATGACGCTGTAGTAGTGCAGCTTCAGCCCTTCCTCCTCCGCCAGTTTCTTGGCCACGCTGTCCGCGCGCACGTTGAAACCGATGATGATGGCTTTCGCGTTTCTGGCCAGATTCACATCCGATTCGTTGATGCCGCCGACGCCGCTGGCGATAATCTTGACCTGCACTTCGTCGGTGGACAGCCGAGTCAGCGCATCCACGATGGCCTCGGCGGACCCCTGCACGTCGGCCTTGAGCACCACGTTGAGGACGTTGATCTGCCCGGTCTCGAACTGTTTGGAGATATCGTCCAGGCTGATCGGCTTCTTGGCCTGTTCCTCGCGGAGTTTACCCTGCCGGAACAGCGCGATTTCGCGGGCCTTGCGCTCGTCGGCGACCGCGATCACCTCGTCGCCAGCCTTGGGCGTGCCCGACAGGCCGAGGACCTCGACCGGGATCGAAGGTCCGGCCTCGTTCACGCTCTGACCGCTCTCGTTGAGCATGGCGCGCACCCGGCCATATTCGAGACCGCTCAGGATCACATCCCCCTTGCGCAGGGTACCGTTCTGCACCAGCACGGTCGCCACTGGGCCGCGGCCCTTGTCCAGCCTCGATTCGATCACCACGCCCTTGGCCGATCCGCCCAGCGGCGCCTTCAGTTCCAGAACCTCGGCCTGCACCAGGATCTGATCCAGCAAATTGTCGACCCCCATGCCGGATTTGGCCGACACGTAGGCGAACAGGACATCACCACCCCACTCCTCGGAAATGACCCCTTGCACGGACAGCTCGCTCTTGACCCGCTCCGGATCGGCGCTGGACTTGTCCATCTTGTTGACCGCCACCACGATCGGCACGCCGGCCGCGCGGGCGTGCTGGATCGCTTCCAGCGTTTGCGGCATCACGCCGTCATCGGCCGCCACCACCAGCACCACCACATCGGTAGCCTTCGCGCCGCGCGCGCGCATGGCGGTGAAAGCCGCATGGCCGGGAGTATCGAGGAAAGTGATCACTCCCTTGGGCGTGCGGACGTGATAGGCGCCGATGTGTTGGGTGATGCCACCGGCCTCGCCGGCCGCCACCCGGGTGCGCCGGATGTAGTCGAGCAGCGAGGTCTTACCGTGGTCCACATGGCCCATGATGGTCACCACCGGCGGACGCGGCATCGCCTCGCCACCACCACCGGTCTCGGCGGTCAACTCCTCCTCCAGGGCGTTTTCCTTGAGCAGCTTGTAGGTATGCCCCATCTCCTCGACGGCCATCGCCGCGGTATCCTGATCGATCGTCTGATTGATGGTCACCATCAGTCCCATTTTCAGGAAGATCTTGATGACCTCGGTCGCCTTTACCGATATTTTCTGGGCCAGATCGGCAATGCTGATGGTTTCGGGAATAACCACTTCACGCACCATCGGCCCGGTGGGCTTGGCGAAGCCATGCCGCGGCATCGGTGACGGCAAGCCGACTTTGGTTCCCTTGGCTTTCTTGTGCCGTGGAAACCGCTCTTCGTCGAATTCCTCTTTCCGGCGCTGACCGACCATCTCGGCTCCACCTTCACCGCGTGCTTTACCCGTGGTCCGGCCAGGTCCCTCGAAACGCTTCTTGGCCTTGGTCTCCACCGCCGGCCTGGCAGGCTTCGCGGCCTTGGGCTCCGCTCCAGCTTGGCCAACCCCGGGACGCCGCTGAGCCTGGGTCGCCATCGATCCCACAACGGCTGGTCTGCGAGCGGGGGCTTCGGCGGACCGCGAAACAATCGGCCTTTCCGCCGGCTTTGAGCGACCCTCGAGTTCCGGCCGGCGGCGCGATTCCTC
>JAVMKL010000296.1:0-5227 GCA_031732875.1 Candidatus Competibacter sp. | reverse complement strand
CTCGGCCCGGCGGCGCGATTCCTCCTCGGCCCGGCGGCGCGATTCCTCCTCGGCCACCTGCAGCTTCATCGCCTCCTCTTCCTGCCTGCGGAGATCCTCCTCAATTTCTCTCCGGTGAGGTTGTTCCTCCACAGCCACCGACACCGGTACCTCGACCGGACTCTCGGCCTCGCCGCGGCGGGGAACTTCTTCCTCCACCAGACTGCGCTTGACATAAGTACGTTTCTTGCGTACCTCGATGCTGACGGTCTTGACCTGCCCGGCCGTACCACCGCCCATCTTGATTTCGCTATGCGTCTTGCGCTTGAGCGTGATTTTTTTGGGCTCGACCACTCCCTGGACCAGCCGGTTGCCATGACTCTTGCGCAGGTGCGTCAACAGATCCACTTTCTGCTTTTCCGTGATCGTGGAATCGGCCCCGGCGACCGTGATGCCAGCCTCGGTGAACTGTTCCAACAAGCGATCCACCGGTATGCCGACGACCGTCGCAAACTGTTTGACCGTTACATCCGTCATTTACCACCCCCAAGACGAGCTCATCCTACCGCCCGTTCTTCGAAAACCAAGGCGCTCGCGCCGTCATGATCAGTTTCGCGGCCCGCTCCTCATCAAGGCCGGCGATTTCGTTGAGATCGTCCACCGACAGTTCGGCCAAATCTTCCATCGTCGCGATCCCACGGCTGGCAAGAGTAAAGGCCAGTTCCTCGTCCATACCCTCCATGCGCAGCAGATCTTCGGCCGGCCGGGTGTCACCGAGTCGCTCCTCCGCGGCGATCGCGCGGGTCAGCAACACATCGCGCGCCCGCCCGCGCAACTCCTCGACAATCTCTTCATCGAATTCCGGAATCTCCAGCATCTCGTGAACAGGCACGTACGCGACCTCCTCCAGACCGGCGAATCCTTCGCGTACCAAAATCGCCGCGATCCCGTCATCCACGGCCAACAGTTCCACGAACATCCGCTGCAGGACGTCGTCCTCCTGGCCGCGCTTGGCCTGGGACTGAGCCCGGGTCATCACGTTCAGGGTCCAGCCGGTCAACCGACTCGCCAGTTGCACGTTCTGCCCACCCTTACCGATGGCTTGGGCCAACTGCTTTTCGTCGGCGACGATGATATCCATGCTGTGTGTGTCCTCGTCGACGATGATCGACTCGACCTCCGCTGGCGACATCGCATTCATGACGAAGCGGATCGGATCGTCGTCCCACTGCACGATGTCCACCCGTTCGCCAGCCAGTTCGTTGGTCACGCTCTGCACCCGCGCGCCGCGCATTCCCACGCATGCCCCCACCGGATCGATGCGCGCGTCCTTGCTCTTGACGGCGATCTTGGCCCGCGAACCGGGATCGCGGGCGGCGCCCTTGATCTCGATGATCCCCTGGTTGATCTCGGGCACTTCCAAGGTAAACAGGGCAATCAAAAATTCCGGTGCCACCCGGCTGACGAACAACTGGGGACCACGACTTTCGGTGCGGACGTCCTTGAGATAGCCCCGCACCCGCTCGCCGATCCGGAACGACTCACGGGGAAGCAAATCCTCGCGGGCGATCTTGGCCTCGACGTTGCCGCCGACGTCGATGATCGCGTCGCCACGCTCCTGACGCTTGACCACCCCGCCAATCAGTTCGCCCTTGCGGTGCAGGTAGGCATCGACGATCTGCGCGCGTTCGGCGTCCCGCACTTTCTGGACGATCACCTGCTTGGCGGTCTGGGCGGCGATGCGGCCGCCGAAATCGGCGTTTTCCAGGGGAGTTTCGACGTGATCGCCAACTTGGACACCCGGCTGAAGCCGGGATGCTTCGGCTAGAGCGATCTGCCGATCCGGATTTTCGATTTGGGCGGTATCGGCCACGACCAGCCAGCGCCGGAAGGTGTCATAACTTCCGGTGCGCCGGTTGATCGCCACCCGCACGTCGGGGTCGCCTTCGTAACGCTTTTTGGCCGCCGATGCCAGCGCCACTTCCAAGGCGCCGAAAATGATTTCCTTGTTGACACCTTTCTCGTTGGAGACGGCATCCACCACCAGCAGAATCTCTTTGTTGCCTTCTTTGCTGTCTTTAACGCGCATGTCGTTCTGCCTCCCAGCCGGGTCCGCACGCTCTGTCATCCCACCCTAGAGTTCGGGTACCAGTCGAGCCTTCTCGATCCGCTCGAGCGGCACCCGCCATTCCCGTCCCTCACCGTCAACGATCACCACGTCGCCGCCGCGCATTCCGAGCAGACGCCCGATCAGTTTCCGCCGCCCGTCCAGCATCTCGTGCAACTGAATCCGCACTTCCGAACCGGCGAAGCGTTCGAAGTGCGGGGCATCGAACAGCAGACGGTCCAGCCCGGGCGAGGAAATCTCCAGAGTGTACCGACCGGCGATGGGATCCTCGACGTCCAGCACACCGCTCAACTGATGGCTGACCCGCTGGCAATCGTCCAAGGTGATCCCGTTTTCACTATCGATATAGACCCGCAACAGTGAATTGGCATGGCGGGGATGAAACTCCACCCCGACCAGTTCGTAGCCCATGGTTTCCACCACGGCCGCCAATATCCGCTTGATCGTCCGAAGGTCCTGGCGCATCTCGATCACCGGAAACAAAAAATGGGCCCGCGGCCCACTCGTTCGCCAATCTGGTTGACCCCGCGCGGCACAAACAGCATGTTGACACAAGGGTCGGATGCCGCCCGTGGCGATTTGTCCCTCCGCCGACGGACATCGCCTACCTCGACTGCCCGCCATCTTGCCCACGGCGGGGCGGCCAGGTGCGGGATCAGCCCGGATGGAGCTGGAAGCAGCCGCATAAAAAAAGCCCTTAACGGGCTTCCTTGAAATTTTGGTAGCGGGGGCAGGATTTGAACCTACGACCTTCGGGTTATGAGCCCGACGAGCTACCGGACTGCTCCACCCCGCATCAGAGATAAATAATATAGCATTGATCGCGGCTGTTTCGCAAGAGCCGAGACTGGTCCACTGTCATCCATGATCACCTCCATGCTCGATAAGGTCAAAAGCCCGTGATTCGACCGCCGAAACCGTTTCGGGTTCGATGGCACGCACCGCGCGCCGCTCGCGGGCTCGGACGCGAACGTACAGGACCGCCCCCAGAAACAGTAATATGCTGAACCCGATTTCCAGCCAAGCCAGCCAGGATCGCGCCATGGGTCCCGCGGCGTAGAACACCCCGACCGTGAAATAGAACAGCGCCAGAAAGCTGGTCCAGGCGTGGGTATAGGAACGACCCCGCAACAGGCCGCGCAGGGGTATCAGCAACGGCCCCGCCAGCAGGATCAGCGCCAGCGAGACCGGCATCCGGCGGGAGGGTTCCAGCCAGGCGAACCAGAGCAGCAGCAAGCCGAACAACCCGAAATAGCCCGCGAGCGCGACCGCATGCCAGAACCGGCTCATGCGATTCCCAATCGCCGCGCCACTTGCGCCAGTCGCCGGCCCAGCGCCTGGCAAAGCAGCTTTTCCTCGATGCTGAGCGCCGCCTTGGACTTCGATCCCGACCAGTGACTCGGACCGTACGGCGTACCCCCGCTGCGGGTTTCGTTCAGCGCCGTCTCGGTGAAGGGCAGCCCCACCAGCAACATGCCATGGTGCAACAGCGGCAACATCATGGTCAGCAGAGTGGACTCGTGGCCACCGTGCAGGGTTGAAACCGAGGTGAAGACCGCCGCCGGTTTGCCGGATAGCGCTCCCGCCAACCAGAGCCCTCCGGTGGAATCCAGAAAGTACTTGAGCGGTGCGGCCATGTTGCCAAAACGGGTGGGGCTGCCCAAGGCTAGACCGGCGCATTCCCGCAGGTCGTCCAAACTGACGTAAGGTGGACCGACGGCTGGAATTTCGTCCTCGGCCGCCTCGCAAACGGTCGAAACCGGCGGCACGGTCCGTAACCGTGCCATCATGTCTTCCACTTCCTCCACACCTCGAGCCACCTGTCGCGCCATCTCGGCGGTACTCCCGCTGCGGCTGTAGTATAGAATCAAAATCTCCGCCATCGGCTCGCGCCCTCTCCTCAATCACCCGCCCTTCGACCACCGGATTGATCCGATCATCACCGACCAACGGCCTTGACATTCCCCAAGCCAGCTTGACGACCCGGGTAACCGGTGCTAGCTTGCATGGTGAATTCATCGGATTGATTCGCAATTTATCGTTCTGCTTGTCCCATGCAGCGGCCCCGCCGCTTTCTCGAAGCCTTGACCACCAAACTCACGCTACTCGCCGTGGCGTCCCTGGCACTGGCGGCTTGCGCGACAGCCCCCGTGCAAGAAATGAGCGACGCCCGGCAGGCTATCCGTTCGGCCGAGGCGGCCGGCGCGATCGAGCGTTCGCCCGATATTCTGCGGGCGGCCTTGAGTCTGTTGCAACAAGCACAGACGCGTCTCGATGCCGGCGCCTACGACGATGCTCGACGGTATGCCCTTGATGCGCGCGACGAGGCCATCAAGGCCCGGGAGAAAGCGTCTCAACCCCCCGTATCCCGATCCGTACTTCCCTGAGTCGAACGCCACCCACGGATCCGCGTGATCGAGACGCCGAGATGCCTGCCATCGCTTCCCCGCTCCCATGCCGTCTCGCTTTCCGCCTGGCGCTCCTGCTGGCGGCGGTCCACTCCGCCAGCGCCCAAGGGCTCGACTTCACGCTGCCCGATCTCGACAACCGGCCAGTGCGGTTGGCCGATTTTCGCGGCAAGTGGGTCGTCGTCAATTTCTGGGCGACCTGGTGCCCGCCCTGCCTGCTGGAAATGCCCGAATTGCAAGTATTCCACGAGGCACATGGCAACCGTGCCGCGGTCATCGGGATCAACATGGAGGATCTTGCCCCCACTGCAATCCGATCTTTCGCGGCACGGCTGGCCGTCACCTTCCCCATCGTGCTGAGCGGCGGAAAGCCGGTGTCCGGTTTCGACCTCAAGGGGTTGCCGACCACGTTTCTGGTTTCTCCTGCTGGCAAACTCGCCGATACCCACCTGGGTACCGTGACCGCCGCCATGCTGGCCGAACGACTGGCCGAGCTCGACAAGGCGGACGCCCCGCCACGCTACTAGCCATGCCCCCAAACCACCGAACCGGCTTCCTAGCACATCCCGAACCCGAGGAGGCTACGTGAAAACCCTCTGTCTGCGCTGCTATGTCACCGGCCGCGTTCAGGGCGTCGGCTTCCGCTACGCTACCGCTGCAAAAGCCTTGGCGCTGGGGGTGAATGGCTATGTCCGCAACCTGCCGGACCGGC
>JAVMKL010000295.1:0-11580 GCA_031732875.1 Candidatus Competibacter sp. | reverse complement strand
ATCCGGGCCACGTCAGTCTACGCCAAATACACCCGCTCCAGCGCCCCGCGCGAGACGTTGCCCTTGCCGTCCTCCGCCTCGATGTAATAGCGCACATCCCCGGCGCCGACCGGCAGTTTGGCGGTGAAGTAATTCGCCGTGATGGCCGCGCCGGTCTGCGACGGATACGGACCGTTGTCGGTCATCGCCAGGCGGGTTTCACCCGTGGCGGCGCGTAATACCAGCGTCACTCCCTTCAGGCCGGCGATGTCGTACACGAAGGTATGCACCGTCCCCTCGCGCGGCGCGTCGAGCAGACAACCTTGTCCCCAGCGCTTGCCGCCCGGATTTTCGGGCGTGACCCACGGCGCGAAGATGGTCGGCCCGGTGCGATCCTTCCCGGCCGACAGCACGGCGTCCACCTCGCTTTTGACCATGCCGTAACCCGCGTTGGCGGCGTTGGTGACCTGCTGGTCCCAGATATGCTGGCCGGTCCAGTACCAGTAACAACTGGTCTCGGCGGTCAGCATGAGCCGACTGATGTCGTCCAGCCACGGTTTGCCGGGCATGGCGTCCTCCAGCGCGTGCACCACGTTCTGGAACGCCGTCAGCACTGCCCAGGAGTTCAGGTCGGGCGAGTAGGGCTGATCGTAACGGCTAAACCACTTCATGAACTGCGGGTCGCCGTTGTCCGCGCCGCTCCAGGAACCCGGTTCGATGTGAGCGGCTCGGGCGGGATCGGGCGGGAAGCGGTCCAGATAGTCGTGCACGGTGGTCAGTTCGAAGCGCGGATCGCCCTGCAACCACTGCACCAGTTGCCCGGTGTTGTGGTTGTAGTAGCTGTCCGCGCCGCCGCCGTGGTTGTCGCCGTCGGAGTGTAGCAGGAAGAACGGCGGGTGTTTGGGATCGAAGCCGCCGGTATCCACGATGTGGTTGTAGACCTGCCCCAGCACGTCGGGATATTGCAAGGCTCCGAAGCCACCGCGCGCGTCTTCGTTGCCGATGTAGCGCTCCGCCGGCACGGCGATGATTTGGTGAACCTGGCCCTCGGGGTCTTCGTATTGCACGTACTCCGGCCGCAGCAGGCTGGGCGAAATCTTCGATCCGGCCCAGATGTTGCGCAGTTGCAGCCAGTCGTTGACCGGCGGGTTGACCTGCTCGGCGCGGTTGGGCGGCAACATGCCCTCGTTGATCCCGGCGTAGGGATAATCCTGGCAGGCCCGGAAGCGGTGGATGGAGTCGTAAATCACTGCCTTGACCCCGGCCCGGTTCAGCGCCGGAATCATGCGGACGTGGAAAGCGGTTTCGGGCGGAAACATCACGCTGGACGCCTCGATGCCGAACGCCGCGCGGATGATGCCGCGATGCCATTCCACCTGCTTGACGATGTTGCGGGCCGGGGTCAGCGCCATCAGCGGATGGAAGAAGCCGAAGGCCACGAAATCGACGCGCGGATGACCCAGAACCGTTTTCTCCTGGGCGACCGCGCGCAGCTCCTGGTTCCAGCCGCCGAAGCGCCCGCCGCACAGCCCATCGGCGGCGCAACGGTCCAGTTGTTCGATCAGCGAGCCGCTCCAACTGGTGGACAGTCCGGCGTGGGGCAGACCCCCGCCGATATACTGGCGCACGGCGGTCGAGATGAAATGGGTGTAAGGGCCGCCGCGCGCCCCGAAGATCGAATCCTTCTCGCCATCCCAGTACAGCCGGTCGGTGGCGTTGTAGTAGGGCTGGTGCATGTGCTTGTGGATGCCGAAATACAGCTTGACCGGTGCATCGCCCGGCCCGGTCGCGACCCGGATGACCGGCTTGACCTTGGCGTTCGGCGCGATCCGCAACGAACGGAACTCCTTGATCCAGTCGCCGCCGCCGGACTGGCGGATGTCGGCCTTGCGGCAGCCTTCCACCTGCACGTTGATGGTATTGGGCCACAGCAGCCCGGCCGGAACGCTCGCGGTGTAGGTGCATTCGCCGCCGCTGCCGGCGCTGGCCTGGATCGCATCGCCCTTGATCAGGTGTTGGCCGTCCGGGGCGTGCAGGATCACTTGCGGAAACGGCACCGCTCCGTCGGTGACGAAGCTGATCGTAAAGGCTGGATTCTTGCCGGATTCATCGCATTGCAGCGCTTCGGGCAGATCGATTCGCAAAATACGGGTAAACACGTCAGTCATTGAAAACCTCGCGTTGGCTTGTCTTGCACGAATCAGTTTAATCAAACTGGCGCAAATTGCCGCCCGAACCTTGGGAAAAAGCAGTTCGTCGCCGCTCAAACCGCTTTGAGCGCAACCGCCGCATCCTTTACAGTAACCGCTTAGTCCCCTCTCCCCCATTCATGATCATGGGGGAGAGGGTTGCCATGAAAGTACCGGACTTTCATCGTTGGGGGTATCGATCCCATCGACATGATTGTTAGGGCGAGGGGGTTGGGGGCGATACCGAAGATGGCGAAAATCATGAAGTTCACCAAGATCGTGGCGACGTTGGGGCCGAATTCCCGCAATCCGGACACGGTGGAGAGACTGCTGCGGGAAGGGGCCGACGTCATCCGGCTCAATTTTTCCCACGGCAATCACGAGGATCACGCGCTATCGGTGCGGCTGGTCAAGGAAGCGGCGGAGAAGCTGAATCGGTACATTGCCATCTTCCAGGATTTGCAAGGCCCGAAGATTCGGCTCGGTCAACTGGAGGGTGAATCCCTAGACGTGGCGGCTGGCGAAATCCTGGTGTTGACCACCGATGATTTGATGGGCGGGGTCCACGACGGTGTCAAGAAAGTGTCCATCGACCATCGCGGTTTGCACGAGGAGGTGAAGCCGGGCGACCGGGTGCTAATCGACGATGGGCTGTTCGAGTTTGTGGTCGAACGGATCGAGGGGCACGAGATTTTCACCCAGGTGGTCAACGGCGGTCGGCTGAAGCCGCGCAAGGGCGTCAACCTGCCCAACGTCAAGCTCAGGATTTCGGCGATCACCGACAAGGACCGGGCCGATTTGCAGTTCGCCTACGACCACTGGCTGGATTACGTGGCGCTGTCGTTCGTGCGCGACGCCGACGACGTCAAGGAACTGATCGATGTCATGCTGACCACCTACGGCCGCAAGATTCCGATCATCGCCAAGATCGAAAAGCCGGAAGCCTTCCGGCACATCGAGGAGATCATCGCCGTGGCCGACGCCATCATGGTGGCGCGCGGCGATCTGGGGGTGGAAACCTCGCCGCAGGACGTGCCGCTGATGCAGAAAACCCTCATCCGCCAGTGCAACATCGCCGGCAAGCCGGTGATCACCGCCACCCAGATGCTGGAATCGATGATCACCAATCCCCGGCCGACCCGCGCCGAGGCCAACGATGTCGCCAACGCCATTCTGGACGGGACCGACGCGGTGATGCTGTCGGCGGAAACCGCCGCCGGCCAGTATCCGGTCGAGGCGGTGCGGATGATGAAGGACATCGCCCTGAGCGTCGAGGACAGCGACATCTTCAAGACCCTCATGGAGAAAAACGTGCTGACCCAAGCGGACCTGTTGGCCAAGGCCTGCCTGCGAATCGAGGACGCCGTGCATTTCGCCACCATGGACCTGGCCGACAAGGTGTACGCCCGCTACATCGTCGGTTTCACCAACAGCGGAGCGAGCGTGCTGGGCTTGGCCAAGTTCCGGCCGCTGGTGCCGCTGATCGCCTTCAGTCCGAAACTGGCCACCTTGCGCAAACTGGCCCTGGTCTGGGGGGTGACGCCGCTGCAACTGGGGGCCGTCGTCACCTCCGTGGACGATCTGTTGAGTTCCGCCACCGAATTTCTGCTCAACAAGGGCATGACACGGGAAGGCGAGATCGTGGTGTTCACCGCCAGCGTGCCGGTCGGCGTGTCCGGCGGCGCCAACATGATCAAGGTGGTCAAGGTGGAACGGGGGGATTGAGGGCGGCGCGGCGGGTGCCATATTGTTGTGCCGCCGACTTGAACAGTTCGTCCGCGGGGTGTGAAAGGAACATTCTCACGCGCGGTCGGCGTGCTCCTGATTTTGCTCCCAAACCTGGTACGCATTGACGATTCGCTGCACCAGCGGATGCCGCACCACGTCGCGGGCGTTAAAAAAGGTCATGCTGATGCCGTCCACATCCTCGAGCACTTGCAACACCTGCCGCAAGCCGGACGGGACGTTGCGCGGCAAATCCACCTGGGTTACGTCGCCAGTGACGACGGCCGTCGAGCCGAAGCCGATTCGGGTCAGGAACATCTTCATCTGCTCCACCGTGGTGTTCTGTGCTTCATCGAGGATGATGAAGGAATCATTAAGGCTTCTTCCCCGCATGAACGCCAGCGGCGCGACCTCGATGATGTTGCGCTCGATCAGTTTGGCGACCCGCTCGAAGCCCAGCATCTCGTACAGCGCGTCGTAGAGGGGGCGGAGATAGGGATCGATTTTCTGGGCCATGTCGCCGGGCAGGAAACCCAGCCGCTCGCCGGCTTCCACTGCCGGCCGCACCAGCACCAGCCGCCGCGTTACGTTGCTTTCCAGCGCGTCCACGGCGCAGGCCACCGCCAGATAGGTTTTGCCGGTGCCGGCTGGCCCCACCCCGAAATTGAGATCGTGGTGCTGGATGTTCCACAGGTAGCGTTGCTGGTTGGGACCGCGGCCGCGAATCAGCCCGCGCCGGGTCCGGATGAGAACCTCGTCGGCCTCCGTTTCTTCATCCCCGATCAGGGTCTCGGCGCCGGCTTCCTGCAAGAACAGATGCACTTGAGCCGGGGTCAGGTCCTCGGCGCCGGTGCTGCGGTACAGGGCTTCCAGCACCGCGACCGCGACCGCGATCGCCGACGGATCGCCGATCACTCGGAACTGGTGGCCGCGATTGTTGATCTCCACGCCCAGCCGGCGTTCGATCTGGCGCAAGTGCTCATCCAGGTTCCCGCACAGATTGGCCAGCCGGACGTTGTCGGCCGGTTCCAGCAGCAGGTCCTGAAATTTGGGGGAAACGTTGAGATTCAAGGAAGATGGGGGAGCGGTTACACTCATCAACTGACTTGTTGCATCGTGGCGGGCGGCAATTCCGGGCAGGCCAGCAGTCGGCCGCGCAGGGAATTGGGCAGCGCCTCGGTGATGGCGACCTCGGCAAAGTGGCCGATCAACCCGGCCGGACCGTCGAAATTGACCACCCGGTTGTTTTCGGTGCGGCCAGCCAGTTGTCGCCCGTCCTTGCGCGAGGGCTTGTCCACCAGCACCCGCTGCGCCGTGCCCACCATCCGCCGGCTGATGGCGTGGGCGCCGGCTTCGATACGCGCCTGCAGGCGGCTCAGCCGCGCTTTTTTGACCGTCGGAGGAGTGGGATCGGGCATACTGGCGGCGGGAGTGCCGGGCCGGGGACTGTAGACGAAACTGAAGCTGTGATCGAAGCCGATGTCTTCGATCAGCGCCATCGTCGCGTCGAAATCCCGCTCGGTTTCGCCGGGGAAGCCGACGATGAAATCCGAGGACAGGCTGAGGTCGGGCCGGATGGCGCGCAGTTTGCGGATCTTGGCCTTGTATTCCAGGGCGGTATGGCCGCGCTTCATCAATGCCAGAATGCGGTCGGAGCCGCTTTGCACCGGCAGGTGCAGATGGCTGACCAGTTGCCGCACGCGGGCGTAAACTTCGATCAGCCGGTCGGAGAATTCCACCGGATGCGAGGTGGTGTAGCGGATGCGGTCGATGCCGTCGATGGCGGCGACGTGTTCGATCAGCAGTGCCAGGTCGGCGATGTCGCCATCGCTCGTCGGCCCGCGGTAGGCGTTGACGTTCTGGCCGAGCAGGTTGACCTCGCGCACGCCCTGCGCCGCCAGCGCCGCGACCTCGGCCAGCACGGCGTCGAACGGCCGGCTGACTTCCTCGCCGCGCGTGTAGGGCACCACGCAGAAGGTGCAATATTTGCTGCAACCCTCCATGACCGACACGAAGGCGGTGGGACCCTCGGCGCGCGGCTCCGGTAGCCGGTCGAACTTTTCGATCTCCGGGAAGGACACATCGACCTGGGGTTTCCGTTCGGCCCACACCGCCGCCAGCATCTCGGGCAACCGGTGCAGGGTCTGCGGGCCGAACACCAGGTCCACCTGCGGCGCCCGCTCGAGCAAGGACTCGCCTTCCTGGCTGGCGACGCAGCCGCCGACCCCGATCACCATGTCGGGACGGCGGGTTTTCAAGGCTTTCCAGACCCCCAGTTGCGAGAACACTTTCTCTTGGGCCTTTTCGCGAATCGAGCAGGTATTGAGCAGCAACACGTCCGCCTGAGCGGGATCGTCGGTACGCTCCAGACCGCAGGCCGCGCGCAAGCCATCCGCCATCCGGGCGGAGTCGTATTCGTTCATCTGGCAGCCGTGAGTCTTGATGTACAGTTTGCGGATCATGGGTTGGGTTTCAAGTCTCAATTTTCAAGTGTTAAGTTTTAAGTGTTTTTGAATTAATAAGTTAGTGTTGGATTCAGTCTAATTCCAAATCGGGAAGACCATAACGGGGCTGAAAACTATAGCATCGCCCTTGGGGGGGCGCTAGCGGGCCGATTTCTCCCTCACGGCGACAAATTCGAGAGGATACAATGGAATTTCTGAGCGAGTACGGGATGTTTCTGGCTAAGACCGCTACCCTCGTGGCGGCACTGCTGGTGGTGGTGGGCGGTATCGTGGCGCTGGCGCGGCGCGGCGGCGAGCAGCCGGAAAGCCGGGGGCGGCTGGATATCCGCTATCTCAACGACGGTTACGACAGCATGGCCTTCGCCATCAAGGCCTCGACCCTGCCGAAGAAGGCGTTCAAACAATTCCAGAAGGAACGCAAGGCACGGGACAAGGAGCGCGAAAAGACCCAGCGCCGGCGGGTGTTCGTGCTGAATTTCCACGGCGACATCCGCGCCGCGGCGGTGGCCTCACTGCGCGAGGAAGTGACGGCGGTGCTGACCGCCGCCCAGCCGGAGGACGAGGTGGTGCTGCGGCTGGAAAGCGCCGGCGGGCTGGTCCATGCCTACGGGCTGGCGGCGGCGCAGTTGCTGCGGATTCGCGACCGCCAGGTGAAACTGACGGTGGCGGTGGACAAGGTGGCGGCCAGCGGCGGTTACCTCATGGCCTGCGTGGCCGACCGCATCATCGCCGCGCCTTTCGCCATCCTCGGTTCGATCGGCGTCATCGCCCAGTTGCCGAACTTCAACCGACTGCTCAAAAAGCACGACATCGATTACGAGCAGTTCATGGCCGGCGAATTCAAGCGCACGGTGACGATCTTCGGCGAGAACACCGAGAAGGGCCGCCACAAGTTCCAGGAGGAGATCGAAGTGACCCACGCTCTGTTCAAGGAGTTCGTGAAAACCCACCGCCCGTCGGTCGATCTCGATCGGGTGGCCACCGGCGAGTACTGGTTCGGAGCCAGGGCGCTGGAGTGTCGGCTGGTGGACGAGTTGCGGACCAGCGACGACTACCTGCTGGCCGCCAGCGCCGATGCCGATCTGTATGAAATCGTCTACACCGGGAAGAAATCCTGGCTGGCGCGATTGCTGGCTCAGACCGGCGAGACGCTGGGGCGGTTTTGAGCAAGCTCCCTCCCCCCTGGTGGGGGAGGGTTGGGGTGAGGGGAATACTCAGAACGGAATATCGTCGTCGAATCCGTTGTCGCCGGCCGGCGGCGCGGACGGAGCCGGCGAACGGGCTGCCGCTGGCGCGTTTTGGCTTTGCGGCCGTGGCGCGGGTGTGAATTCCGACTCGCCGCCTTCTGGCACGAAGGGCGCGCTGCCGCCAGACTGGTCGCCTTTTGCGCCCAGCATTTTCATTTCGTTGGCGACGATTTCGGTGGTGTAGCGGTCCTGACCGTTTTTGTCCTGCCATTTGCGGGTTTGCAGGCGTCCTTCGACATACACCAGCGAACCTTTCCGCAGATACTGGCCGACGATTTCCGCCAAGGGGCTATAGAATGCCACGTTGTGCCATTCGGTGCGTTCCTGTTTCTCGCCGGTGTTGCGATCCTTCCAGACCTCGCTGGTGGCGATGGTGACATTGGCGACCGCCTTGCCGCTGGGCATGTAGCGTACTTCCGGATCCTTGCCCAGCCGCCCGATGATAATCGCTTTGTTGATACTGGCCATGTTGTTCTACTCCTTGGTGAGACTCGCGGGAACCTGTATTGGAACTCGCCTTTCCCTCAATGAGGAGAGGCGCTGGAGTTGAGGGAAGAAATCATCGCGCGACCCGAATTGAAATACCCAGTGTCGCTTCCAACGGGGCCCATGCGCGGTCGGCGGTCAGTACCGGGGTAGCCAGTCGAAGACCCAGCGCCAGACAGGCGCGATCTCCCAGCGACAAACCGTAGGGTTGGGTCAGGGACCACAGCCGGCCGGCCCGTTCCGCGTCCTCGGCGTCGAACGGCACGACGTTTAGCCCAAGAGCCGCCAAGTCCTCGCGCATGCCGGCAACATCCACGCCTCGCCCCAGGGCTTTCTGGACGACCTCGGCCCAGTTGACGCTGGAGATGGCGGCTTCGGCCAATGCGACGTCCACCGACTCCGCCCCCGCTTCGCCGTGCAGCCAAGCGAGCAGGGCCGAGGCGTCGAGCACCACGTTCATCAGGCGGTTTCCCGCCGGTATTCGGTCCGGCGTTCGGCGATCAATTCGTCGACCAGGCTGATTTCGGGCGGAACGGCGGCAAAGCGGGCTTTCAGGCGTTGCTGGATCGTGGACCGTTTTTCCAGCACCAACCGTTCATTTTCCAGCCGCGCCAGCAGGGTATCGCCTTCCGCCAGCCCTAGCGCCCTGCGCAACGCGGCGGGGATCACGAGACGGCCCTGCCGCCCGACCTGCACCTCAATTTGTGGGGTTTCCGTCATGGCTCCGCCGCTTTGCCATCGAACTTTATTCGTGGCAAATTGTAAATTATGTGCCACTGGTTGGCAAATTGTACCTATGGATTGACGAATGCCCTTACCCATCGGGCGTTACGTCGCCACCAACTCCCGCAATGCCACCTCATCCAGGGCGTGCCGGTCGACCTTGAGGTAGGCCACGCCCTCGGCGGCGATCACCACGGCTTCCGCCACGCCCCGCACCTGGCCCAACCGCAGCGCCAAAAGCCGGGCTTCGACTTCGTCCAGCGCGCCCACGTTCAGCAAATAACTGCTCAGATAGCGCGGGCTTCGCATGGTCCAGGCCACCAGCAACCAGGCCAGCGCGCCCAGCGTGGCGAAAGCGAACACGCCCTTCAAACCGTACAGTCCCCGCAGCCAGCCGCCCAGCGCGCCGCCGGCGAAGGCGCCCAAAAACTGGCTGCTGGAATAGATGCCCATCGCCGTGCCCTTGGCGTCGGGCGGAGCCATTTTGGCGATCAGCGAGGGCAGGGTAGCTTCCAGCAGATTGAATCCGGTGAAGAAAACCAGCAGCAGCACGCTGGCTTCCAGCACCGTATCGTGCAGGTTCAACAAGCCGAATTCGGTCAAGGTCAGAATCGCAATCGCTCCGACAAAAACCGGTTTCAGCCGCCGGTATTTTTCAGCGAGGATGACGAACGGCACCATCACCGCCATCGAAAGCACTAGCGCCGGCAGATAGACCTCCCAATGCCGATCACTGGGTAGGCCAGCGTCGCGCAAGGCCAGCGGCACGGCGACGAAGGTGGCGGTCAACAGTAGATGCAGGGTGAAGATGCCGAAATTCAACCGCAACAACTGGCCGTCGAACAGTACCCGTCCGAACTGCGAGGCGACCGGCTCGGCGTCGCGGTGGACGCGGCTCGCCAGGGGATCGGGCACCAAAAACCGCACCACCGCAACGCCGAGCAGGGCGAACAGGCCGGTCAGCCAGAAAATGCCCGGCACTCCGATCCAACCGTTCAGCACGGGTCCCACGATCATCGAGGCCGCGAACGACAGGCCGATGGTGATGCCGATCGCCGCCATCACCTTGATCCGGTGTTCCTCGCGGGTCAGATCCGCCGCCAGCGCCATCACCGCCGCCGACACTGCGCCGCCGCCCTGCAGGGCGCGGCCGAGAATGACGCCCCAGATCGAATCGGCCAGCGCCGCGACGACGCTGCCGACGGCGAAGATCGACAGGCCGAGATAGATCATGCGCTTGCGGCCGTAGCGGTCGGACAGGAAGCCGAAGGGAATCTGGAACAGCGCCTGGCTGAAGCCGTAGATGCCGATGGCCAGTCCCGCCAGCGCCGGGGTGTTGCCGCGCAGGCGTTCGGCGTACAGGGCGAACACCGGCAGGATCATGAACAAGCCCAGCATCCGCAGCGAAAACACCCCCGCCAGCCAGAACGCCGCCCGGCGTTCGTCCGCGGTCATCCCATCATGCGTTAAATCGGCCGCCTTCATCCCGCTTCGAGCCCCCTCTATCTTCGAGCCAAGGCCGCCAATAGTACTATCCTGGAGGGGATGGAGCGAAAATCATGATCAAATCGATTTTGCCGGTCAGACTGGGGTCACCGCACCGAACGATAGATCGTCGACCGTTGGCGCTTGCTCAGGACCAGTTGCCAAAGCTGCCCTTGCCGGGCGCGGAAGAAGCCGGCGCAACTCAACAGGTAGTATTTCCACATGCGATGGAAGCGGAGGTCGTATCGGTTTCGTAGCCCCGGCCAGCCAGCGTCGAAGTTGGACCACCAGGCCATCAGGGTACGGTCGTAGTCCGGGCCGAAGTTGTGCCAGTCCTCGATCGCGAATCGTCGTTCCAGCGCCTCGGTCAGTTGGCGGGCCGAAGGGAGCTTGCTGTTGGGAAAGATGTACTTCTCGATCCAGGGATCGGTCGTGGGGACGGTGGCATAGTCGCCGATGGTGTGCAGAAGGAACAGACCTTGGTCGGCCAATACGCGGCGGACCGTGTCGAAGTACGCGGGGTAATTGATCGGACCGACATGCTCGAACATGCCGACCGAAACCACCTTGTCGAATTGGCCCTTCAGATCGCGATAATCCATCAACTCGACGCGGATGGGCAAACCCACGCAACGTTGCCGGACAAATTGGAGTTGCTGCTGGGACACGGTGATTCCCATCACCTCCACGCCGTGATGGGTCGCCGCATGATGGGCGAGACCACCCCAGCCACACCCGATATCCAGCAAGCGTTCGCCCGGTTGCAAATCCAGTTTGCGACAGATCAGTTCGAGTTTGTGCCGTTGCGCGTCGGCCAGATTGTCGGCGTCCGCCCAATAGCCGCAGGAATAGTTCATGGAGGGATCGAGCATGACCTCGAAAACGTCGTTGCCGATATCGTAGTGCCGGCTGCCTACCTCGAACGCGCGCGCCGGTGACTGTGGGTTGAGCAGCCAGTGACGCAAAATGGTGCCGAACAAACGCCAGCGTTGCCAGCCGCCAACCTTTTCGTTGAGATCGTAGCGCAACAGGCGGTGAAAGAACTCGTCCAGCCGGTCGGCTTCCCATAACCCGTCCATGTACGCCTCGCCCAAGCCGAGCGAACCCTGACCGAGGATGCGCCGATAAGCCTCGTCGTCCAATACCCGCATGTCCCAGGGGGCATCGCCATCAACGCGGATTCCTGCTTCCGCCAGCAGTTCGCGGATGGCGCGGGGCGGTTCCGCGCGGTGGGTCATGTTCGGGGAATTCATTTGGCTGGCGCCGTGGTGGTATCGCATC
>JAVMKL010000294.1:0-11736 GCA_031732875.1 Candidatus Competibacter sp. | reverse complement strand
AAATCACTCCTTCCCGCTTCAGTTGGGTGGTCAAGACCTCGATCCGCACGTCGAGATCGGTGACATCGGTTTCCAGCAATTTTTGCTGCTGTTCCTGAAAGACCTCCTCGATGGTGGACAACACCCGGCGAAAGTTGTCCTCCAAATCCGGCGCGCTCACGCGCGGGTGCGTCCGGGCGTAACCTTCGACGACCTGTTTGGCGCCATCCAGATAGACGTTGAGGAACTTGCGAGCGCGGCGCAGATCGCGCGGGTCTTCCTCCAGCAGTTTCAGAATTTGCCGGGCCAGTTCGGTGATGCGCCGCAGCCGGCCGTTCAGTTCGGCGTTGCGGATGTCGCGGGTGGCCTGCTCGATGGAGGCGATGGCGCTCTCGGCTTGCGCCAGCGCTTCCAGCACCCGGTCGGTGGTGTCCACGCCATCGCTGTCGGTAAAACGCTTGGCCGCGCGCGGATCGAAACCGTAGTTGAGATAGCAGCCGAGCAGGGCGGCCAGGCCGAAGGCGCCGGCCATGATCGGTGCATAACGAGCGCCGAGCCAGGCGGTGACGCCAGTCGCCAGGGCGATGATGCCAACGCCCAGCGTCTTGAGCGGCCAGGGTGTCTTGGCGACCCGGCGACGGTCGTAATCCATCTCCGCCAGCAGGCCACGGCGCAACAGCAGCGCACCGGCCAGGAACAGTCCGTAGCCGACGGTGTTGCCGAGCAGGCCGCTCAGGTCGCCGCGCGCGAGCGAGACGATGGCGGCGATCAACGCCGGCAGGGGCAGCAGGAACATCAGAAGCCCCTTGGGGGAGGGGAAGTGACCAGAGGGCAGGCGGTAACGTTCGGCCATGGACTGGATCATCCGTTTCAGCAGCAGGATCAGGGCGGTCAGCGGGATCAGGACGGCGCCGGCCAGGAGCAAAAGGCGGCCCATGACGACGGATTCCGGAATCAGCCGCGCGGCGCGAGCACGGTGGGGAGAGCGGGGGGCGAGGTGGAGCAGGAAGCGACGAGCGCCTGGCAGGAGGCGACGCCGACGGCGGCGATAATCAGCAACAGACCGATGAATTTGCGCAGGAAATCAGGCATGACGACGGATTCGCTCGGTGAACCACAATGCGGATAACTATAGCACGTCCTTCGCGTCGCTCAGTCGTTCCAGCGCCCGGTCGAGCGCCGTCTCGGGGTCGAACAGGGATTCAGCCGGAGCGTGGAACGTTCGGTGGTGAAAATTGCCCTCGGCGTCCGCCCGATAAAGCGCCCGGTAATAATCGGGTCGGGCCAGTAGATCGCGAATCCCGGCGAGCAGCGCCGCGATGTCGTCCTGGCTGGTGTACGGGCCGAGACTGGCGCGCGCCATGCCCAGCCAGGGTTCGAGCAGCGCATCCGCGTCCTCGACATCGGGGTCGAAATCGAGCGCCCACAAGTCCGGCTTCAGCAGTTCGCGGACGTAGGGATGAGCGCAGAAACAGCCGTTGCGAACGGCGACGTTGTGATAGTCGTTCAGCACGGCGGCGACTAGGCCGTGCTCCAGTCCCGCCAGGTTGAAGGCGATCACCCCCAGCCGGGGAGTCCGCTCCAGGTCGGTGTCGCCATACAGGCGCAAACCGGGAATGGCCGCCAGCTCGGCGAGAGCATGCCGCAACAAGCGTTGATCGGCGGCGCGAACTCGCTCCATGCCGACCCGGCGCAGCACGTTCAACACCGCGCCGAGCTGTACCGCGCCCAGGATGTTCGGGGTGCCGGCCTCCTCGCGGTCGGGAAATCGCCCGGTCACTTGGTGGCCGGTAAGAGAAACCTCGTCCACCATGCCGCCCCCGACCTCGTCCGGCTCGTCTTGTTCCAGCAGCGCCCGCCGCACCACCGCCACGCCCGGCGATCCAGGGGCGTACAGTTTATGACCGGAAAACACCACGGCGTCCAGTTCCCGTTCGGTCGCGCCTGTGTCGCCGACTGGAAGCGGGGCGTGGGGCAGATATTGGGACGCATCCACGACCGCCCAGGCGCCATGGGCGTGAGCCAGTTCGGCGATGTCGTGCACCGGATTTACGATTCCGGTGACGTTGCTGGCCGCCGCGACGGCGACGTAGTTGACCCGGCCGGAGTATTGCTCCAACAAGCGCGCCAGCGCCGCCCGATCCACCGCTCCCAGGGCCGGCGCCTCGCCGGTCAGCGGGACATGGAGCACCCGACCGGCGTGCTTGCGATGCGGCAGATCGTTGGCGTGATGCTCCATCAGCGACACCAGCACCACGTCCCGTTCCGGCCGACGCGCCGCCAGCGCCCGCGCCAGGCGATTGAGCGGAGCGGTGCAGCCACTGCCGGCGAAGACGGCGGTGTAATGCTCGGGGGTGGCCTGGAGGAACCTGAGGACTTCTGCGTGCGCCCAATCGTAGGCGTGGCTGGCGATCCGGGCGGAAAAATGCAGTTCGCTGTGGGTATTGGCGTAGTGGGGCAGCAATTCGTCCGCGACCTGGCGAGCGCAGCGCAGCGCCAGCGTCGAGGCGGCGGAGTCCAGATAGTGGCGGCGAGTCACTTGGCCGTCGGCCAATCGGTATTGAGTAGCGAGGCCGATGAAGTCGCGGCAAAAATCATCGTAAGCGGAGAAGTCCCACATGATAGATAAAGATCGAGACAATTCGGGCCGGGTTCCGAAGTGGTGATTTCGGAACCCGGATGGCCAGCCTGACCGGACGAGAGCCGACCGTCGGGATCAGCGCTGTGCTCTCGGCACAAAACTTTGGAGGGTGTTGCCGGTGTAGATCTGCCGCGGCCGATAGATACGCGACTTGGGATCGTCGTGAATTTCCTTCCAGTTGGCGATCCAACCGGGCAAACGGCCGATGGCGAACATGACCGTGAACATGTTCACCGGAATGCCCATGGCGCGCAGGATGATGCCGCTGTAGAAGTCCACGTTCGGATACAGCTTGCGCTCGATGAAATACGGGTCGTTCAGCGCCACCTCTTCCAGTTCGCCGGCGATCGCCAGCAGCGGATCGTTGACGTTCATTCGCGCCAGCATCTTGTCGGCAGCCGACTTGAGAATCTTGGAACGCGGGTCGAAATTCTTGTAGACCCGGTGGCCGAAGCCCATCAGCCGCAGCTTGGTATCCTTGGCCTTGACCTTGGCCACGTACTCGGCCACGTTCATGCCCGACTGGCGGATGAACTCCAGCATTTCGATCACCCCCACGTTGGCGCCGCCGTGCAGCGGTCCCCACAGCGCGCACACGCCGGCCGCGCAACTGGCGAACATGTTCGCCTGGCTGGAGGCGACCATCCGCACCGTGCTGGTCGAGCAGTTCTGCTCGTGGTCGGCGTGCAGGATCAGGAACAGATTGAGCGCGCGGGCCACTTCCGGGGTTGGCACGTACTCGTTGTAGGGAACCGAGAACATCATGTGCAGGAAGTTCTCGCAGTATTTATAGTCGGAGTGCGGATAAATCAGCGGTTGGCCGACCGACATCTTGTAGCTGGCCGCGGCGATGGTGCGCACCTTGGAGATCAGTCGGGCCGCCGCCCGTTCCAGCACTGTATCGTCTTCGATATCCATCATTTCCGGCTCGTGGCAACTCATGGCGTTGATCATCGCCGAGAGGATCGCCATGGGGTGCGCGTTGGGGGGAAAGCCTTCGAAATGCTTGCGCAGGCTCTCATGCATCATTTGGTTGCGGGTGAGCATCGCGCTGAAGCGGTCCCGATCCTCCGGCGTGGGCAGCCGGCCAAAGATGACCAGCCAAGCGGTTTCCACGAACGAACTGTTTTCGGCCAGTTGTTCGATCGGGATACCGCGATAGCGCAGGATGCCTTGGTCGCCGTCGATATAAGTGATGGCGGACTTGCATGAACCAGTGTTGCCATACCCGTCGTCCAGGGTGATATAACCTGTGCGGTCGCGCAACGTGCTGATATCGATCGCCAGTTCGTTTTCGGTTCCCTCGACAACCGGGAAGTCGTGGGACTTTCCATCCAGTTCAATGCGGCACGTATGGCTCATGGTTTGGGCTCCGATAGTCTAAGGATGCAGTGGGTTGTATTCGTAGGGTTTCTGATGTTGAGGTATTGGTGAATCCACCGGCCGGGTGGCGGCCGGTGACACTTTCCTCGCGTTTCCGATGGCGGGTTGGCCGACGGGCATCGCGCAGGGTTGATTATACAGGGCTGATTCGGCTTGCAAACTCTACGAGTTTTCCACGCTGGTTCCAGCGGGGGCACGACGATGCCGCCAGTATTCGACGACGCCCGGCATGATCGACAGAATAATGATGGCGAGAATCACCAGGGTGAAGTTCTGCTTGACGAAGGGCAGGTTGCCGAAAAAATAGCCGCCGTACAGAAACGAGGCGGTCCAGGCTACGCCGCCGGTCACGTTGTACCACTGAAAACGGCCGTAGCTCATGCCGCCGGCGCCGGCCACGAACGGCGCGAAGGTGCGCACGATCGGCACGAAGCGGGTAATGATGATGGTTTTGCCGCCGTGCCGTTCGAAAAATCGGTGAGTGCGGTCCAGATACTCCTGCTTGAGAAGCCGGGCGTCGGCGCCGAACGCGCGTTCGCCCAAATAACGGCCCACCGCGTAATTGACCGTGTTGCCGGCGATGGCGGCAAAGGCCATCAGCAGAAACAGGGCGTGAATGTTCATTTGGCCGATGGCGGCCAGCGAACCGGCGGCGAACAGCAGGGAATCGCCGGGCAGGAACGGCGTGACCACCAGACCGGTTTCGCAGAACACGATCAGGAACAGGATGCCGTAAATCCAGCCGCCATACTGGCCGGCCAGTTCGGTCAGGTGTCGGTCGAGATGCAGGAAGAAGGATAGGAAGTCGGATACGAAATCCATATGGTGAATCCGGTTGTGGTCGAATGATGGGTGGAACGACAATGATCGACGTTTTCGTGGCTGGATGCGGATGCGTTGTCTAACATTTAATCCGCGCAATTGCACCAGAGTTCCGTGTCGGCTGGCCGATCGGAAAGATAACCGCCGCGTCGCAGGTCGGCCTCGGTTCCGGGAGGCCAGCGCCGCAATTCCACTTCCCAAGGGTGGAACGTCCTGCCGGCGGCGTCCATCAATACCGGTGGCGGGTCGCCCGGGGAAGAAAGGCTCGGGTTCAGGCGATGAAGCGTGTATCCATCGCTGGCGATAATGTCGGTGGATGAGTCGATATCGGACAGAGTCATGGCGTGTCCCGGGGCGTTTGTCCTAAGCTCACACTATATCGGAACGATCATCAGAGCAATCGAAACGAGGTCGAATACCGTGCTGGCCTACAATTGGAAAATCTCCTTGTGCAACCCGGACGGCCGTCGCTGGTGGCGGCCGCTGACGGCGTGCGGATTGATCGGCGGACTGGCGCTGGCCACCGTTCCGGCGGAAGCGGCCTGGACCGCCGCGATGAAGCCCGACCCACTGACTCGCCAGGTCCGTTGCTTGTTGACGAGCGAAACCCAGACCACGTCGGACGGCTACGATACGACGCCCGTCACGCTGGTGTTCGACGGCGCCAACCTGATGGTAATGACCGAATCGGAACTGGATCCATCCTTCGCCGATCTCCAACTGGTAGTGGATGCGGAACCGCCGGTCCGCAGCGACAAGATCGTCCAGAAAAAGATGTTTCTGGTATTCGACCAGAATATTCCGAGTCTGGTCCAGAGATTCCGGGCCGGACGGCAGGTGACCGTCTACCTGCGATTCTGGCCGACCTGGCCGGTCACCCAGCCATTTCCGATCCGCTTCAGCCTGATCGGTTTCAGCAAAGCCTACGAAGCGCTGAACCGCAATTGTCAACCTCCGGCCGGCCCCACTCCTCCAGCCGGTTCCACCCACTCGTCCGGCTGATCGCCAACGCCGGGCATTGACGACCCGAGGAGTCCGCCCATGGGTTTGCGCATGAAATTCAATCTGGTGCTGTTGCTGGCTTTCGCTATCGGCCTGGCGCTGGCGGCGTACCTGTCCGACCAGATCCTCAAGCAAAACGCTCGCGAAGAGGTAGTCCAAAACGCCCGCATCATGATGGAAAGCGCGCTGGGTGCTCGCACCTATACCGCCGAAAATGTTAAACCATTGCTGACTTTACAGATGAAGCGGCAGTTCTTGCCACAGACGATTTCGGCCTACGCGGCGAGGGAGAGCTTCAAGGCATTTCGGACCAATTTTCCGGATTACATCTACAAGGAAGCTGCGCTCAATCCCACTAATCCCAACGACCGAGCGACCGATTGGGAGGCCGACATCATCCACGAATTTCGCAATAATCCCGACCGCAAGGAATTGGTCGTCGTGCGGGACACCCCGACTGGACAGATGCTCAATCTGGCCCGCCCGCTGGGCATTTACGACGAAGGCTGTCTGACTTGCCACGGCAAGGTCGAGGACGCGCCCAAGACCATGACCGACATCTACGGGGTCAACAACGGTTTCGGCTGGAAGCTGAAGGAAATCGTCGGGGCCCAAGTGGTCACGGTGCCGATGTCCCTGCCGTTGGAACGAGCTCGGCAGATCTTTGTCACCTTCATGATCCTGTTGGGCGGCGTGTTCGTTCTGCTGCTGGTACTGCTCAACATCCTGCTGCATTTCGTGGTGATCCGGCCGGTGGTGCGGATGGCCGACATCGCCAACGAAGTCAGCATGGGCAAGCCGGACGTACCGGAATACGTGCGGAAGGGGGGGGATGAAATCTCCTCGCTGTCGCAATCGTTCAACCGGATGCGGCTGAGTCTGGAAAACGCCATGAAGATGCTGGGCGAGTGAAATGAACGATAGCGGCGAGAGCGGCGTCACCCAGTCGACCGCCATCGGCCGCTATCGCATCGATGGCGTGCTCGGTCGCGGCGCTATGGGCGTGGTCTATCTCGGCCACGATGAGACGATCGACCGTAAGGTCGCGATCAAGACCATTCACCGCCGGTTGCTGGAAGGCGAGGACGGCGCTGAATGGCTGGCGCGATTCCGCCGCGAGGTGCGCGCTGCTGGCCGCTGTCTCCATCCCAACATCGTCACGGTATTCGAATACGGCGAGATCGAAGGCATTCCCTATATCGTCATGGAATACGTGCAGGGGCGAGAACTTCGTGACTACCTCAAGGATCACCAGCCGATGCCTCTGGCCAATGCCGTGGCGATCATCGTACAGGTGCTGCACGCGCTTGGCCATGCCCACGCCAGCGGAGTAATACATCGGGACATCAAACCCGGCAATGTCATCCTTTTGGCCGACGGTCAGGTGAAGGTGGCCGATTTCGGTATTGCCCGGCTGGAGACGACGAGTACCATGACTCAGCAGGGCATGACTATCGGAACGCCCGGCTACATGGCGCCGGAGCAGTTCAGCGGGCGGGAGGCCGACCGGCGCGTCGATCTCTATTCCACCGGGGTGGTGCTGTTCGAAATGCTGACGGGAGTCCGCCCGTTTATGGGACGCAGCGCCAGCGAACTCATGTATCAAGTGCTGAACGAACCCCCTCGGCGGGCGACGTTATTGAATCCCCGGCTGCCGGTCGAACTGGATGACGTGCTCGGCAAGGCGCTGGCCAAGTCGCCGGACGCGCGGTTTCAGGAGGCCGGGGAGTTCGTCGC
The DNA here is from genome assembly GCA_031732875.1 of Candidatus Competibacter sp. Lineage (GTDB taxonomy): Bacteria > Pseudomonadota > Gammaproteobacteria > Competibacterales > Competibacteraceae > JAVMKJ01. The sequence continues at coordinate 4,172 of JAVMKL010000294.1, read as the reverse complement.
GGCGCTGGAGAGGCTGCGTCTGGTGGAACGGGAGATTGCGGTAAATGGTTCCACGGTGATCCGGGTGGCGCCGGTCCAGGCACCAGAACCGCCAGCCGGCGCCCCACCGGGCTGGGATCCGACCCTGCTCGCCCAAGCCGAGCGGTTCCTGATCGAGATACTGGGTCCGGTCGCGAGGTTGATGGTGCGCAGGACGGCGCAGCAGGTCGGCAGTCCGAAGGAGTTAGTGCAGGCTTTGGCGGCGGCTATCCCCAGCGAGTCGGACCGGTTGCAGTTCCAGCGGCGGATGCGCGCGGTAGTGGGCGGTACCGCCACCGGGATGCCGACGAGCGCCGGGTCGTCGGTGATGGCCAGCAGTCAGATAAGCGGGTCGCTGGGGCGGTTCGATCAGGCCCTTCTGGAAACCGTCCGGCTTGAATTGGCGGTTTATCTCGGTCCGATCGCGAAGGTACTGGTCAAACAGACGGCCATTAAGGCCCAGACGCCGCGAGAGTTGTACCAGCGCCTGGCCGAACATATTCCGACCGCCGCCGAACGGGTTGCGTTTCTCAAGCATGCTCCGAGCGGAGAGAGTGATTGAGGATCGATGCATGCCCGGAAGAAAAGCTCCTGGCTGATTTTTCCTAAAGAATCCGGGAGTATGCCGCTGGCAATGGGCGGCTTGGCCAGCCGATGGAACCATTAATCAAAGCAGATTTTATATCATCATCTTTACTTCGCGAATACACAACCTGTCCATATCGAACCTCCCACTAATACCGCACCGCAAAGCTGGCGCTCTCCCGGTAGTGCATTTTTCGCTTGTCGTACATTTTGGTGGTGGCGATATGGCGATGACCAACCGACGCTTGCACCGCCTCGATGGGACACTTCCGGTCGAGGGCCTCAGTGATGAAGGTCGCCCGCGCGCTGTGCGGGGTAACGCCGAGCGGCAAGCCCGCCTTACGGGCATAGTAGTGAAACAGTTTGCCGACCAGCCGGCTGGTCAGCGGTTTGCGCCGTTCGCCGCGCCGCACCGTCAGAAACAATGGAGACTCTCGCTCCGCCTCATGGCTGCCGACCGCAAGATACGCCTGCAAGGCCAGTTGTAATTCGTGATGGATCGCCAGGCGGTTGCGCTGGCCGCCCTTGACCACGAAATCCAGCACCCAATAGCCGGCGTCCTCGAAGAAGTCCCGAACTTTCAAGTGAGTCACCTCGGAAACCCGACAGCCGGTGTAGAACAGCACATGCAAGATCGCTCGGTCGCGGACCCCTTGGAGCGTGTCCTTCCGCGGAGTATCGAGCAGGCGCCGAACCTGCTCGGGCGCGAGCACGGCGGCCTCGACGCGACTGGCGTTGACGCGGGGCCGCCGAACCCCCGACACTGGATTGCGCGCCGCGACCTGCTTTTCACACAAATGTTGGAACAGCGACGACACGGCCGCCAGGCGGTTCTGAACGGTCCTGGGGCTGGCACCGGACTGAATCAGGTGATCGCGCCAAGCGATCAGGTGGCTCTGGCCGATCATGCGTAACTCGTCCGACGATTGGAGGCCGTGGAAGGCAATGAAGCCTTGCACGGCGGTTTGGTAGGTTCGCTTCGTACGGGGTGAAACGAAGTTGGCCAGCCACACCGCTTCCTCGGGTGGGACGGCAAGATGCCGGCTCGGATCGAGGACGACGAGGTTGGGCATGGCTTCCGCGACGGGGACGGGTTGATCCAGGGTTGATTCGGGGTCAGGACTCATGGCGATAATGGTTTAGGAAAACAGCATGACCACGGCATGGCGGTTCAGTTTTCCGGCGCCGGTGAGAGGCAATTCAGCAACCGGCCGGATCTGCTTGGGAACCTTATAGTCGGCCAGATAATCCCGGCAAAACGCCTTGAGTTCATCTTCTTCGGCACTCTCGCCGGCGTGAAAAACTACCAGCGCGACCGGTGCCTGCCCCCATTTGGGATCGGGAATGCCGGCGCAAATCGCCCCGGCGATGGCCGGATGTTTCATCAGGGTCTGCTCGATCTCCTCCGGAGAGATGTTTTCTCCCCCCGAGATAAACATGTTGTCGGCCCGTCCCTTGATGAAAACCAGACCATCCCGATCCCGCACGGCCAGGTCTCCCGTATAAACCCAGCCTTCCCGATCAATGATTTTCTCGGTCCGCGCCGGATCGTGGAGATAGCCGTCGAAATTATGCGGGCTGCGCAGACACAGAACACCTGTTTTGCCGGGCTCGACTTCGCGCCCCGATTCCTGGTCGACAATTTTGGCGTCGCAATGAAACATGGAAGTGCCGATGCTGGCCGAATTGGCGAGCAATTCTTCCAGGGAGTCAGAGCGGGCGATATAGGCGAAATTGGACGGGCCGGCCTCGGTCATCCCGTAGCTCTGACTGATCGGAATGCCTTTATCGAGGAAGGTTTGCATCACCGCTTTCGAGCAAGGAGCAGCCGCCGTGGTGATCGCTTTCAATTTGGAAAAATCGGTTTCCCTAAATTTTGGATGGGCGATCAGGAATTGCAGCATGGCTTCCACCGCGCCAAAATTCTCGACGCGCCCTTCGTGGATCAGTTTGAGAATGAGGCCGGGATCGAATTCGCGCAGCAAGACGCTGGTGATGCCCATGTGAAAAAGCGGGGTAAACGTGTTCCATCCACCGATGTGAAAGAAGGGGAAGGTGATGAGTACGTTGTTGTAGGACCCGACGAGTCCGGCGGCGAAGATATCGACCGAATTCCACACCATCTGCCGGTAAGAGACGATGCAGATTTTCGGCACGGCGGTCGTCCCGCCGGTATGGACGTACAGGTAACGATCATTCATCGCCAGCGGAATGTTCACCTCACGGGGATCGGTCTTCAGGATGACGTTTTCAAAAATGTTTCGATCATCATCGATATCGATCATTAATCGCGCCGACGCGGGGACCGACAAGGTCGAGACCAATCCGCTAAACTGGTTCTCATAAATAAGAACGCTGGGCTGGAGACGAGCCATCAGATCATCCAATTCCGGCTTTTTCAAACGCTGGCTCAATGGAGCCAGGATAACCCCCAGTTTTCCGCATGCCAGATAAATGTCGATGGCTTCAATTCGGTTGCGGCAGATCAGCGCGATAACATCGCCTTTGCGCAGGCCCATTGCGTCGGCCAGATAGGTTCCTACCCGACAAGCCCGGTCGTTCATATCCTGAAAGGTGTAGGTCTGTTGGGTGAACGAGTCGTAAAGGGCGGTCCGATAGGGCGTCAGGGCAGCGCGGCGGCCCGCCCAGTCGCCAACCCAGTTCATGGGGAGGTCGTCGTAATGCTGAATGAAACTCATTGGAATCTCCTTCGGTTAAAGGCGGGAGAACACAGATTGCGGAGTCAATCGTACTCCAAGATAAACTTTCAATGTTGTTGCAATAAGTTGCCTAATTCGTGGCGTTACAGGATACACTAGCCGCGTCCCATTTGAAGTCGCCCCGCTCGAAAATCGCAATGGATTGGCGAGCCAATAGGTGCGCTTGACCTTGGGGGTCGGCTGCTGACGTCCATTTCCTGATTGTAGAATACAAAATCGTGGTCGTCGCGCACCACTCCAGATGCACCGCCCTGTATTTCAGAAACCGCAAATAACCATAAAACGTCTGGGTGTTATTGCCTTGGGAATCACCCGCCACGCCATCGGTGCCGTGCGCTGCGATTACGTTCCAGTCAACCACTCAGCAATCCATAGCGCGGGAGCAATTCGTGCAGGATAAAAAAGCGATGCGCTTGCAGGGCGTCGTGGAACAGCTTCCAATCTCTGTTGAGAAAAGACCTTGGATACGGCAGTGGCGCATTACTGTTGTCAATAATGTCTTCATCGGTGTTCAAAGCTTTTTGCTTCCAGGAGCCTTCTCCCTTTTCAGTATAAGTAACCTGATCTCGGAAGCCGAACGTGCCGTCACCGATCAAATCCAACCATTTCCGATGGCGAACCCTCTCATCCTCATCGTTGATCGCGGCGAGATAGTGGCCGATTCGATCCCACCCCTCGGGGAACGGGTACTCAGTTTGAAATACGGCCTGCCTCTGCTTCGGCCACGCCCGGTAGCGGCGAAAGTACTGGTAGGTCTCGCGCGCCGCCTTCAGGAACTCCTTGGGATTGTCTCGTCTTATCAGTTGACCCAGGCCATTGGTGTAAGACCAGCATAGATAGGGCCGATCA
>JAVMKL010000293.1:0-11784 GCA_031732875.1 Candidatus Competibacter sp. | reverse complement strand
CGCGGCGGTGCGCCAGAAACGCTTCCAGCACCTGCTTGAGGTTGAGCAGGCGCGGTTGCCCATCCACCAGCGCCACCATGTTGATCCCGAACACGCTCTGCAGCGGTGTGTGCAGGAACAGATTGTTCAGCACCACCTCGGCGGACTCGCCGCGCCGCAGTTCGATGTAGATGCGCAAGCCATCCTTGTCGGATTCGTCGCGGAGTTCGGTAATGCCCTCGATTTTACGGTCCTTGACCAGCTCGGCGATCTTCTCGATCAGCCGGGCCTTGTTCACCTGGTAGGGCAGCTCGGTGACGATGAGGGCCTGCCGGCCACGCGCCTCGTCGGTTTCGATCTCGGTCCGGGCGCGGACCTGGATGCGGCCGCGGCCGGTTTCATAGGCTTCGCGGATGCCGCGGGCGCCGTTGATCAGAGCGGCGGTCGGAAAATCCGGGCCCGGCAGGTGGCGCATCAGATCGCCGATGGCCAGCGATGGGTCGTCGATCAGAGCCATGCAGGCGTCCACCACCTCGCCGAGATTGTGGGGCGGAATATTGGTGGCCATGCCGACCGCAATGCCGGAGGAGCCGTTGATCAGCAGGTTGGGCAGGCGGGTTGGGAAGACGGTGGGCTCGCGTTCCGACTCATCGTAGTTCGGGACAAAATCCACCGTCTCCTTGTCGAGGTCGGCCAGCAGTTCGTGGGCGATGCGGGCCATCCGGACCTCGGTGTAGCGCATCGCCGCCGGGGCGTCGCCATCGACGCTGCCGAAATTCCCCTGCCCGTCCACCAGCATGTAGCGCAGCGAGAAAGGTTGAGCCATGCGCACGATGGTGTCGTAAACGGCGGTATCGCCGTGGGGGTGGTACTTGCCGATGACATCGCCCACCACGCGGGCGGATTTCTTGTAGGGCTTGTTCCAGTCGTTGCCCAGTTCGCTCATGGCGAACAGCACCCGCCGGTGCACCGGCTTGAGGCCATCGCGCACGTCCGGCAGTGCCCGCCCCACGATCACGCTCATGGCGTAATCGAGATAGGACTGCCGCATCTCGTCTTCCAAATTGACCGGCAGGATTTCTTTGGCGATATCAGTCATGCGGAACCCTTTTCAGCACCCGATTCGACCGCCGGAGCGGCCGTAAAGTAGTGAATTTTAACACAGCCAGGGGCGAGAATTCGGGCGGCGTCATGGCCGTATCTTCCAGGGCGCGCGCTGGAACCGCCGGGAAGGTGGAAGCGGAGAACGTCGCGACGACGCGCCAACACGCTACGAATACCGTTTCTCAATGAAAGTGGATCGAACTCCGCTTATCCACCTTACCTCATCTCCCGAAGTCAACCCGGGTCGGTCGAACCACTAGAACGAACCGAATAGGGTACCCAGGACAATGACGGCCACCAGCGCAACCATCGCGCCGACGATACCGACCATCACGATATCAAAATAGCTTTTTTGGTGCGTGGAACCGCAGACGGCGAGCAGGGTGACCACGGCGCCGTTGTGTGGCAGGCTGTCCAGAGTACCGGCGCTGATGACCGCCACGCGGTGCAGCAGCGCCGGGTCAATGCCCAACTCCGCCGCCATTTGCATGTAGGTCGCGCCGAGCGCATCGAGGGCAATGGTCATCCCGCCCGACGCCGAACCGGTCAACGCGGAGAGGATGTTGGTGGACAGGGCCAGCGAAACCAGTGGCCCACCTTCGATGGACAGCACCCAATCACGCACGATCTCGAACGCCGGCACGGCGGCCACGACAGCCCCAAAACCCACCAGGCTGGCCACGCTCAGCACCGGCAGGGCTGAGGCGTTAGCTCCGGCGTCGACCGTATCGCGCAGCGCCGGCAGCCGCCGGTAGTTGAACGCGACCAGGATGAGAATGGCCGAGATCAGCGCCACGATCACCGACCAGACCCCGCTGACCGACGAAAGCGGAATGCCCCCCCACCGCGCTTCGGCCAGGAAGCTCGTGTCCAGATGCGGCAACACCCACAGGGACATGACCAGATTCACGAGGATCACCACGATCAGCGGGAGGATGGCCACCAGGATCGAGGGACCGGATTCGCTATGATGGCCGCGATGCACTTCCGGCGGGTCGAACGCGCCGGCGGTCGTGGCCCGTTCGCGCACCAGGGTGTCATCAGCGGCGGTATCGGGGGCAACGAGAGCGTCGCCATAGCCTTCACCCCTGCGGCGGGCGACGGCCTCGGCGCGCGCCAGCCACCACAGGCCGAAGCCCAGCATGATGACAGCCGCGATGATGCCCAACCCCGGCGCGGCGAAGGGCGTGGTGCCGAAGAACGGCATGGGGATCGCGTTCTGGATCGCCGGCGTGCCCGGCAAGGCGGACATGGTGAAGGTCGAGGTGCCGAGGGCAATGGCCGCCGGCATCAGACGATTCGGGATATCGGCCGCCCGAAACAGGGCCTGGGCCATCGGTCCAATTACAAAGAAAGCGACGAACAGGCTCACGCCGCCGTAAGTGACCAATGCGCCCGCCAGCACGACCGCCAGCATGGCCCGGCGCGGCCCGAGCCGTTCGGTCATGAAGCGGGCGATGGTCGAGACCGAGCCGCTGTCGTCCATGAGTTTCCCGAACACGGCGCCCAGGAGGAAGAGCGGAAAGAACTGAGCGAGAAAGCCGCTCGCCGAAATCATGAAGGTTTGCGTCCAGTGCGCCAGCAGCGGTTCTCCCGCCGCGAGCGCGGCGATCAATGCCGCCGCTGGCGCGAGGACCAGAATGCTCCAACCTCGAAACGACAGCCAGATCAGGGCCCCGAGGCCGAGCAGAATGCCTAACAATCCCATGAGTTAAATACCTTCCAATAGCTCGTCGAGGTCGAGCGTCGAGCGCACGCCCAGATCGGCTCCGTGAGCGTCCAGAAACGCTTCGGCAGCGCGGCGGCCCTTATCGCGGAGTCGGCAAAAAAACTCCCACTCAGCCAGCACCTTGGATGAGGAACTCAGTTGGGTCATCTCTTCGCTCGCGATTCGGTGAACGCGCATTTTGGCCCAGACCGCACCCTCGCAACGACCGGGGTCAGCAACCTGCCGCAGCAACGCCCCTGCACGCAATTCTTTGATCAAATTCGAGTTAAATGCGATTTCGTTCAGTCGGTTGTGAATCTCGCGCGCGGTCTTGGGCGTCCCGGGGCGTTCGACCGGGTTGATCTGGATCAGAATCGTGTCTTCCGACGTGCATTCGCGGATCAGCGGCGCCATGGATGGGTTACCGGAGTAACCGCCATCCCAATAGGCTTCACCTTCGATCTCCACTGCCTTGAACATCGTCGGCAGGCACGCCGAGGCGAGCAGGACGTCGGGCGTGAGATCGGCGTTGCGGAAGATGCGGCCGCGACCGGTGCGCACGTTGGTGGCGGTCACGAACAAGCGCATCGGGGCGCTGGCGACCCTGGAAAAATCAATGCTCTCTTCCAGGATCGCGCGCAGTGGATTCACCGCGCTGGCGGCGCCCAGGTCGTAGGGCGAAAACACCCGCGACGCGAGGTCCATGGCTAAATAAACGGGGGAGTAATCGAGAGTCCACAGGCCGGTCAGAATTTCGAGGGGGCCACGGCGCAGGGGACTGAGCAGCGCGCCGTCGGAGACGCGCTTCCAGAACTTTTCGAGCGCCACTCGGGCGCCCTCCGGTCCGCCCGCCGCATAACCGTCGGCCATCACCACCGCATTCATGGCGCCGGCCGAGGTGCCGGAAATCCCGTCGAAGCGCAGCCAGGGCACTTCGAGCAGGCGATCGAGCACACCCCAGGTAAACGCGCCGTGCGCGCCACCGCCTTGCAGGCCGAGATCGACGAGAACGATATCACGAGACGGCTGTGCCTCGGCGGAAGTCTTGATGGTCATGCAAGTTCCTTGAGCTAAAGAATTTAAAGAGTCTGGAAGCAATGCGTTGCGGCGCTTGTCTCCTTAACTTAACTTTGGGATCACGCGAGCGCCTTGGCCTTGAGTCTGGCGAACTCTTCCGGGCTGATGGTGCCGGCGTCGAGCAGCGCCTTGGCGTCGGCAATCTGGTCGGCCGGCGATTTTCCGGCCACTTCCCGGATGTAGGCGTCGGTGTCGGTCTTGGCCTGCCGCAGCGCGGCCCGCTGCCGCTCCGCCATGCCGCTGCCGCGGGTAAGAATATAGAGGAGCGCGGTCAAGACTGGCAGGAAGATGAGACCGATAAGCCAAATAACCTTGGAGCCACCGCCCAGCTCGGCGTCCCGGAACAGGTCGACAACCACTTGGAACAAGACAATGAGGTACGCCACGAAAAAGAAGGTCGAGGCGATCAGCCACAGAACATCCCAGAAATTGCTCACTACATTTCTCCATTCGGTTCGGTCAGGATTCAGTTCGGTCGGGCGCCCCCAAAACGCGGACGCCGGGAGGATCGGTCCGATCACCGCGAAAACTCATGGGGTCGCAGTTCTTATTCCGGGCCACCCCGCCCGCGGCGAGCGCCCGGCCCGCCGCAGTATAAATCACCACGAAGCCCAACAGAAAAAGCCGATGGCCAACCCGCAATTTATCTTGGCGAATTCACCCCCTGTCTCTGGTTTCCGGAGAGCGGGTTCGAAGCGTTGCGGCATCGCGTCATCAACAACTTTAATTTAAGTTAGTATTATCCGCCTTGCGTAAAATCCGCTGAGGGTCCCCCATTGGAACAAATAGACACGTCCATACCGTTTGAAACGGCCCACGCAACCCCCGGCGCGCGAGTGGCCGGGCTGTCCGCGTTCGCGCTCCTTGCGCTGCTCGCCGCCTGCAAGCCGGTTGAAGAGCCCGAACCCGAACCCATTCGCCCGGTTCGAGTGACGACCGTCGAGCGCCAGGAAGGTGGCGAAACCGTGAGTCTCACCGGGCAAGTCGAGGCACAGGAGGAGGTGAACCTGTCCTTTCGGGTCGGTGGACGCATGATCGAGCGTTCCGTCAATGTCGGCGATCGGGTCAGGGCCGGCCAGGTGGTCGCCCGACTGGAATCGGAAACCCCGCGCAACGCGCTGCGGTCGGCCCGCGCGGAACTCACCGCCGCGCGAGCGCGACTGGTCGAGGCTCAGAATAACTTCGAGCGCCATCGATCGCTGCTGGACAGGGGGTTTATCACGCGCGCCATGTTCGATCAGGCGGAACAGGCCTATCGGACCGCTCGAGCCCAGGTGGATTCAGTGCAGGCACAAGCGAACATCGCCGAAACCCAACTGGGCTATGCCGACCTTATCGCCGCTTCGAGCGGCACCGTAACCGCCCGCCGCGCCGAACCGGGCGAGGTGGTGGCGCCGGGCCAACCCATCATCCAACTCGCCCGGGAAGGTGGCCGGGATGCCGTATTCAATGTTCCGGCGCGGATCATCGAGACCGCGCCGGCCGATGCCGAAGTCGTGGTTACCCTGAGCAGCGATCCGAAGGTGCGCACCACCGGGCGGGTGCGAGAAGTGTCCCCGCAGGCCGATCCGGTGACGCGGACCTTCAAGGTTCGAATCGGCCTGAACGATCCGCCAGCGGCGATGCGGCTCGGTTCGACGGTGACCGGCAGCGTCCAGCTCGGCGCCGGACCCGGTATCGAGATCCCGGCCTCGGCGCTGACGGCGGCCAATCAGCACCCGGCGGTCTGGGTGCTCGACCCCGCCAGCAACACCGTGTCGCTGCGCAATATCGAGGTGCTGCGTTATGGCCTGGCCCGGGTGGCGGTCGCGGAGGGACTGCAACCGGGCGACATCGTCGTGACCGCCGGGGTCCAGACCCTGCGTCCGGGCCAGCAGGTCCGGCTGCTCGGGACGCAACCATGAACCGCTTCAATCTCTCCGAGTGGGCCATCCGCAACCGCTCGATCACCCTTTTCATCATGATCGTCGCCCTCGTCGCGGGGATCGCGTCCTTCTACAAGCTGGGCCGCGCCGAGGATCCGCCCTTCACCTTCCGCACCATGGTCGTCAGGGCGATCTGGCCGGGCGCCACCCTGGACGAGACGATCCGGCAGGTGACCGAGCGCCTCGAACGCACCCTGCAGGAAGTCCCGAATCTGGACGATCTGCGCAGCTTCACCCGCGCCGGCGACACCACCATCTTCGTGAATCTCAAGGGCAGCACGTCGGGCAAGGAGGTTCCGGACGCCTGGTATCAGGTCCGCAAGCGGGTGGCCGACATGCGCCACACCCTGCCGCAGGGGATCGTCGGACCCTTCTTCAACGACGAGTTCGGCGATACCTTCGGGATCATCTACGCCTTCACCGCCGACGGCTTCACGCACCGGGAGTTGCGCGACCAGGTAGAGGGCATCCGCTCGCAACTCCTGCAGGTTCCGGATGTTTCCAGGATCGATATCCTCGGCGCTCAGGACGAAGTGATTTACATCGATTTCTCCGCAGAACGGCTGGCGGGTCTGGGTTTTGCCCCGAGCGCTCTGATCGCGGCCTTGCAGGCGCAGAACATCGTCATCCCCGCCGGCGTGCTGCGTACTGGCGAGGAAACGATCGCGCTGCGGGTCTCGGGCGCCTTCGCTTCCGAGCAGGACATCGCCAATGTTACCTTCGCGATCGGCGACCGCATGCTGCGGCTGAGCGACATCGCCGAGGTTCGTCGCGGCTTCACCGATCCGCCCCAACCGATGTTCCGGATCAATGGCCAGCCGGCGATCGGCCTGGCGATCGCCATGCGCGAGGGCGGCGATACCCTGGCGCTCGGCCGGAACATCGGGCGGGCCATCAAAAAAATTGCGGCGGACCTGCCGGTCGGCATCGAGGCCCGACTGGTGGCGGACCAGCCCCTGACGGTCGATCTGGCGATCAACGAATTCACCACCTCCCTGTGGCAGGCGATCGGCATCGTGCTCGTGGTGAGTTTCATCGCCCTGGGGGTACGGGCCGGCACGGTCGTGGCCGTGACCATCCCGCTCACGCTGGCCGTAGTTTTCCCCATCATGGACCTGGCCAACATCGACCTCCAGCGCATTTCGCTCGGTGCCCTGATCATCGCGCTGGCCCTCATGGTCGACGATGCCATGACCACCATCGACGCCATGAGCCGACGCCTGGCGCTGGGCGACGACAAGGTGAGCGCCGGCATCTATGCCTATCGCCATCTCGCCTTCGCCATGCTGACCGGGACCCTGGTCACCATCGCCGGCTTCGTGCCCGTCGGCTTCGCCCAGAGTTCGGCCGGCGAGTACACCTTCTCGATCTTCGCCGTCGTCGGCATCGCGCTCCTGGCTTCCTGGTTCGTCGCGATGGTGTTCGCCCCCTTGATCGGCATGGTGCTGCTACGGCCACCGAAGACCGATCAGGCCGACAAACCGAGCCGCGTGACCCAGCTTTATCGGGGATTCCTGACGCTGGCCATGCGGGCCCGCTGGGTCACCATCGCGGTGACGGTCGGGGCCTTCATCGCGTCCCTGGTGGCGCTGGGTCAGGTGCCGCGCCAGTTCTTTCCCGCCTCGGACCGGCCCGAACTCCTGGTCGATCTCCGGCTGCCGCAGAACGCCTCGATCCATGCGACCGAACAGCTCGTCAATCGCTTCGAGCAGTTTCTGCGCGATGATCCCGACCTGGCTTCCGGGATCGAGCGCTGGAGCACTTACATCGGCCAGGGCGCCATCCGCTTCTATCTGCCCCTCGATGTTCAGTTGGCCAATCCCTTCTTCGCTCAGGCGGTGATCGTGACCAAGGGCATGGCGGCTCGCGAGCGCCTGCAACCGCGACTGGAACACCTGCTGGCGGAGGAATTTCCCCAGGTGGTCGGGAACGTCTCGCCGCTCGAACTCGGACCACCGGTCGGCTGGCCGGTGCAGTATCGCGTTCTCGGCCCGGACCCGACCCAGTTGCGCGAGATCGCCTTGCAACTTGGGGAGATCGTAGCGAGCCATCCGCGGACGTTCCGCGTCAACTTTGACTGGATGGAACCGGAGCGGGAGTTGCGCATCCGCATCGACCAGGAGAAAGCGCGTCTGCTCGGCCTGAGTTCACAGGCGGTGGCCACGGCGCTCGGCGCCAATATCTCGGGGAGGAATATTACCCAGGTCCGCGACGATATCTATCTCATCAATGTGGTCGCTCGGGAAGCGGGGGGACAAACTCTCTCGATCGAGACCCTGCGCACCCTGCCGGTGTCGATGTCGGACGGGCGGACCATCCCGCTCGCCCAGTTCGCGACCTTCGAATACGGTCAAGCCTACCCGCTGGTGTGGCGACGCGACCGGCTGCCAACCCTGACGGTCAAGGCGGGTCTGGCGCCGGGGCTATTGCCCGACTCGGTGGTCTCGAACCTGACCGAAGCCATCGCCGAGTTGAACGCGAAGCTGCCGGCCGGCTACCGAATCGAGGTCGGGGGCTCGGTCGAGGAGAGCGCCAAGTCGCAGGCCTCGGTATTCGCCGTGGTCCCGCTGATGATCCTGATCATGCTGACCCTGCTGATCTTCCAGCTCAAGAGCTTCCAACTCCTGGCCATCGTCCTGAGCCTGGTGCCGCTGGGCCTGATCGGCGTGGTGGCCGCCCTGCTGGCATCCGGCAAGCCGCTCGGCTTCGTCGCCATCCTCGGCATCCTGGCGCTGGTCGGCATGATCGCGAAGAACGCGGTGATCCTGATCGACCAGATCGAGGCCGAACGGGCCGCCGGCAAGGCGGTCTGGGACGCGGTGGTGGAGGCCAGCAGCTCGCGCTTTCGGCCGATCATGCTGACTGCCCTGTCGACCGTGCTCGGCATGATCCCGATCGCGCCCACCGTGTTCTGGGGCTCCATGGCCTATGCCATCATGGGCGGCCTGCTGGTGGCATCATTGCTCACGCTGATCTTCCTGCCGACGCTCTACGTCACCTGGTTCGGGGGGGTTCCGCCCGCCGCGGCCGTCGCTGGGGAGCACGAATGAGCGGTGCGGACGGGGATCGCGACGTTCGGCTTGGACCCCATGCAAAGAGGATGATCCAATGCCCTACCCCACTATGAAGTCCGATGACTGCTCGCGACATCTGGCGAGCTTGACGATTACCCAAGTTGTGAGGGAGGAATGATGCGCTTCCAGCAGTTGATCGATTCACTGCCGATAGTCGGCTTCTTCATAGCGTTCGTGATCGTCGCGCTGATCACGGCCGAAGTCGGTTACCGCCTCGGGTACTGGTGGCAGAAGCGAACGTCCGACGAAAAGGAGGGTCCCACAGCCATGATCGTGGGTTCACTCCTGGCCCTTATGGCGTTCCTGCTCGCGATCACGATGGGGATAGCATCCGATCGCTTCAACACGCGCCGCGAGGTCGTGCTCGCCGAGGCGAACTCGGTAGGCACCACGTATCTCCGGGCCGGCTACCTGCCGAAACCGACCTCGAGCGAAATCAAGCATCTGATCCGCGAGTACGTGCCTCTGCGCATCTTGACCGACGATCTCGCAGACGTCCGGGTGAGGATAGCCCGCTCGGTCGAGATCCAAGACAAGCTCTGGTCGATCACCGAAGAATTGGCCCGCACCACGCCTGACTCGGTCGTCCTGGCTCTCTTTATCTCTTCACTGAACGAGATGATCGACTTGCATCAGAAGCGAGTCATTGCAGGCCTGTACGCGCGCGTTCCCGAAACGATCCTCATCCTGCTTCTCCTCTGCTCGACGCTGACACTGGCAATGGTGGGCTACAACGCGGGTCTCACCCTTCGGCGCAGCCCCCTCACCGCCGTCGTGCTGGTTATCGTCCTCGGTGCGGTCATTACTCTCGTGATCGATCTCGACCGACCGCGCGAGGGATTCCTCAAGGTCAGCCAGCAGCCGCTCATCTACCTCCAGCAGCAGATCGGCGCACTGCCGCCAGCGAATCCACCGGAGTAAAGCGGGTTAGCAAAGCGTATGATTTCAATCGAGTTGCGGTTATCCGCCATCGAGCAAACCTCGGGCAGTCTCTATACCCTGTCCGGTAGCGACCGCGAAACCACCAATACCGTTATCCGCCGTATCGGACGCATCGAACGGTGGCTGGAATTGTCCGAAAATCCCATCTAGTGCTTCAACCAGGCTGCATCGACGAATGTGGGTGGATAAGCGAAGCGCATCCACCAGGCAGGCGGCTGGTGGATGCGGCGCAAGCGCCTCATCCACCCTACCCACTTCTCACTCAACCCCTGGATATCGGCGCCTATGACGACTTCTTCCGAGAGAGAACAAAGGATTCTCAAACGGTCGATCGGAATCACGGTGGGCGTCGCCAGTTCCGGGATTCTGCTCGGTCTGTTGTCAGGATCGCTGTCGATCATCTTCGACGGCCTGTTCTCGGTTATCGACACCGTCATCCTGGCGCTGGCGCTGGCGGTGGCCCGGCTGGTTCAGCGCGAAGGGAACCGCCAGTTTCAGCATGGCTACTGGCACATCGAACCCATGGTGCTAGCGTTCAACGGCAGCGTGCTGATGTTTCTGTGCCTGTATGCGTTCATCAACGCGGTCGGCAGTTTTCTGGCGGGCGGGCGCGAACTGGAACTGGACTGGGCCCTCGGCTACGCCGCCGCCGCGTCCGTCGTCACCTTCGGCATGTATTTATACGAACGCCAGGAAAATCGGCGGGTCCGGTCGGAACTCCTGCGCCTCGACGCCCAGAGCTGGCTGATGTCCGCCCTGATCTCGACCGCCCTGCTGGCGGCCTTCCTGCTGGCCTGGGCCATCAAGGGAACGCGCTTCAACCATTTCGCGCCCTATGTGGACCCGGCCATCCTGGCGCTGTTGACGGTGTATCTGATCACGGTGCCGATCAAAACCGTGCGCCAGGCGCTGTCCGAAATCCTGCTGATCACGCCGCCCGCGCTGGACCAGCAGGTCCGCTCGGTGATGGACGACCTCATCAAGCGCCACGGTTTCCGAACTTACACCAGTTATATTGCCAAGGTCGGACGCGCCTACTTCATCGAGATTCATATCGTTACGCCAGCCGACTTCCAGATTGGCAGCATTACCACGCTGGACGCCATCCGCCGGGAGATCAATGCGGCCATCAGCGATCAGGAATCGTATCAGTGGCTGACCGTCGCCTTCACCGCCGACGAGCGATGGATTTGAAGACGGCGCGCGATGCCCGGTAGAATCGCGTCGACAGTCAGGCGGATCGGTCGCGACGCTGGCTGGCGACAGATTGTTTGAAAATGCAATATTGATGGAGAACATGATGACAACAAAACGGCAATTACGCACGGCGATGTTTCTGGTGTGCCTAACGTTGACGGTGGCGTGGGGCAACGCCGGCGCGGCCGACATTCCCGTGGTCACCGGCGAACAATGGACGGCGTCTTCGCCAGAAGTGCAAAAGGCCTATCTGATCGGCATCGCCAATTTGATGCAGGTCGAAACCGCTTACTACGCGAAGAATCCGCCGACCGATGCTCAGAACTTCGTCCCGCGTCTCGCCAAGGGGTTGCGGGGCCAGACCCTCGATAGCGTGCGGGACGGCCTCAACCGCTGGTACGCCGGAAATCCCGACCAGTTACAGCGACCGATCATCGAGACGATCTGGTTTGAAATGGCCGTGCCCGGACTTCAGAAGAGCAAGTAGCGGAGACGAAACATGAAACGACTTGGATGGATGTTAGCCATCGTGGCGGTGACCGGCGTGGTGGGATGCACGGACATGACACCGCAACAGCAGGGAACCCTGAGCGGCGCGGCCATCGGTGCCGCGGGCGGGGCGGGCATTGCGGCCATCTCCGGGGGCAACGCCTGGACCGGCGCAGCCATCGGCGGCGTCGCCGGCGGCGTCGCCGGCAACATCAAGGGCAGCAGGCGATGAATAGCGGAACCATCGGCCCATGAAGGCAACGGTTGCATGCCTGGCGGTCGCGCTCGC
>JAVMKL010000292.1:0-12040 GCA_031732875.1 Candidatus Competibacter sp. | reverse complement strand
GTTTCCACCACCTTGGCGCCGGTCTGGCCCATTTCGGCGACGCGATCCATGGTGGCGTTGACTTCCTGGTTCTGCGCGGTGGCGGACGTCGCCACGTCCTGCATGGCCTTCAGCAGCGAGACGACCGTGGTGTTGGAGCGATCCGCCGCTTCCTTCTGGGCGACCGACGCCTGCGACACCTCGCCGGCGGTGGCGCCCATCTCGGCAATGATCTTGGCGGCGGTTTCGGACTGTTCCGCTTCAACCTGGGCGCGCTCGCGGTTGGCGCTCGCGCGTTTGGCCACTTCGTTGGCGCTGGTGTCGACGGTGGTCGCCGTGTTGCTCACGACGCCGAAAGCGTTGCGAACGACCTGCATCATCTGGTTGAACGCCGCGGACATGCGGCCGACTTCATCCCTGCTTTCCACCGGCACGGCCAGGGTGAGGTCGCGGTTGGCGGCAATCTGGGTGATGGTGCCGGCCATGCGGACGATCGGCCGGGCGATCAGGCCGGCGACGAACAGCGCCAGGAGCACGACGGCAACGGCGACCACAATCGATGCCACGAGCATGGTATTCCGCAACGCCGTCACCGGCTCGAAGGCCTCGGTCAGGTCCTGCTTGACGAACACGATCCATTTCGAGCCGAGCGCGTCGATCGTCGTGAAGGCGCCGACCACGTCGTGGCCCCGGTAATCCTTGTAAAACTCGTTGATTTCCGAGGTCTTGCCCGCCACGATCGCGTCCACCGAGGCGTTGACGACGCGATTCTTATTCGGATCGGCGAAAGAATCCTTGACGTTGCGCGCGGAATCCTGGAGCGAGTCGGAACGCGCCAGCTTGTCCAAACCGATCAGGTAGGAATCACCGGATTTGCCCAAGCCCGAGCGACTCAACATCATCTTGTTGATCACCTCGTCGGAGACAGCCTCGATCATCACCATCAGCAATTCGCCCTGCACGATGATCGGAACGGCGATGAAACCGTGCGGATCGTTGTCCCAGGGAGCATAGCGCTCAAAATCGGCGAATCCCATTTGTTTCAAATCGCGCACCTTCCGGAACAGCTTGGCCACGTTGGTGTCGCTGTACGGCCCGTTGATCAGGCTAGTCAGGTAATCGGCGCGATGCGCGACCGAGGAGAACACCTGGCCATCTGGCGCAACCAGCAACAGATCCGGAATTTCGAAGCGTTTGATGTAGTCTTGGAAATAATTCGCCTTGGTGCCATCGGGATTGGTCGGCGAAGCCAGTTGCTCCATCGTACCCGTGGTGATGATGCCCCATTGCACGCCGGCAATCTGCAAGGGCGCGTACAGGGAGACCTTAAATACTTTGTCAGACTCACCGCGTTTCATCTCGTATCCGGATTTGCCGGCCATGATGGCGTCGACATCGGCACCGGTTTTCGGATCGCCGATCTTGCCCTTGATGAGTACACGGTCACTACGCAGCGTCACCTTGTCGCCCGATTTCCCCACCAGATAACTTTCGAATGTCTCACCCATGCCAATGCGATTTTGCATGATGCCATCTATCAATTCGGTGGGGACTTGGAGTACCAGATTGCCCATGTACTGGCCGTTACCGTCAACGATCGGTCCACCAATGAATGCGGCCAATGCATTGGATGGTTCGTACATACTAAAATCTTCAATCGCCACTCGATCATGAGTTTTGCTGAAAATGCGACCTAAACCAGAGTCTTTCAGGATACCCGTTTTTAAATTGGTGCCCAGATCGGACTCAGCCGCCAAGGTAAAAACCACATTACCAGCAGGATCGATCAACATGAGATCATAACTATTGACGAGTTGCGTAAGGGTAATAAGATCCTTGTGCACAATAATGCTAGCCTGCTTGTATTCTGAGCTCTCCAATCCTTTAGGAAATACAGCGCTCATGCGCTTAAGATGTTCCACTGTAGCGGGGCTTTGGCGTAACGCATCGATCATTTTATACAACTGACCAAATGATTGTTCGATGCGTTGTTTCTTGACATCATGCAAGGTTTGCTGTTTGCCTAATGCTTCTAGCCAAATATCCTTGATGGTCTCAGCCAGCGTGGTGGCGTTGATCGTCCGGTTGTGCAAATAGCTATCCATGGTCAGCTTTCGGACATCGCGCGCGCCTTCCGTCGCCTGAACGACTTGGGCTTCCAGTATCTGGCTGGCTTGATTCAGGGCGTAATAAACGGCGATGCCGAAGGGTATGATGCCGGTGATCAGGAACAGTGCGATCAATTTGACCCTGAGACTTTGGTTATTGAACCATAGCCATAACTTTTTCATTTTTTAACCTCCAAGCGGGTATCGAACGGGGATACTTGCACAACCAAGGGGTAGAGCAGTCATAAAGCGATCTCACGATAGGCCGTTGACGACGGTTGCGACTTTCACATCCGAAAGCACGAAGTCTGGATGGCAGCGGGCCAGGGCGGCTTGCGCCATGTCCTTGTGCAGACAGCTTTGCGGGTTTTGCACGATGGCGACGCCGTCCATGCGATGAATTTCCTCCAAGCCCTCGCTGCCATCCTCGCCGGAACCGGACAGGATGACACCCGCCGACCGCCCCTTCATTGCCTCGGCGACGGAAAACATCAGTCGGTCGATGGAACCGCGCCGCGAGGCGAACGGCGCGCGATGAACCTGCAACACCAGCCGGCCATCGCGGGCGACCACGGTGAGATACTCCACACCCGCGCCGAGGTAGCAGACGCCACCCTCGACCGGTTCGCCGTCCACCGCCCGCTTGACCCTCACACCACTGTAATCGTCCAGGTAGCGAGCGAAGGCTTCGACATGCGGTGGCGCGGCGTACAGGACGACCAGATAGGCAGTGGGCAAATCCGGGCGCAATTGCGGGATGATCTTCAACAAGGCACCATAGCCGCCCTCGGCGGCTCCGAGCGCCACCACCTTGTCGCAGCGGCGCGGCGTGGTCGGCGCAGTCTTGTCGCGCGGCGTGGCGCGGATGTAGCACACGGATTCGAGCGCCACGGCGGCGGCGAGATTGACTTTAGCGATGATGTCCTGAGCCTGCGCTTCCAACTCGCCCCCATCCAGCCGGGTTGGTTTGGTGATGAAATCGACCGCCCCATAGCGCAAGGCATCGAACGTCGTCCTCTCCCCTTCCCGAGTCAGGGTGCTGAGCATCACGGTGGGTTTGGGACTGCGAATCATCAGATGCTTCAGGGTCGTCAGCCCATCCATCCCCGGCATGTTGACATCCAGCGTAATAACGTTGGGAGCTAACCGGGCAATACTGGCCAGCGCTTCAATACCGTCAGTAGCCTCTCCAACGACCTGAATTTTGTCGTCCGACTCAAAAAGACCGGTAATGAGTCGGCGCATGATTTTTGAATCATCAACCACCAACAGTTTATAGAAACTATTCATGGGACGTCCTACCGGACTGCCAAGTGCTTACTAATTTTTTCCAGCAACTCATCGGAGGTAAAAGGCTTGGTCAGATATTCATCTGAGCCGCCCATTTTTCCTCGCAATTTGTCGAGCAAACCATCCCTGGAGGTCAGCATGATGACGGGCAGATTTTTAAACATGTCATGTTTTCTGACCATGGAAAGAACTTTGTAACCGTCGATGCCGGGCATGACGATATCGAGCAACATCAAGTCCGGGTTTTCCTCGCTCAGCCGGGCAAAGGCGGCCATGCCATTCTCGGCTTCCACCACGGTGTATCCACTATCAACCAGGGATTTTGCAATCAGCTTACGGGTAACGGCGCTGTCTTCCACCACCAGAATTTTTTTGGCCCGCGCCGCCAGAGCGCCGCTGACGGGCGTAATCTTTGGCGCGGCCGTCGGTGGATGAACGGCCGGTCGCGCGGGGACAACTGGTTGTGAGGAAACAGCCGGTTGGGAAAGAACGGGGCGGGTTGGAACGTCGGGGATGACCCTCAGCAACCGAAATATTTCGGGCGTGCTGGGCATCGACACCGCGCTCGATCCGGTGGAAGATAGAAAAATGTGGTTGCTTGCGAATGTATAGGTTCCATCCGTTATATTCTTAATAAATGGTATAGCGTCAAGGCCGTGTTTGGTCCTGTAAGTTATGCCGGCGATACTACCGTCCTTGATCACGAATCTGACCGCATGGTTTTCCCCGGTGGTAATAAACAGGGTGCCGCTATGCTTTTCCTCACACAGCCGCCGCAGTTCCTGGATGATTTTATCAAGACCCACGTTAAGCCTCACCGTTCGATAATGAAAAAACGACTACTGTGAATTTTGCAGTTTGAAATGCAGTTCTTCCAGACCAAATATTTGCAGGATGATCTTTTAACGGTGGAAAAGGTTTGTAAGCTAAAAAATAACATTTTCCCAAAGCGATCTTTGATGATGATAACCATCAGGCCGGTTTGATTGAAAAGATAAATATGGTTCCGGGCCGGGCACTGGATATATATCTGCCTGTTCTTCTGTCGCTTCTTACCGCCGACAGGGTAGGGTAAAGTTGGTGTAAAGACACCGTATTCGTCCTCTACTCTTTGCTTTGTAAATTCTTCGGCTGCTGTTATGTGTCCGATCAGCCAGACCAATCTTTTTTTGGCAATCTAGCCCTATTGTGTAAGAGGATGATTAACGCAAGGTAAAGTTTTGTAAGTCGTATCTGACCGGAGAGACTGAAACCTCGTAGGTTTGGGTGAGGTACGAACCCCAACATTTTGCCAATGGTGGGATTTAACGTTGAGGTTCCTTCGCCACCCCAACCTGCACCTTGGGTTTTCAGCCACTATGTAACACGCAGGGCAAGATTATGATTTTTAAAAATAACTTGTGCCGTTGCCGTGGAGTCCCCGGCCATGGGCGCTGCCCTTACAAGGTTTTGAAGATATCGAAAATAACTTATTGTTTATAAAAAAATAATTTATGCTGCATCGCATAATTTATCCATACAAGTTATTTATTTTTAATGGCTACGTTCAAAGCCCTGCGCTGCCCTTATTAACGATCCTGACTCCCCCGGAAGGGCCAATCAGTAAGACGACGGTGGATTGGACGGCGCAAGCGGTCAAGGTGATCTCGCGCTGGCTCGGCAAGCGGCGCTGGACGTTGCTCGGCGATGGTGCGCAGGCGTGTGTCCATCTGGCCCGTGTGTGTGACACCTACCGCCGCCCCTCGCCGCCGGCCCGCCGCAGGACCGCATCCAGGGCGCGGGTCGGCAGCAAGCGCCGCAGCACAGCGAACAGATAGGTCGGGACGGTCACCGGGTAACGCGTCTTTGGCCGGGGACTTTCCAGGGCGTGAATCACCCGTTTCAACACCGCCTCCGGCGGTAGGGTGAACGGCGCGGCCGGTCCTTCCTTGAGCAGGCGCGCTTCCAGCGCCGCGTATTTCTCCCGGTGCGGGCTGGCTTCGGCGCGGATATGCCGCCGATAGGCCGCGTGGGCGTTGTCGCGGAACCGGCTGAGAATCGGTCCCGGCTCGATCAGGCAGACGTGGATGCCCGTGCCGATCAGTTCCAGGCGCAGGGTATCAGCCAGCCCCTCCAGCGCGAACTTGCTGGCGACATAGGCCCCGCGATAGGGAAACGCCACCAGTCCCAACACCGAGCTGTTGTACAGAATCCGCCCTCCACCCCGCCGGCGCATCACCGGAATGATCTGATTGGTGAGTTCCTGCACGCCGAACAGGTTGGTCTCGAACTGCTCCCGCAACGCGTCGCGGCTCAAGTCCTCCACCGCGCCGGGCTGACCGTAGGCGCCGTTGTTGAACAGCGCGTCCAGCCGGCCATCGGTTCGATCCAGCACCGCCACCACTGCTGCCTGGATCGATGCGGAATCCCGTAAATCCAGCGGCAGGCTTTCCAATCCTTCGGCTTGCAGCCGGACTACGTCCGCCGGCCGGCGCGCGGTGGCGAATACCCGCCAGCCGCGCCCCTTCAACCCCTGGGCGACGCACGCGCCGATGCCCGAGGAACAACCCGTGATCAGAATGGTTTTGCTGCTCATCACCGTCCCACAAGGCTCGCCAAACAATTTGATCTCATATAAAATTTTTTATTTCAACAGGTTGAACAGGCATGGCGCCACTTTTATCCCGCGCTGCAATAAAACTGACATATAAATGCAATATAAAGATCGCCATGCCGTAGTAGCTTGGGCTTACGGTTTCCATTTGATCCCAGGATCAAGTTGATGCCCTCGATTTGGCCCATCGATCACTACCGTTTACCGGAGATTTTCATGCGCAAGCACCCACTCGCTCTCGCCGTGGCGGCGACCCTGACCTTGGCCGGCGCGGCTCACGCCCAGTCCGCCCGCGACTATATCAGTATCGTCGGTTCGTCCACCGTCTATCCGTTCTCGACAGCGGTCGCCGAGCAGTTCGGTAAGGGCAGCAGTTTCAAGACACCCAAAGTCGAATCCACCGGGACCGGCGGCGGCTTCAAGCTGTTCTGCGCCGGCGTCGGCGTCCAGCATCCCGACGTCAGCAATGCCTCCCGCAAGATCAAAGCATCGGAAATTGAAACCTGCGCCAAGAACGGCGTCACCGAGATCGTCGAAATCAATATCGGCTTCGACGGCATCGTGGTCGCGTCCTCCAAGAAGACCAAGCCGGTGCCGTTGACCATCAAGGATCTTTGGCTGGCCTTGGCCAAGGAGATTCCAGATCCCGCCACCGGCAAGCTGGTGACCAACACGATCAAGACCTGGAAGGACGTCAACCCCACCCTGCCGGCCAGCAAGATCGAGGTGCTGGGTCCGCCGCCGACTTCCGGCACCCGCGACGCTTTCGTCGAACTGGTCATGGACCACGGCTGCAAGGAATTCGAAGTCATCAAGGAACTGGAAAAGAGCGACGAGAAGAAAGCTAAGGCGGCTTGCCAAACCATTCGCGAGGATGGCGCTTACATCGAAGCCGGCGAGAACGACAACCTGATCGTGCAGAAGCTGGTCGCCAACCCCAACGCCCTGGGCATCTTCGGCTACAGCTTCATGGAAGAGAACCTCGACAAGATCCAGGGCGAGACCATCAACGGCGTCGCGCCGACCTTCGAGAACATCGCCGACGGCAAATATCCGATCTCGCGACCCCTGTTCATCTACGTGAAGAAAGCCCATGTCGGCGTGATCCCTGGCATCAAGGAATTCATCACCGAGTTCACCAGCGAGAAGGCGGTGGGCGATGACGGTTATCTCAGCAAGAAAGGCTTGATTCCACTGCCCGAAGCCAAACGCAAACAGGTCGCGGCCGACACCAGGAGCCTCAAGACCCTGGCCCCGTAACAGCATATTCTCCGAAACGCCATCCCGGGTTGAATACCGTGGTAGTCCCGCGATACGAATGATCCATCGAGCGTTCCCACCTTTGCCAAAGGGGGGTCCCCGTCATTCGACGGGCGGGACTACCGAATACCGTTTCAACCACCGATGGCGTTTTCGTAATCTGGCGGTGACATCATGCAGCTCTTTCTCCTGTTGACCCTGATCCTGCTGAGCATCGGCGGTTACTATCTGGGCCGCCAGCGAGCATTCGCGGTTGCCGGCGGCCATATTCGCAATCTGCACTCCCTGCCGAGCTTCTACGGTTCCTACGCGGCGCTGTGGTGCGGTCTGCCGGCGCTGATCGTGTTCGCGCTCTGGGCGACGCTGCAACCGAGCGTCATCATCGATCTGGTGGTGGCCGGAATGCCGCCGGAACTGCGCGATCTGCCACCGGATCGCTTGAACCTGATGGTCAACGACCTCAAGAACCTGGTCAGTGGCAACATCGTGTCCAGCACGCCCGATTCAGCCATGCTGGAAGCCGCCAACCGTTACCGGAATTTCCAAGTCATCGGCAACGCCTCGCTCTGGGTGGTGGTGACAACCCTCGCCATCGCCGGCATCGCCCACGCCTGGCGGGCCATTTCGCCGACGCTGCGGGCCCGCAACCGGGTCGAGCGGGTGGTCGATCTGTTCCTGATCGTCAGTTCGACCGTCGCCATTTTCACCACCATCGGCATCGTGCTGTCGGTCGTATTCGAATCCATCCGCTTCTTCCACCATGTGCCGATCACCGAATTCCTGTTCGGCTTGCAGTGGAGCCCGCAAACCGCCCTGCGCGCCGATCAGATCGGTTCTTCCGGCGCGTTCGGCGCGGTGCCGTTGTTCGCCGGCACGCTGCTGATTTCCGGGATCGCCATGCTGGTCGCCGTCCCCATCGGCCTGATGTCGGCGCTGTTCCTGTCCGAGTACGCCACGCCGAAGTTTCGCGCCATCGCCAAGCCGGCGCTGGAAATCCTGGCCGGCATTCCCACCGTGGTCTACGGCTTTTTCGCCGCCCTGACCGTGGCACCGCTGATCCGCGAGATCGGCACAGCCATGGGCCTGCATGTCGCCTCGGAAAGCGCGCTGGCCGCCGGATTGGTGATGGGCATCATGATCATCCCCTTCGTCTCTTCCCTGTCGGACGACGTGATCAACGCCGTGCCGCAGTCGATGCGCGATGGCTCCTACGCGCTGGGCGCGACCAAATCGGAAACCATCACGCGGGTGCTGTTGCCCGCTGCTCTGCCCGGCATCGTCGGCAGCATCCTGCTGGCCGTGTCCCGCGCCATCGGCGAAACCATGATCGTGGTGATGGCCGCCGGGCTGTCGGCCAACCTGACCGCCAATCCGCTGGCGGCGGTGACCACCGTCACGGTGCAGATCGTGACCCTGCTGACCGGCGATCAGGAGTTCGACAGCCCCAAGACTCTGGCAGCCTTCGCCCTCGGCCTGATGCTGTTCGTGGTTACACTGATCCTCAACATCATCGCCCTGCACGTGGTGCGCAAGTATCGGGAGCAGTATGAATAAGCCAACGTCTTCCCACGCGCCGGCGGTCCCCAGCCGGGACATCAAGACCATCGTCAACGCCGGCCTCGCGCGCCGGCACGCCGCCGAGCGGCGCTTCCGCTGGTACGGGCTGATCGCGATCAGCGTCGGGCTGGCCTTCGTGGTGCTGATGTTCGCCAACATCATCGGCAAGGGCTATCCCGCCTTCTGGCAGACCTACATCCAGGTGCCCATCAAGTTTGATCCCGCCGCGCTCGACCCGGACGGCAAACGCGATCCGCAGGCGCTGGCTGACGCCGATTACGCCGCGCTGGTGCGCACCGGGATGCGCCAACTGTTCCCCAACGTGCAGGGCCGGCTGGAGTTGCGCGCGCTGTACGGTCTGGTCAGTTCCGACTCCACGCACGAACTGCAACGCCGGGTGCTACAGACCCCCGCCCTGATCGGCGCCGAACAGGAGGTCTGGCTGCTGGCCAGCGCCACCGTGGACACCTTGGTCAAGGGCAACATCGACCGCGCGCTCGATGAATCGGAACGGCCGATCAAGGACAATCAGATCGAATGGGTGGACAAGCTGCAAGCCGCCGGAAAAATCGAGAAGCAATTCAATACTATCCTGTTCACCAACGGCGATTCCCGCGAACCGGAACAGGCCGGCATTCGCGGCGCGTTGATGGGGTCGTTCTACACCCTGTTGGTCACCTTCCTGCTGTCGTTCCCGATCGGCGTGGCGACGGCGGTGTATCTAGAGGAATTTGCCCCCAAGAATCGCTGGACCGATCTGATCGAGGTCAACATCAACAATCTGGCGGCGGTGCCGTCCATCGTATTTGGCCTGCTGGGCCTGGCGGCGTTCATCAACTTCTTCGGCCTGCCCCGCTCCGCGCCGCTGGTCGGCGGGCTGGTGCTGAGCCTGATGACGCTGCCGGTCATCATCATCGCCGGCCGCGCCGCGCTGACCTCGGTGCCGCCGTCCATCCGCGAGGCGGCGCTCGGCATGGGCGCGTCCAAGCTGCAAATGGTGGGGCATCACGTGCTGCCGCTGGCCATGCCCGGCATGTTGACCGGCTCGATCATCGGCATGGCCCGCGCCCTGGGCGAATCGGCGCCGCTGCTGATGATCGGCATGGTCGCCTTCATCGTGGACGTTCCCAACAGTTTCATGGACCCTTCCACCGTGCTGCCGGTGCAAATCTACCTCTGGTCCGATCTGCCGGAACGGGCGTTCGTGGAACGGACTTCGGCCGCCATCATGGTCTTGCTCGCGTTCATGATTCTGATGAATGGCTTGGCCATCGTCCTGCGCAAGCGCTTCGAACGGCGCTGGTAAGCGCTCCGACCGCGCGCCCATCAAAACCTAAGGATTCACTCCGTCATGAGCACGACCGCACTCGAAACCAAGATCGCCCTGGATCAAAACGCTGATGCCGCTCCCCGCAAGCAGTCCAGCGTTGAAGTGACGGACTACAACAACCGGCAAACCGTCGGCAAGATCACGGTGGACAATCCCAAAATGGTCTGCCGCGGCGTCAACGTCCGCTACGGCGAAAAACACGCAATCAAGAATGTCGGTCTGGATATCGGCGCCAATGAAGTCATTGCTTTCATCGGCCCGTCCGGCTGCGGCAAGTCCACCTTCCTGCGCTGTCTGAACCGGATGAACGATACGATCGTTTCCTGCCGCGTCACCGGGCAGATCAAACTCGACGACGACGACGTTTACGACAAGAGCATTGATGTGGTGCAACTGCGGGCGCGGGTCGGGATGGTGTTCCAGAAACCCAACCCTTTTCCCAAGTCCATCTACGAAAACGTCGCTTACGGGCCACGGATTCACGGCATGGTCAACACCAAGGTCGAACTGGACGAATTGGTGCGTGCCAGCCTGGAACGGGCCGGGCTGATCAAGGAAGTGGAAAAGCGGATGCACGAACCGGGCACCAGCCTGTCCGGCGGCCAGCAGCAGCGGCTGTGCATCGCCCGGGCGATCGCGGTCAATCCCGAAGTCATCCTGATGGACGAACCCTGCTCGGCGCTGGACCCCATCGCCACCGCCAAGATCGAGGAACTGATCGACGAACTGCGAGAGAATTACACCATCATCATCGTCACCCACTCGATGCAGCAGGCGGCCCGCGTATCGCAGCGCACCGCCTATTTTCACCTGGGCGATCTGATCGAGGTCGGGGAAACCGATCAGATTTTCACCAATCCCAAGCACAAACTGACCGAGGACTACATCACCGGCCGCTTTGGCTGACCTCGATTCCCGACTCGCGATACGACCGGAGTACCCGACGATGCCCATCAGTCACGATGCTCATACCGTCAAGCAGTTCGACATTCAACTGGCCAACCTCCGCAACATGGTGTTGGAAATGGGCGGGCTGGCCGAAGATCAGATCAAGCGCGCCGTCGCGGCGCTGAGCGAGGAAGACCTGGGCGCCGCGCGCGAGGTGATCGCGCGCGACCGGCTGATCAACGGCATGCAGGTCAAATCCGACGAGGATTGCGTCAGCATGATCGCCCTGCGCCAGCCGCTCGGCAGCGACCTGCGGATGATCATGTCGCTGGCCAATACCGTCACCGATCTGGAACGGATCGGCGACGGAGCCAAGAAAATCGCCCGGATGACCCTTCAGATTTACGACGGCGCCAGCAGCCCGCCCAGCGCCAAACTGCTGCGGGACGTGACGCCGATGGCCAAACTGGCGGCCGACATGCTGCACGACAGTCTCGATGCGCTCGCCCGGCTGGACGTGGAGAAGGCGCTGCTCATCATTAACAGCGACGACGAACTGGATCAGGAATTTCAATCGGCGCTACGGCGGCTGATCACCTACATGATGGAAGACTCCCGCACCATCGGCCACGCCATCAATGTGGTGTTCATCATCAAGGCGCTGGAACGAATCGGCGATCATTGCAAGAACATCGCCGAGCACATCGTGTATCTGGTCGAGGGCAAGAATATCCAGAAGCGCCGCAACATCGACATGAACACGATCGCGGAATTGGCGCAAGACACGCTGGAGGAGAAGTAGACGGCCGGCGCGGGCCATACCTTCTCACCCGCCCATCTCCCCCCACAAGCCTATCGCTTCCCCACTCCGACCATTCCCAGCGAACCCTCCCCATCGCCGGGGAGGGAGGTTTTTGGGAATGGCTCACCCACCATCGCGCTAGCATTCAAGCCAGCGCGAACAATCGTATTGACCATCCTTTGCGAGCAATTCACGCCTGACATAATACGCCATGGCTTGACGACAGGTGATAA
>JAVMKL010000291.1:0-12068 GCA_031732875.1 Candidatus Competibacter sp. | reverse complement strand
GGCGTGCTGAACATGATCCAGGATGAGCGGCGACGTCTTCAGGACACCTTTGCCAAGGGCGTCCAGCACCGATTCCGCGGCATGGGCCAGATCGCCGACCATCATGAAGCCGGCCATGCGCGAACTGCCCTTGAGCGTGTGCATTTCCCGACGCAGATCGTTCAGTAGTTCGCCGCTGTCGGGCTCGTCGCGCAACCGTTGCAGGATGACGTCGCTGGAATCGAGAATCTCGGTCGCCTCGGTCTGGAAAACCTGCATCAGTTCCTGATCCAGCTCGGTCATGGCCCGGAACGAAACGGGTTCCGGAATCACGGCCGCTGGTTCCTCGATGCCGGCGGGCGCGGCCAGAGGCAGTTCCTCAGCCGGTTCGCCCGTGGCAACCACCTCGGCCAGACGGTGCAGGTCGCCGATCAGGTCGGTCGCGCTCGCCGGGTTCGTTCCGCCAGCGGCTGCCGCCAGCATCCGGTTCAGCCGGTCCAGAGCCTGTTGCAAGGTATCCAGAACGACCGGTGTCACGCGGCCGATTCCCTTGCCGATGGCGTCCAGCACCGACTCCGCCGCGTGAGCCAGGTCGCCGACCGCCATGACGCCGGCCATGCGCGAGCTGCCCTTGAGCGTGTGCATTCCCCGTCGCAGATCGTTCAACAGCCCGGGTTGGGCGGGTTCGGCGCTCAATTGCTGCAGGATGGCATCGCTGGCATCGAGGATTTCGGCGGCTTCGTACTGGAAAACCCGCACCAGTTCGAGATCTACTTCCGGTAACGCGGCCGGCTCTGGACCCGCGATTTCGGGTGGGTGGGCTTCCATCGGAGGGAGGATTCCGACCGGAGCGGGCGCCTCGATTCTGGCCGCCTCGACCGGTTCCATCGGTTCGACCGGAGCGGGCGCCTCGATTCTGGCCGCCTCGACCGGTTGGGTCGGGACCGGCGCGACACCGGTCATCGCTTCCCGCAACAGTTCATCGATGCGCGCGGTCAGGGGGGCCAGGCTCGCCGCGGCTTCGGCGGTGGCGGGTGTCTCGCCGACCAGCGGCACCAGGGCCGTGACGGCCTCGCCGACCAGGCTGTTGATCGCGGGCGAAGCCTTCAGCGTACCGTTGAGAATTTGAGTCAACAGGTTCTCGAAGCACCAGGCGAAATCGCCGATCGCGGTCGCGCCGACCACGCGACCGCTACCCTTGAGGGTTTGGAACGCCTCGCGGATGTTGATCAGCGGCTGGCGATCCTGCGGATCTCGCTGCCAGATGGTCAGTTGCTCCCGAATGGCCTCCAATTCGCCTCGCGCTTCCTCGAGAAAGACCTCCAGGAATTCCAAATCGATTGCCGGTGCCGTCGTCAAGGCCGGTGGCGTTGCCATGACGGGTTCCGGCGTAATCTGCAACAGCGCCCGCGCCCGGGCGGTCAGCGCTGGCAGGACATCCAATTCGCCACCCCGCAGCGAAATTTCGCCCACGAGCGGCGCCAAGGCTGCGGTCGCTGCCGCGACGAGGTCGGCGATAGCCGGGGTTGCGCTCAGACTACCGTCCAGAATCCGATTCAGCAGGCTTTCGAATTCCCAGGCGAAGTCGCCGATCACGGTCGCGCCGACCATACGGCCGCTACCCTTGAGAGTATGGAATGCCCGGCGGATGGTGATGAGTGCCTGGCGATCGTGGGGATCCGCCCGCCAGACGGTCAGTTGTTCCCGAATGGCGTCCAGCTCGCCTCGCGCTTCCTCGAGAAAGACCTCCACGAATTCGGGATCGGCGTCCGTCATCCCGATGAGATCCACCAGGTTAACCATGGTGGTCGCGGCCGTGTCCGCATCTTCCTCGGGCAGATCTAGGTTCAGGTCGAAGTCCGGTTTCTCGGGCGGGCCCAGATCCAAATCCGATTTCTCGGGCAGGTCCAGACCGAGATCCAGGTCCAGGTCCAGGTCCAGGCCGAGGTCCAGGTCCGGCTCGGACGCCTCCGCGATCGCTGGAGGCGCCGCGCGAGCGCCTGCCGCGGGCGCGGAGTCGATGTCCGATTCTGGCCATTCGATGTCGATCGAATCTTCGGGGATGGTCGTGCCCGATTGCCTGAGCGGCGGCGCTGGAGAATCCGGCCAATCGGGAAAGGCAAGTTCGACGTCGGTCGTGGCAAACGGCATGGCGGTCGCGGCGTCGGCGACTCTGGCTGGCGTGGGCTCCGGCCTCGAGGCTCCCGCAAGGGGCCTGACAGGGAATGTTTCGGCCATCGCCGGCAGGTCGAGCAGGGTATCCAGTTGGGCGAGATGTTCTTCCGCCTTGCTTAAGGCCGCCACCGGGACGGGCCCGCCGCTGCCCAGCGGCTCCGGGCAGTAACTCAGCCCGGCCAGAATTTCGGCGCAGACACCGCTGACGAGCAATCCGTAATGCTCGGCGGCGCCCTCGGCCAGCACTTCGACGATCCGGTTCAGACGGCCGAACACCTGGGTGGCTCGAGTCCAGTTTTGCTCGTTCGTCAACGAGTAAAGGGTTTGCAGTTCACCTCGCATGGCCTCCCAGGATCCGGGATGGTCCGGGGCTCCTTCCAGCGTGTCGGCCACGATTTGCCGCAGTCGCTTCAGGGTTTCCTGCATTGAATGGGGTCCCGAGGAGGGTTCCGCCCGGCCGTTGCTCGTGCCATCACCAGCAGTGGTTCGAGCGTCGCGGCGTCGCGCATGACGCAAGGTGGTCGTTGTCTCGGGCAACTCGGCGTCCGGCCGCCGGCTGTTGCCAGGGGACAGGCAGTTTTCCAGATAGGTCGTCAACTGCTCGGTAGCCTGCCGCAAGATCGCGGGATTCAGGGGCGAAGGCGTCTTCCGCGCCAGTTCCAGGGTAGTCGCGCGCATTTCTTCCAGCAAGGCGGCCGCCTCGCGATGTTCCAGAGCCGCCAGCGGGGCACGAATCTGATCGATGGCATCGACCATCGTTTCCAGTGGCGCCGATTCGGTCGGATCCTCGCAATACGCGTCCAGATTAAGCTGAATCCGCCGCAGGGCGAGCAACAAATCGTCCTTGAGGGGGCCAAGTGGATTTTCGGCGCCACGATGCGAAATCATCACGTTACCTCCGTGCGGGAAACCCGCCCAGCGGGCCGTTGCCGTTCGGAACCACGCTCGTCGGGACAGGGGGGCGATATTGCATCCAGCCCCGACCCACGAACTTAATCGGGCAAACGGAAACCCGCCACCGATTGCCGTAATTCCTGCGCCAGCTGATTCAGCTTGCCGATGGCGGATGCGGTCGACACGCTGCTCTCGGCGGTTTGACCGGTGATTTCGTTGATGGAAATCATGGCGGTCGACACTCGCGAGGCCATCTCCGAGACCTGACCGGCCGATTTGGAGATCTCGTCGATCAATTCGGCCAGGTTGGCGGATACCTTCTCGATCTCTTCCAGCGCCTCGCCGGCTTTCTCGGCCAGGCCGGCGCCGCCGACCACCTCGGAAGTGCTCTTCTCCATGGAGATGACCGCCTCGTTGGTATCGGCCTGAATGGTCTTGACCAGGGTCTCGATGCGCTTGGTGGCGTTGCTGGACCGCTCGGCCAGCCGCTGCACCTCATCGGCGACCACGGCGAAGCCGCGGCCGGCCTCGCCCGCCGCCGAAGCCTGGATCGCGGCGTTCAGGGCCAGGATGTTGGTCTGGTCGGCGATGTCGTTGATCAGCGCGACGATATCCCCAATCTCCTGCGAGGATTCACCCAGACGCTTGATGCGCTTGGAGGTATCCTGAATGTGCTCGCGGATGGCGTTCATGCCGTGGATGGTGCGCCGCACCCGGTCGCCGCCCTCGTGAGCGATGCCCACCGATTTCTCGGCCACCTCGGCGGACGCGGCGGTCTTGGCCGAAACCTCGTCCATCGACTGGGCCATTTGGGTCACGGTGGCGCTGGCGTTCTCGATCTGCCGGGCCTGGATCTCGCTGGACTTGGCCAGCCGGTCGGCGATGGCGCTGGTTTCCTGCACGGCGGCCGCGACCAGCCCCGAAGTGCTGTTGATGGTGGATACCAAGTCGCGCAGGGCTTCGATGGCGTAGTTGATCGAGTCGGCGATCGCGCCGGTGATGTCCTCGGTCACGCTGGCCTGGACGGTCAGATCGCCCTCGGCCAGATTGCCCAATTCGTCGAGCAACCGGAGAATGGCGTCTTGGTTGCGGCGGTTTTGCTCCTCGGTTTCCTGCTTGCGCTGTTCGGCATCGACCAGCCGCTGCCGGCTTTCGCGGTTCTGGACGTAGAACAGAACCAGCAGCAGGATCAGAGCGAGCACGCCCAGGAAGTAGGCGATCTGATAGCTGAGCAAAATGCCGAACACGTGGATTTGGCGACCGGTCCCGGTATATTCCTCCAGCAGCTTGGTGGCCGCCTCCAGCAGGGCGTCACCCTTGTCGGCGATGCCCTGGGCTGCGTTCTGGACCTTCACCAGTTCCGGGGATTTTTCGACGATGCGCGCGGTTTCGGCCTCGAGCGATTTGAACAAGTCGGCGAGTTCGGCCAGCTTGCCGGCGCCGGCGGGGATATTCACGCGCTCGATGCCTGGCCCGCCTTCGCGCATGCCCTTGAGGACCCGGCCGAACAAACTGACGTTTCGGCTGAAACGGTCGGCGGCGGTGGCGGCGCTCAGTCCTCCCTCGGTCAGCATGCGCTTGAGATCGCTCTCGATCCGCTGCGCCAGCAGCAGCTGGTTGGTGGCCAGGTAGACCTGCTGGGGATCGCCCCGGTTGTTGGCCAAGCTCTTGGCAATCTCATCGGAGAGGGTGATCATCTGAGTCAGGGAGCTTTCCAGCAGGGGCACGAAATTGCTGACCGACACCACCGGATCGCGTCCGGCCAAGACGGTATCGATCTCGCCCCGGATCGGTTTCCAGCGGTTTTCCAGTTCGGCCAGGTACCGCTGGAGTGCGGCCGGCGAAGGCGACAGCCCCAGTTCGGCGTTGCCGTTTTTCTGATCGCCCAGGATTTGCTCGAAGCGGTCGCGGCTGTTTTTGAGCCTGGCGAACGCCGCTTCCTTGCCCCGCGCGGCTTCGAGGGCTTCCGTCACGATCGCGCGCGACAGCAGGCGCTGTTCGCTGGTCAGATTGAAGTAGATTTCATTCTGTTCGTTCTGCCGCGCCAGCATGATGAAAATGACGCCCATCAGCACGATGAACAGCACCAGCGCACCCAGCACCGCCAGATAGGTGACAGAAAACCCTTTCAACACCGAATGATCTCGCGAGTCACGCATTGGTTATTTCTCGTCGAACATGGTCCTGACTGGCCCCGCCCGATCGTCCGGCGGGGAAATTCTCGAAAATCTAGATGGCTGCATTCAAAAAACTGGACTCCGAGAGCAGTTTGCCGGTATTGAAGGCCAACCATTGCTGGTTGTCGTTCAGGAATGCCTCGGAGACGTAGGGACGAAGATTCGCCTCCACGGCATCCAGCGACGGCAGGCGATGCTGCGGTCCGAAGTGTCGCATGCCGATGATTTCATCGACCAGCAGGCCGTAATCCCACGTCCCGGAGCGCACCACGACGATCTGGCTGCCCGGTACCCGCGTGGTGGGCCGCTCGGTCAGAAAATCCCGCAGATCCGACACCGATATGACCTTGCCGCGCAGGTTGGCGATGCCCAGCAGCCAGCGCTTGACGCCCGGCACCCGGGTCACGCGGGGAACTGGGACGATTTCGGCGACGTCATCCATGGAGAATAGCAGGTTCCACGGAGCAAGGCGCAACGCCAGCCGCCCGCGAATTTCCGACAGTTGGGCGTTGATCGCCACGACCGGCGCCCGCTCGCGGATGCGCTGGTCGAGCCGCAGCAGGATATCGAAGGGATGCAGCGGAGGGGGCGCCGCGGAGGTGGTTATTGCCGCATCTGCCACATGACTGTCCTCGGAACGGGATTCGGAGCCGGAGGCCGTCGCGCCGGGTCCGAATGGGGAATGGTCGCCATCCCCACCGCTTTTGGGCGGCGCGCTTGGCCGTGATTAAAGCTTTGGTCTTTTTTGCATGATTTTTAGCATACTAACGACAACGATGCCATGAAACAAACCGCGA
The DNA here is from genome assembly GCA_031732875.1 of Candidatus Competibacter sp. Lineage (GTDB taxonomy): Bacteria > Pseudomonadota > Gammaproteobacteria > Competibacterales > Competibacteraceae > JAVMKJ01. The sequence goes on along the minus strand of JAVMKL010000291.1, from coordinate 6,046 downwards.
TTCACGACTTTCGGGGTCGCGACCCGCTCGCCCCGCCGGATATTTCGGACCGGGATCGCCCAACCTGACGGACAGGCCGACCATGACCATCAAGCTTGGCGTGGTGATGGACCCCATCGCCACCATTACCATCAAGAAGGACACGACCTTCGCCATGCTGCTCGCCGCCCAGGCTCGCGGCTGGGAGTTGCACTATTTCGAGCAGGCCGACCTCTACGCTCGCGGCGGCGAGGCGTTTGGTCGGTCCCGGCTGGTGAACGTTCGGGACGACAAGGGCGGCTGGTTCGCCTTCCACGGCGAGCGGGAACTGCCGCTGGCGGAGTTGGACGCGATCCTGATGCGCAAGGATCCACCGTTCGACATGGAATACATCTACACCACCTATCTGCTGGAACTGGCCGAAACGGCCGGGGTTCTGGTGGTGAACCGGCCCCGCAGCCTGCGCGACGCCAACGAGAAATTTTTCGCCCTGCGGTTCCCGCAATGTTGTCCGCCGACCCTGGTCAGCCGAGAAGCGGCGCGGCTCAAGGCGTTCCTGGACGAGCACGACGACATCGTGGTGAAGCCGCTGGACGGTATGGGGGGGGCCTCGGTGTTCCGCCTGCGGCGGGACGACCCCAACCTGAACGTGATCCTGGAAACGGTCACTCACCATGGCCGGCGGTCGAGCATGGCGCAGCGCTATCTGCCGGAGGTGGTCGCCGGCGACAAGCGCATCCTGCTGATCGACGGCGAGCCAGTCCCGTACGCGCTGGCGCGCATTCCGCAGGCGGGCGAGACCCGGGCGAACCTCGCGGCGGGCGGTCGCGGCGAGGGCGTGCCATTGAACGGGCGCGACCGTTGGATCTGCGCCCAAGTGGCGCCGAAGTTGCGGGAAATGGGCCTGCTGTTCGTCGGTCTGGACGTGATCGGCGACTATTTGACCGAGATCAACGTCACCAGTCCCACCTGCGCCCGGGAGTTGGATGCCCGGTTCGGCCTCGACATCGGCGGCGATCTGATGGCCGCTATCGAGCGGCAACCGCGGCGCTGACCGGCGCCGGCGATATCGCGCTCCTATCCGACCCGTGGAATCGCCGCTTCGAACCACCCCGGCACCACGTGCCACCCGATCCTTAGCCGGGGAGGGGAATTCTTCCACGACCGACATGGGATCGCCATGGATGACCGTCCTCGTTCCGGACGCGGATGACGCCGGCCGGCGGATGGCGCTGGCGCTGCTGCTGGCGCTTGGTCTGCACGCTGTCCTGCTGTTTGGGATACCGACGAACTGGCGGTCGTTCCATTTTCCCGCGCCGCCGCGGTTCGACGTCGTGCTGCTGCCGCCGGCGGAGAGGCTCGAAGTCCCGGAGCGGGTCGTCGCGCCGGGACCGGCGCAGCCCGAGGCCGCGTCTGGGGCGTCGGCCGCCATTACCGACCCGGAATCCGCGATCCCGCCTCCCGAACCCCGGTCGGACACGCCACCCGTGTCGCCGCCACCCGCGGCAACTCCGACGCCGCCCGCCCGGCCGGAGCCCGCGATCATCGCCCGGCCGGAGCCCGCGATCGTCGCCCGGCCGGAGCCCGCGATCGTCGCCCGGCCGGTGCGGTCGGCGCCGGTGAAGTCGGCGGTCGTGGCCCGACCGGCGCCAAAGCCACCCACGATTGCCAAATCCACCGCACCGCCCAAACCGGTCAAACCCCAGCAAATCGCGACGGTGGAACCACTGGCCCAGCCGGCCGTCACGCCGCGCGGGAAAACCCCGCCGCCGGTGAAGCCTGTCCCTCCCGTCACCGCCAGGCCCGCGCCCCAGGCGGCTCCTTCCACCAGCCGGCCCGGCCGGCCGGACAGCATCGCCTTGCTCGGCCAGATCGCCGGTCTTGAAGCCGATGCCGAACGGAAGACCAGCGCCGGGGTTCGCTCCAAGTGGGTCAGCCTCGTGGATACCCGGTCGCCGGCCGGATTCTATGCCGCCGACTGGGCGCGCAAGGTCATGCGGATCGGCGAGACGAACTTCCCGGACGCCGCCCGGCGACTGAATTCGAGCGCCGGGCCGTTGCTGGAGGTGGCGATCCGCGCCGACGGCAGCCTGCGGGAGGTGCGCGTCGTACGCTCTTCCGGCAACGCCGAACTCGACCGGGCAGCCCGGCGGATCGTCGAACTGGCCGCGCCCTATCCACCCTTTCCGGCCGAACTGCGCCAGCAGGTCGACCTGTTGAAGATCGAAAGTCCCTGGCGCTTCGATCCCGGCGGCCGGATTCAGGCGCGTTGAGGAGCACGATCGAGGGGATTTCGAGGCCGTCGGCCACCAGCCGCCGGGATTCCGGCGCGGCGCCGGGCCAAGCCCGCTGTCGGGTTATCGATCGAGCAATGCCTCGATGCAGGCCAGCAATGCCGCCAGCGCCCCCCGATGGCGTTCCACCACCACCCGGCCGCGCTGGCCGGCCGCTCGGCGCGCTTCGGGATCGGCGAGCAACCGGTCTGCGACGTGCGCCAGTGCCGCCGCATCGGCGACCAGCCACGCGGCGTCCGCCGCCAGCAGTCGTTCGCCGGCTTCGGTGAAGTTGAACATGTGCGGGCCGAACAGCACCGGCAGGCCCAGCAGAGCCGGCTCCAGCACGTTGTGGCCGCCGGTCGGAACCAGGCTGCCGCCGACGAAGGCCAGGTCGGCGGCGGCGTAGAACAGCAACAGTTCGCCCATGCTGTCCCCGAGGAAAACGGCGGTATCCGGCGGGCAGGGTCGCTGCTCGCTGCGCCGAATCACCCTGAAATTCCGCTGCCGGCACAAATCCGCCACTCCGTCGAAGCGTTCCGGGTGGCGCGGTACCAGGAGTAGCAGCAATTCGGGCCAGCGCGCGCGCAGGCGCGCGAACGCGTCCAGTATCCGTTCGTCCTCGCCGGCATGAGTGCTGGCGGCAATCCAGACCAGCCGGCTGTCTCCCAGCCGTTCCCGCCGCAGATTCCGTCCCCGCTCCGGCAGATCGTCCGGCAGCGTCAGGTCGTACTTGAGATTGCCGGTCGTCACGACCCACCGGGCACCCAAGGCGCGGAAGCGCTCGGCGTCGGCCTCGGCCTGGGCGGCGATCAGGGTGACATCCCGCAACATGGACGCGGTCAACCGGCGGATCCGCGCGTAGCCGCGCGCCGAGCGTTCCGACAGGCGGGCATTGGCGATCATGACCGGAATGTCGGCGACCGCGCATTGCCGCAACAGGTTCGGCCACAGCTCGGTTTCCATGATCACCGCCAGCCGTGGACGGGTTCGTTGCAGGAATCGTCGTACCGCGCCGGGCAGGTCATAGGGAGCGTAGACGTGATGGACTCGTTCGCCCAGCGCCTCCCGGACTTGGCGGGAACCGGTCAGGGTGGTGGTGGTGACCAGCAGCGGCCGGCCGGGATAGCGGACCAGCAGAGCGCGAATCAGGGGCAGGGCGGCTCGGGTCTCGCCCACCGAAACGGCGTGAACCCACAGACAGCCGGAAGGCAGAGACGGGATGAGCCCCAATCGCTCGGGCCAGCGCCGGCGATGTTCCGGATCCCGCCGGCCGCGCCAGTACAGCCGCAGCAGCGCCAGAGGCAAGATCGGGTACAGCAGGGCGGTGTAAAGCCAGCGCGGAATCCGGCCCGACCGGTCGGCGACGCGATTCATCGCGAATCCGACAGTTCCCGATTCCACATCAGGGTGGCGCCGATCACCGCCGCCGGCATGACCAGCAGATTCAGTCCCGGAATCAGGGTCAACAGCAGGGTCATGCCGCCGAAACCCAGGGTCAGCGGCCAATGCCGGCGCAACAACCGGCGCTGATCGCGGAGGGTCAATCCGCGATTTCCGAGGGGATAGTCGGCATATTCCAGCGCCAGCATCCAGGAGGTGGAGACCGCCCAGAGCGCTGGCGCGGCAATGTTGGCCACCGGCACGAACGACAACACCGCCGGCGGAATGGCCCAGGCGACGAAGAACAGCAACTTGCGCAGTTCCGCCAAGGGGGAAAACAGCAGTTCCCGCCAATTGAAATCGGTCGGCGGCGGCGGAGCGGAGCCGGGGGGCGCGATCATCTTTTCAACCCGTTCGGCCAGCAGGCCGTTGAAGGGCGCGGCGATCAGATTGGCCACCAGGGAAAAGGTATAAAAGAGCACCACCAGCACGGTGAGCACGAACAGCAGCCACAACAGCCAGTGCAGCCAGCTCAGCCATTCCGGCAGCCAGTTCTGTACCGTCCGGTCGAGACGTTCCAACTGGCTCGCCCCCCACCAGATGCCTCCACCGAACAGCAGGGCGTTGATCGACAGCGGCAGCGCCACGAAGCCGCGCAAGCCGGCCTTGGGCAGCCAGCGCAGGCCGTTCAATACATAGCCCGCGCCTTGGGTGAATGAATTGCTCATCGCGACGGATATCCTCAAGCGGCGAAAACCGGCATTCGTTTTAAAACTCGACAATCTACGGTACTATTTTTCAACTTTAAAGCCGGACGCCACCGAGCTTGGTCGACGTCTCATCAATAAAAATATCGCCGCGGTTTCGTTCGCCGGCCGGCAGGTTTTACCGCCTTATGTCCACCATTAGTCATACCCAGTTCCGGGAGCGTGTTTCGATCGCGACCCCGGAGCATTCTCAGCCCCACTGGCATCATCGCTAACCTCAAAGGAGCACAAGTATGAAAAACCCCGTTCGCGTCGTGATCACCGGCGCCGCTGGCAACATCGGTTACGCCATGGCCTTTCGGATCGCCTCGGGCAGCATGTTGGGTCCCGATCAGCCGGTGATCCTGCAACTGTTGGAAATCACCCCGGCGCTGCAGGCGCTCCAGGGCGTGGTCATGGAACTGAACGACTGCGCTTTCCCGCTGCTGGCCAGCGTCATCGCCACCGACAAGCTGGAAGTGGCGTTCAAGGATGCCAACTTCGCCATGCTGGTCGGCGCCCGGCCGCGTGGCCCGGGCATGGAGCGCAAGGATCTGTTGACCGCCAACGGCGCCATCTTCGGGCCGCAGGGGCAAGCGATCAACGACCACGCCGCTCGCGACGTGCGGGTGCTGGTGGTCGGCAATCCCGCCAACACCAACGCCCTGATCGCCGCCAGCAGCGCTCCCGATCTGAGCCGCCGCCAGTTCCACGCGATGACCCGGCTCGATCACAACCGCGCCCTGAGCCAACTGGCCGAGAAAACCGGTACCCACGTCAACGACATCAAGAAGATGACGATCTGGGGCAACCACTCCTCGACCCAGTATCCCGACATCAGCCAGTGCACCGTCAAGGGCCAGGCGGCGACCTCTCTGGTGGATCAGGGCTGGTATCGCGGTACCTTCATTCCCGACGTGCAGCAGCGCGGCGCCGCGATCATCAAGGCCCGCGGCGCGTCCTCGGCCGCCTCGGCCGCCTCGTCGGCGATCGACCACATGCGCGACTGGGCGCTGGGCACCCCGGACGGCGACTGGGTCAGCATGTCGGTACCTTCCGATGGCTCCTACGGAGTCGGCGAGGGTGTGATCTACTCCTATCCCTGCGTCTGCAAGAACGGCGATTACCAGATCGTGCAGGGTCTGCCGGTCGACGAATTCAGCCGTGAGAAGATGCAGGCCACCGAACAGGAGCTGCGCGAGGAACGCGCCAGCATCGAGGACCTGCTCAAGGTCAAGTAAAGGTCCGATCGCCGTTCCCGTGGCAACGCGAGGACGGCGAGCAGGAAATTTTCAACCGAGCGACTACACTTCCTCGACGACAATCATAATGTCGCTATTCCAAACCGCTAAATCGGAAGGTACTCACGCATGAATTACGAAGAATTCCATCGCTGGTCCATCAACGACCCCGAGGGTTTCTGGGGCGAGCAGGCGAAGCTGATTCACTGGAACAAGCCGCCGCAAAAGGTGCGCGACTACAGCAAGCCGCCGTTTTGCAAGTGGTTCGTCGGTGGCGAAACCAACCTCTGCTACAACGCCGTGGACCGGCACTTGGCCGACCGGGCCGATCAGCGGGCGGTCATCTACATCTCGACCGAAACCGACGAGACCAAGATTTACACCTACGCCGAGCTGCACCGCGAGGTGAACCGGTTCGCGGCGG
>JAVMKL010000290.1:0-12071 GCA_031732875.1 Candidatus Competibacter sp. | reverse complement strand
AAGACCGCCGACCTGCGGCCGATCTTCAGTGAGTACGGCCTGATCCGCCACCGGGTGCTGGTCGAGGTGCGCTGGCTGCAAGCGCTGGCCCGCCATCCCGATATTCCCGAAGTGCCACCGCTGAGCGAACACGCCACCCACGTCCTCGATCGGCTGGTCGATCACTTCGCGCCGGCTGACGCCCAGCGGGTCAAGAACATCGAGCGCACCACCAACCACGACGTGAAGGCGGTGGAGTACCTGCTCAAGGAGAAGATCGCCGGCAATGCCGAGCTGGCGGCGGTCGGCGAGTTCATCCACTTCGCCTGCACCTCCGAGGACATCAACAACCTGGCCTACGCCCTGATGCTGCGCGAGGCGCGTACCCAGGCGCTGCTGCCACCGCTGGACGAACTGGGGGACGCCATCACCCGCCTGGCGCACCAGCACGCCGACCGGCCGATGCTGGCCCGCACCCACGGCCAGCCGGCCTCGCCGACCACGCTCGGCAAGGAAATGGCCAACGTCGCCTATCGTCTCAAACGCCAGCGGGCGCAACTGGCGGCGGTGCCGCTGCTGGGCAAGATCAACGGCGCGGTCGGCAACTACAACGCCCATTTGGCCGCCTACCCGGAACTGGACTGGGAAGACGTCGCCCGCCGTTTTGCCACCGAGGATCTGGGGCTCGACTGGAACCCCCATACCACCCAGATCGAGCCACACGACTACATGGCGGAGTTTTTCCACGCGGTGATGCGTGCCAATACCGTGCTGCTGGATTTCTGTCGGGACGTGTGGAGCTACATCGCCATCGGCTATTTCCGGCAGAAGACCGTGGCCGGCGAGATCGGCTCCTCGACCATGCCGCACAAGGTCAACCCGATCGACTTCGAGAACGCCGAAGGCAATCTGGGCGTCGCCAATGCGCTACTCGATCATTTGGCCGCCAAGTTGCCGGCGTCGCGCTGGCAGCGGGATCTGACCGACTCGACCGTGCTGCGTACCGTCGGCGTCGGCTTGGCGCACTCGCTGATCGCGTACCAGTCCTGTCTGAAGGGCATCGGCAAGCTGGAAGTGAACGCGGTGGCGCTGGACGCCGATCTGGATGACAACTGGGAAGTGCTGGCCGAGCCGATCCAGACCGTGATGCGCCGCCATGGTCTCGAACAGCCTTACGAGCAACTGAAGGCGTTGACCCGCGGCCAGAAGGTGGATCGGGAGACGCTGCGGGCGTTCGTCGCCGGTCTGGCCATTCCCGACGAGGCCAGGGAACGCCTGCTGGCCCTGACTCCCGCGAGCTACACCGGGAACGCCGCCGATCAGGCGCGCAAGGTTTGAGATGGCCCCCCATTCCGACCTCCCCCGCCCTCAAGGGGGAGAGGAGTTTTCATTCAATCCGAGGTGGTCATGTTACCGAAGGTGTTGGGTGATTTGAGTCCGGCGCAATTTTTGGCCGAATACTGGCAAAAAAAGCCATTGGTGGTGCGCGGGGCCTGGCCGGGTTTTCGCGACCCGCTGACCCCGGAGGAATTGGCGGGCTTGGCTTGCGAGGAAGGCGTGGAATCGCGGCTGGTGTTGGAGCGTGGCGGCGAAGAGCCTTGGGCGGTACGCCACGGGCCGTTCGCCGACGCCGATTTCATGAGTCTGCCGGACAGCCACTGGACCCTGCTGGTGCAGGATGTCGAGAAGCACGCCCCGGATCTGACGGCGTTGCTGGAGCCGTTCCGTTTCATTCCCGACTGGCGGATCGACGACCTGATGATCAGCTACGCGCCGCCGGAGGGCACGGTCGGGCCACATGTGGACGATTACGACGTATTCCTGCTGCAAGGGCAGGGACGGCGGCGCTGGCGGATCAGCACTCGGCCGGTGGAGGAGGGCAATTTCCTGCCCGATACCGAATTGCGGATCCTGCGCGAGTTCGCGCCGGAGCGGGAATGGATTTTGGAACCGGGCGATCTCCTGTACCTGCCGCCGCGCATGGCCCATCACGGGGTGGCGCTGGAACCCTGCTTGACCTATTCGGTCGGCTTCCGGGCCCCCAGCCACCGGGAACTGCTCGGCGGTTTCATGGAATTTCTGCTCGATGGCGTCGATCCCGAGGCGCGCTACACCGATCCGGATCTGACTTCGCAGGATAATCCCGGGGAAATCGGTCCCGCCGCGTTGAATAAGATACGGGCCTTGCTGCGCCGATTCATTGCCCTGGATGACGAGACGATTGCGATCTGGCTCGGGCGCGCGCTCAGCGAACCCAAGCCGGGTTTTCGGGCGGAGCCTGAGGCGGAGCCCTACGACGAGAACGAATTGCGGGCTCATTTTCGCGGCGGCGGGACGCTGGAACGCAATCCCGGCTCTCGCTTTCACTACATCGCCGAGCCGGAAGGGGAGACGATCCTGTTCGTGGACGGGCTGGAATTCGCGCTGGGTCGGGGGGTGGAATTCATGGCGCCATTGCTGTGCCGGCATCGCGTGCTGACCCCGGCGCTGCTGCGCGAAGCGCTCGGATCGGTCGACGCCCGGCAGCTGCTGCTGGATTTGCTCAACGAGGGGTATCTGGCCATTTATGAAGAGGATGAGGGCGGCGATGATGTCGGCTGACCGATCCGGTTTGCGACGGTCATATCCAGGCATCGAAGGCAGCTAACATTAGCGTTGAATAATCGCTTTTTCCAGTACGATGAGGCAATGGCGATGGCGGACGATGACCGGAATTCCACGATTGCGCTGAACGGGCTGGACGACAGCCGGCGCGCCCTGCTGGAGCTGCTCGACGGCATGCGGCGCACGCTGTATTGGTACGCGCCCCTGGTGCGGTCCGAGCTGTACAATGATCCCGAGGTGCTGGCCGCCATCCGCAGCCGGGTGGTGACTCAGCCCAAGGTGCGCCTGCAACTGCTGCTGTCGCCGGCCCGGGATTGGCGCAACGGCTGTCCGGGGCTGGTGCGACTGGGCGAGCGGTTGACCACCGCCTTGAACCTGCGCACCCCAAACCGGCAGGAAATGCCGGACCGGCCGGAGTTGGGACAGGCGTTCGTCATCGCCGACGAACGAGCGCTGTTGCACTTCACCGATCCGCGCCGCCTCCTCGGCGTGTACGAGCCTCGACCCACCGAGCGCATGAAGGAACTGCTGGAACTGTTCCACGCGGTTTGGAATCGGGCGCAAGTCGATCCCGACCTGCGCTGGCTCGGCATCTAGATCGAGCCGATCTCCCAGCGCTCCAGCAATTTCGGCCGGTTCAGTTCCAGCCATTGCAGGGCGATGATCGGCGCGGCGGAGTTGATGCGGCCGGAATGCAGCAGGGATAGTGCCTCATCGCGGGACACTACATGCACCCAAATATCCTCGTGTTCCGAAGCGACCCCGCGCACCCCGCTAGTGATGGTGGAGGCATCCACCCGGCCGCAAAACAGGGTGATGCTCTCGGAGGTGCCGCCCGGACTGACCAGATAATGGCAGATGGGAATGAGATCGAGCAGCTCGCAGCCGGCTTCCTCCGCGGTTTCCCGTCGCGCCACTTCCTCGGTGGTTTCACCGGGCTCGTCCATGATGCCAGCGACGATTTCCAGCAGCCAGGGTCCGCCCGGAAACTCCAACGCTCCAACCCGGAACTGCTCCAATAAAACCACTTGATCGGAATCGGGGTCATACAGCAGAACCGCGACGGCATGGCCGCGTTCCAGGCATTCGCGAACGATTTCCGAACTCCAACCGCCGGAGAACAATTCGTGCCGCAACCGATATTTCTCCATGCGGAAAAATCCGCTGTGGCAAATCGACTTTTCGAGTACTTCAAACCGATGGTTCATGGATTTTTCCGTGCAAGTAATCGTGAGCAAGTGCGCCGCTGTGATTGTAATCCGTGCCAGCGGTCAGGGGAGGGGTCATGGCGCGCATGATGGCCCGATGTGAAATCCAGCCGTGGGTTTGCTTGGGGATGGTCATCGTGCTGGCGCTGGCCGCCTGTTCGCGCCAATCCTCACCAGAGGCCGAAATCCGGGCGCTGGTGGCCCAAGCTCAAGCCGCGGCCGAGGAACGCGACGTGCGCGCGCTCCGCGCGCTGATCGCGGATGACTACGCCGATGATCGAGGTCTCGACCGCAAGGCGGTAGAAAACCTGATTCGATTGCAGGTCCTGCGCCATCAGTCCGTTCACCTGTTCGTCCGGATTCGCGGCATCGAATTTCCCGAACCGAACCGGGCGCTGGTGAGCGTGGCCGCCGCGATGGCCGGTCGGCCGGTGGCCAATGCCGGCGAACTGGTGGGATTGAACGCCGATCTCTATCGTTTCGACCTCGAATGGGTACGGCGCGGCGGCGGTGAATGGCAGGTGCGCCGGGCCGATTGGGAGCCGGCGCGCCTGGATGATTTCTTGTAGCGCTGTTCGAAACCAGGATCATAACGAGATCACGAATGAAACCTGTTTTTTCCAAACATGCTTTTCCGGCATGGGGATTAGCAGGTCTGCTGCATGCCTGCGGTGACGGTGACGGTGGCGGTGGCGGTGACGGTGGCAATCCTAACCCCACGCCTCTGCCGACCGCCAAATACACCCTAGGCGGCACGGTTCGTCCGTCCGTCGGTACCGCCCTCGACAGTGACGTGAACGATCCGGTGGCGTCCTACCAGTCCAATGATGCCGTTGCCGACGCGCAGCCGATCTCCAATCCGGTCATCTTGGGCGGTTATGTAAACCGGCCCGGGACTGGCCCCGGCGGACGGTCGCGCGATACCGGCGATGCGCGGGACATATACACAGTTAGCTTGCTGGCCGGCCAGCAGATCGACCTGCTGATCGCGGGCGATGGCATCCGGGACGATCTCGATCTGGGGCTGGCGGACCTTGATGGAAACCTGCTGGATGCATCGGTCGGCCAGAAGCGGGTGGAATCGTTGACCGCGCCTGCAAACGGCGATTATCTGGTGATAGTGACGGCGCAAAGCGGCGCGTCCAATTACGTGTTGACCATCGGCCAGTCGCTGGGCGCATCCGTCAGCGGAATGAAATTGAGCGATGCTTTCGTTCCCGGCGAGGCCACGATGCACTTTCGCGACAATGGAACGACCCAATCCGGTGGTTTGCGGGCCCGGGCCCAGGCGCTCGGGCTGACCGCGCGAAGTCGGGGAGAACTCACGGAACGCAATCGTCTGCTCGGATTCGACGATTTGCGGCGCATGGGGGTCAATCAAGCCTCGACCGGTGCCGGGTTGCCCGGATTTTCCGGCGGCCTCCAGCTTGCCGATCCAGCCAAGCGGGACAAGCTGGAGACCCTGTACCGGATCAAGGCGCTGAACCAGGATCCGGACGTAGTCGCCGCCATGCCCAATTACATCCGACGCCCGCTGTTCGTGCCGAACGATCCCCTTTATTCGTTCCAGTGGCATTACCGCCAAATCAACCTGCCGCAGGCTTGGGACGTGACCACGGGCGCCGATGCCATCGTGGCGGTGATCGATACCGGCGTGGTTCTCAGCCATCCCGATCTGCAAGGACAACTGGTGGATGGCTATGATTTCGTCGCGGATCGAAACAACGCCGGCGATGGCGACGGGATCGACCCCGATCCCAGCGATCCGGGTGGCCAGTTCAGCAGTACTTTCCATGGTACCCATATAGCCGGTACGGTGGCGGCGGTTACCAACAACGGTATCGGGGGGGCCGGCGTTGCCTTCGGCGCCAAGGTCATGCCGTTGCGGGTGGTGGGCCAATTTGGTTACGGTACCGATTACGACATCGAACAGGCGGTGCGTTACGCGGTCCGATTGCCCAACGACTCCGGCACCGTGCCACCGCGCCGCGCCGATGCGATCAATCTCAGTATCGGCGGATCGGAATCTTCAGCGGATTCCCAGGCCGTTTACGATCAGGCCCGCGCCGCCGGCGTGATCGTCGTCGCCGCCGCCGGCAACGAAAGCAGTAGTACGCCCTCTTATCCGGCGGCTTATCCAGGGGTGATCGCGGTCGGCGCCACGGATCTCAATCGGGCGCTGGCCTACTATTCCAATTATGGATCCTGGATCAGCGTGGCCGCGCCTGGCGGAAACAAATACCAGGATCTCAATGGCGACGGCAAGCCGGACGGGGTGTTGAGCGCCGGCGCGGATAACAGCGGCGGTCAACTGGTCTACGACTACCCGATCTGGCAGGGTACCTCGATGGCGACGCCGCACGTAGCGGGGGTGATCGCGCTGATGAAGGCGATCGCCCCCAGCCTGACGCCGCAGGATTTCACCAATCTTCTGGCCAGTGGCGCGCTGACCGATCAACCGGACGGGTCAGGCAGGAACGATCAATTTGGCTACGGCCTCATCAATGCCTATAAGGCTGTCACCGTCGCAGCCAGTCTTGCCGGGCGGCCGGTGAATCCGGTGCCGATTCCGACGATTACGCCGACGGTGTTAAGCTTTGGGACCACGCTGACCCGCCAGACCCTGATGGTGACCAATGGCGGCGGCGGCGTCCTGACCGTCAATTCACCTACCGAGGATTCCGGCGGCTGGCTCGGGGTGGCACCGGCTCAGGTCGACGCCGATGGGCTGGGAATCTACACGGTAACGGTCGAACGGACCGGATTGGCGGAGGGAGTGTATGCCGCGACCCTGAGCTTCAGTGCCAATGTCGACCCGGTTCAGGTTCAGGTGACCATGGAGGTGGCCAACAACTCGAACGGGGGCGGAATCGGGCAGCAGTACGTGTTGCTCGTTCGGTCCGATACCGGCGCGACGGTGGCCGACGTCGCCGCCCAGCGGCAGGCGGACGGTAGCTACACCTATGCTATTCCCAATGTGCCGGCCGGTACCTACAGGATTGTCGCGGGGAGCGATGTTAACAACGATGGCTACATCTGCGAAGCCGGCGAATCCTGCGGCGCCTACCTCAGTCTCGACGCGCCGGTCCAGCTTGAGGTGGATCGAGATCGGAGCGGTCTGGATTTCGTCAGCGGCTACACCGTGAATCTGGCCGATTATCAGCAGAGCGACGCCGGTGAAAAGCAGACCGCCGGCATCCAGCATGGCGGACTCCGGCGATTGGAGTCGTCGCGGTGAAACCGTCGATTGCCGGGGCGTTAGTGGCTCTGCTGCTGGTTCAGAGTTGCGTCCGCGCCGGCGACGGTCCGGACGCGCCGCTGGCGCCCGAGCTGCTGTATCGGAACAGCCAGTGCGGCGGTTTGGACCAGCCGGCGGTGACCTGGATCGCCAGTCCGGAAGAATGGCGGCGGCTGTACGGGCTGGCGACGAATTCGCGGATGAATCCTCCACCCGCGCCGGCGGTGGATTTTTCCCGCGAGGGGGTGCTGCTGATCGCCATGGGACAGCGACCCGCGGCCGGTTACGGGCTGAATCTGAGCGATACGGTGACCTTTGAGGACGGGGTATTGACGGTGTGGGTGGACTGGCGCGAGCCACCGCCCGGCACCCGGCAGGCACAGGTCGTGACCAATCCCTGCCTCCTGGTGCAATTGCCCTCCGTCGCGTTCACTCGCGTTCGAGTGGTGGATCGGGAGGATCGGGTGCGGCTGGAGGGTTCTCGCCAGCGGTCAGCCGAGCCAGGGGATCCTGACGATAGAAGGCCTTGAGCTGCGCGTAAACGCCCGGATAGGCGTTGGCGACCACATCCGGTGTTTCGAAGAAGGCTTCGCTGATCACCGCAAAGAACTCGCCGGGACTGTCGGCGGCGTAGGGGTCCAGTGCGGTGGGCCGACCGAGATCGACCTGCCGGCACAGGCGGTTGTAGGCGAGGCTGAAGGCGCGGCTCCAGTCCCGAACCGCCATGCTCCGATGCAGCGGCGGCAGGCCATTGACCTCCCCGGTCAGCATGTCCAGCTTGTGGGCCATTTCGTGGATCACCACGTTGAGCCCCGGTTCGTCCAGCGTTTCCATGATGTCGGCCCAGGATAGAATAACCGGGCCGCGCTCCCAGGCCTCGCCGATCAGCGGTCGATGGACGCTGTGCACCAGGCCGGTGGAATCCGTGTATTCGTGGTGGGCGAGAAAACCTTCGGGGTAAAGGATGAGCGAGTGCCAGCCGCGGTAGTAGTCCAGCCCGAGATTGAGGATCGGCAGGCAGGCCTGGGCGGCGACGAGCGGTCCCATCTCCGGCTCGAGTTCCAGCCCGCCGGCCGGTTCGAGAGTCTTTTCGCCCAGGAACAGGGTCGTCAGATCGCGCAGTCGTTCCAGCTCCATCGCGTTCAGACCATTCAATACCGACAGATTAGCGATCGTCGCCCGCCACTCGGCTTCGGGGATGCGGGCGCGTTCGAGCCGCCGCCGGCGCCAGTTCCGCAGGAGTCCGAACATCAGCGATACCCGGCGTGAGGTTGAGACCAATGGCGGTGCGCGCGCTTCATTCCGGATCCTTAACTGTGATTATGATGGGCGTTGGCATCGTGATTTGGGTGCGCGCGCTTTATTCCGGATCCTTAAGGCCCTGCTTCCGCGCCTCCCGCACCCGTGCCAGATAGCGGTCCGACCAGCGGGCCAGCGCGTAGATCGGATAACCGATAATCATGACCGACAGCAGGATGAAGATGATCAGGGCGACAGCCTTGGGCAGTCGCCCCCACCATTCGCTGATGAAGTACACCAGCCCCCAGATCAGCAGGCCGGTGATGCCGAGGGAAACCAGAAAAGCGAGGAAGTCATTACGTTGCATGGGTGCATTCCGTCAGGAACGGGTGGCAAAAGCTTATCGCTCGACCCGTTCGCCGCACAGCCCGATCAGGCCAGCGTCGGGCACGATGGTAGGGGATGCGATCTTGGGCAGCTTGGTGTGCGACCGTTCGACGTTATCGTGGATTGGATACCCTTACTTTTGTTGTCTATAGTGAACCGGTCTCCGCTCGTTCGCCAGACAAAGTGTTATTGTTGACTAACACGGGCTCCTTGGTACTGATCGACATGTCGCAACCCCTTCTTCTGACCCTGACGTACGTGCTGGTCGCAGGTTTCTGGATCTTCGGGTCCGATCAGCTCGTTTTGTGGCTAGGCGTCGATCCGCCGGCCATCGCCCGCCTGCAAACCGCCAAGGGCTGGGTCTTCGTGGGGGTCACCGCCTTTCTGCTGTTTCTGCTGTTGCGCCGGTTCGAAGCCGAACAGCGACTTGCGAGCGATCGGCCGGATTGGGTCTCGCCACCGACCGCCCGGGCCGCCTGGACTCTGATCGCGATGTTGGTGGCCTTGATCGCCGTCGTTTATCTGCTGGGCGCCGTGGCCTATCGCGAGGTGATCCAGGATTTTGGTATCGGCGAACTGGTTTTCGTCCGGACCCTGGTCCTCTGGATCGGTTTTGTGCTGCTGTTCGTGTTGGGCGTGGGTATCTCCGGCATCCTGTTCTGGTGGCGGAACACCAGGGCACGTTTCGAAGTGGCGCGCCTGCGCGACGAAATCGAGCACGTCAACTTGCGCCGCCGTTACGAGGCGCTGATCCGGCAATCGCTGGATGTGGTGTTGCTGCTGGCCGAGGATGGCGCCATCGTCGAGACCAATGATCGGGTCCGGGAGTATTACGGCTATGAGCCGGAGGAGTTGCGGGGTCAGAACGTGCGAAAACTGCGCGTCCCGTCCCTGTGGGACGCGGTGGAAAGCGACTACTGCCGGGTAGCTCAGAGCGGCGGCGCGATATTCGAAGTCCTCCATCAGCGGCGGGATGGCGCTACCTTTCCGGTCGAGGTCAGCGCGCGCGCGCTGGTCAGCCAGGATCGCCGGTATTTCCAGTCGGTGGTCCGCGATATTTCCGAGCGGAAACAAGCTGAAACCACGCTGGCGGAGCGGGAGCGCCGCTTTCGGGGCACGTTCGAGCAGGCGGCGGTCGGCATCGCCCACGTCGCGCCCGACGGCCGTTGGCTGCGGGTCAACGACCGATTGTGCGCGATCGTGGGTTACCCGCGCGTGGAGTTGTTGCAAAAGACTTTTCAGGACATCACCCATCCGGACGATCTCGACAAGGATCTCTATTTAGTGGAGCAAATGTTGTCGGGCCGGATCCAGACCTATTCGATGGAAAAACGCTATCGCCGCAAGGATGGCGCCATCGTCTGGGTCGATCTCACGATGTCGCTGATGCGGGATGCTGGCGGCCAGCCTGAGTATTTCATCGGCGTGATCGACGATATCACCAGCCGCAAGCTGGCCGAACAGCGGTTGGCGCGGATCACCAAGTTCTACGCGGCGCTCAGCCTGACCAATCAGACCCTGCTCCACAACCGCGAAGCCGACCGGCTGTTCGAGGAGATTTGTCGCATCGCGGTGAAGTGTGGCGAACTCAAGGGAGCCTGGATCGGATTGCGAGATTCGGACGCCGATCAGTTACGGGTAGCGGCGGCTTACGGCGAACTGCGCGGTCGTTCGCTGTCGCGGGACGAGCCGATCCAACCCGACGCCGCCCTGCCGTACCGACCCGCGCAAGTCGTGCTCGCCAGCGGTTCGCACTGGATCGGAAACAATCTATTCTACGACAGCGGTGGGGAAAACACCGACTGGCAAATCCTGATGGCGACCGCCGGCATTGGGTCCTACGCAGCCTTTCCCCTGAGGCAGGCCGACAAGGTGGTGGGGGTGTTGAACCTGTTCGCTTCCGAACCGGATTTCTTCGATCTGGAATTAACCGGGCTGCTCGACGGGATGGCGGCCGATGTCTCGTTCGCGCTGGAGAATTTCGAGCGCGAGCGCCAACGGCAACAGGCGGAGGCAGCGTTGCGCGACAGCGAAAATCGCTATCGGTTGCTGTTCGAGGCGCACCCGGTGCCGATGTGGGTCTACGATCTGGAAACCCTGCGGTTTCTGGCCGTCAACGATGCCGCCGAGACTCACTACGGCTATACCCGCGCGGAGTTTCTGACGATGACCATCACCGAGATCCGCCCCTCGGAGGATGTGCCGGACCTGTTGCAAAGCATCGCTGAGGTCAGGGAGGGGCTGGTTCGGGCCGGAGCGCGGAAGCATCGTCGGAGAGATGGTTCGCTGATTGATGTCGAGATCGTTTCCCACACGCTCGATTGGAGCGATCATCGCGCCAAGATGATCATGGCGCACGACATCACCGCCCAGTTGCGGGCCGAACGGGAACTGCGGCTGGCTGCTGCGGTGTACGAACAAAGCGCCGAGGGTATTTTAGTCAGCGATGCCGACAACCGCATTCTGATGATCAACCGCGCCTTTATCGCGGTGACCGGCTACCAGTTGGATGAAGTGCGGGGGCAGAATCCGCGCATCCTGGCTTCGGGCCGACATGACCGGGACTTTTACGCAACCATGTGGGCAAGATTGGAACAGGTGGGACATTGGCAGGGAGAAATCTGGAACCGGCGCAAGAACGGGGAGATTTATCCTCAATGGCTGGGTATCACCGTGCTGCGCGACGCCGAGGGACGAGTTGTCAATTACATCGCCATTTTTAACGACATCAGCGCGGTCAAAGCGGCTGAGCGGATTTAGAGACCGTGCAAAAAACCCCCTCTCCCCTTGGGGGAGGGGTTGGGAGTGAGGGCATTATTTTCAATAGGTTGTACCAATTGCCAATAGATTTTACTTTTAATAAAATCTATTAGTGCGGATAGAATAAATTGGGAGAATTGATTGGACGATTTCATCAACTTTCTCACGCAATTCATCCAATGTTTTCAAATTTATCCAGCACAACTTATCTTTCATAAATTGCCATACTCGTTCAATCGGGTTCAGATCGTGACTATAAAGTGGTTGAAACAACAAGACAATATTATCGAGAATCGTGAGGTTTTTAGCAGAATGAAACCGACCGTTATCTAGTTGAATCACGTTGAGAATATGCGGATAAGCTTTAGAAAATTCATCCAAAAATAACTGGGGGTCAATGAGATCTCCCGTGGAGGCCACAACATACTGTGATTCTGGCAGCCCACAACACCTATATGCTGTCAAAACTGAGCTGGTTGAGCAGGTCTACCACGGGAAATCTCATAGAGCCATCACTGGAAACTGTCGGCATTTAAATGAGAAAATCCTAAAAAGAAATTCTCGCCACTCAGCGGTTAAACCGCACCATAAAGATAAAATAATTGAAAATTCCATTGGACCGGACCGACTGGCTTGATCCCGAGTGCGGTCAGAAT
>JAVMKL010000289.1:0-12077 GCA_031732875.1 Candidatus Competibacter sp. | reverse complement strand
CGGATGAGCCCTGGCACTACTTCTTCGATCCGGAACCCTGAGGAGTTTGGATCGCCCGACAGGAACGCGCGAGCAGCCGGCGCGGTCCATGGCGACCTGGCTTTGCCCGTCCCTGGCCGCCACCGGCGCTCCGCCTTCCAGCCGACCCTTCCAAAACTCCTTGAGCTGATCGAGCGACAGTTCGACGTAGCGCGCCGTCCGCTGGAACCGCGTCGTTGCGAAAACCCCGCCCGCGCAATCGACGGAATTCTCGGGATCAGGTAACCGTTTCGTTCGAGTTAATACCATTTCCGAATGGATATCGAGCTTTTAGCTTTTGGTAGGTTGCCATGAAAGTACCGACTTTCATCGTCCGGGGTGACGTTCCAACGACATGATCGTTGGGCTGAACGTCGTGAAGCCCAACATCCCGATTTGTTGTTGGGCAATGCTACGCTTTTGCCCAACCTACGCCATGCGCCAAACGGCATAAAACCTATACGGAATTGATATAAAACATCCGTGTCTCGGCAGTCGAGCGGATCGATTTCGACCCGTGCAACTTGCACAGTCATGGAAGTTTTCTACGCTAAACTCCATCCGGTGGGCTGATTTTTTCGGGAGCAACGATGACCGAGTTGAACGGCGTAATGATGCAGTACTTCCACTGGTATTCTCCGGACGACGGCAGCCTCTGGGACGAGGTGAGCAGCCGAGCGGACGCACTCGCCCAAGCCGGATTCACCGCCCTGTGGTTGCCACCCGCCTACAAGGGATTCGGGGGCAGCGGCGATGTCGGTTATGGAGTCTACGATCTGTACGATCTCGGCGAGTTCGAACAAAAAGGTTCGGTTCGCACCAGGTACGGAACCCGCCGGCAATACCTCCAGGCCATCGTCGCGCTGCGCGCCGCCGGACTCCAGGTCTACGCCGATGCCGTCCTCAACCATCGCATCGGCGGCGATGCCACGGAAATCGCCCGGGCCACGCCATTCCTCCAGGATGACCGCCTCCATCCAAGGGGAGAACCACGGGAAGTCGAGGTGTACACCCACTTCCACTTTCCGGGGCGCCGGAGCCAATACTCGCCCTTCGAGTGGCGCTGGCAGCATTTCGATGCGGTCGATTACGACGCCAGGACCCGGGAATCGGGCATGATCTACCTGTTCGAAGGCAAGCAATTCGACGACCAGGTCTCCCTGGAGAGAGGCAATTTTGCCTACCTGATGGGTTGCGACCTCGATTTCCAGAACGAAGAGGTGCGAGCCGAACTGATCCGGTGGGGAAAGTGGTATCTCGACACCACCGGCGTCGACGGTTTTCGACTCGACGCCATCAAACACATTGCCGCCTGGTTTTTCCCGACCTGGCTGGACGCGATGGCGGACCACGCCGGCAGGGATCTGTTCGCCGTGGGCGAGTACTGGTCCCCCGACGTCAACAACCTGCACCTGTACCTGAATCGTCTGGGACCGCGAATGTCCCTGTTCGACGTGGCGCTGCATTACAACTTCCATTCCGCCAGCCGCATGGGCGGCAATTACGACATGCGGCGCATCCTGGACGGCACTCTCATGCAGCAGCGGCCGTATCAGGCGGTTACCTTCGTGGAAAACCACGACTCGCAACCCCTGCAAGCCCTGGAATCGGTGGTCGAACCGTGGTTCAAGCCGCTGGCCTACGCCATGATCCTGCTGCGGCGGGAAGGCTATCCCTGCGTGTTCCATGCCGACTATTACGGCGCCGAATACGAGGACCGGGGTCGGGACGGTCAACTCTATCGGATCGTGCTGCCCTCCCACCGCGCGCTGATCGACCAATTCCTCCACGCCCGTCGCCACCATGCCCACGGCTCCCAATACGATTATTTCGATCACTGGAACCGGGTCGGCTGGACCCGGCTGGGCGACGCCGAGCACCCCAAGGCCATGGCGGTACTGTTGAGCGACGGACCCGGCGGCGGCAAATGGATGGAAGTCGGCAAACCCAACGCCAGGTTCGTGGACCTGACCGGGCAGGTCGCGGAACCGGTTCATACCAACGACGCCGGCTGGGGCGAGTTCCACTGCCGGGGCGGTTCGGTCTCGGTGTGGATTCAGGAATAGGAATGCTCGACGGTCACCCGCCGGCGGCGAGCCGGGACGGGCGGCGTTGGCGGACGCCCCGGAACGCCGGGGCAGGATGGAAAAAATCGTTTATTCTCGTTTATTCTCTTGCCAAGCCCGCCGCCTTTGGTTAATCTTCCGCGCCTATCGCTCAGGCGCGTAGCTCAGTTGGTTAGAGCACCACCTTGACATGGTGGGGGTCGTTGGTTCGAGTCCAATCGCGCCTACCAGATTTTTGTGAGTTGCAGAGCAGACCGGTTTACAAAGGGCGCGCCTTCCTTCCAAAAGAAGGGTTTCATGGCGCGCCCTTTATTTTTCACCCCGGGCGAAACACTCAGCGGATCATGGAGAGTTGCAACGATGCCGATCATCACGCTCCCCGATGGCAGCCAGCGCGTCTTCGACGGGCCGGTCAGCGTTGGCGAGATCGCCGCCGCGATCGGGCCGGGGCTGGCCAAGGCCGCCCTGGCCGGCAAAGTCGATGGCCGCCTGGTCGACACTTCGCATATCCTCGCGCGGGACGCGAATCTGACCATCCTCACCGAACGCGATCCGGAAGGACTGGAGATCATCCGCCATTCCAGCGCCCATCTGCTGGCGCACGCCGTCAAGCAACTCCATCCAGGCGCCCAGGTCACCATCGGCCCGGTGATCGAGAACGGCTTCTATTACGACTTCGCCTTCGAGCGTCCCTTCACCCCCGAGGATCTGGAGCGCATCCAGGCGCGGATGGAGGAACTCGCGGCGCGGGACATTCCGGTGGAACGTTCGGTCATGCCGCGCGACGAAGCAGTGGCCTTTTTCCGCGCCATGGGCGAGGAGTACAAGGCCCAGATCATCGCCGACATTCCATCCGGCGAGGACATTTCGCTGTACCGGCAGGGCGATTTCATCGACCTCTGCCGCGGCCCGCACGTGCCCTCCACCGGCCGGCTCAAGGCGTTCAGGCTGATGAAGGTGGCGGGCGCCTACTGGCGCGGCGATTCCCGCAACGAGATGCTCCAGCGCATCTACGGCACCGCCTGGCTGGATCAGAAAGCGCTGAAGGCTTACCTGCACCGGCTGGAGGAAGCCGAAAAGCGCGACCACCGCCGGGTCGGCAAGGCGCTCGACCTGTTCCATGTCCAGGAAGAGGCGCCGGGCATGGTGTTCTGGCACGACCGCGGCTGGCGCATCTACGTCGAGATTCAGAACTATATCCGCCAACTGCTGCGCGAGCACGGCTACCAGGAAGTCCACACCCCGCAGATCGTGGACCGCAGCCTGTGGGAACGGTCCGGCCACTGGGAGAAATTCCGCGCCGACATGTTCACCACCGCGTCGGAAAATCGTGACTACGCGGTCAAGCCGATGAACTGCCCCTGCCACATTCAGATCTACAACCAGGGCTTGAAGAGCTACCGCGACCTGCCGCTGCGGCTGGCCGAGTTCGGTTCCTGCCACCGCAACGAGCCGTCCGGCACCCTGCACGGGTTGATGCGGGTGCGCAACTTCGTCCAGGACGACGCCCACATTTTCTGCACCGAAGACCAGATCCAGCCCGAAGTCTCGGCGTTCATGGATTTGCTGTTCCGGGTCTACGCCGATTTCGGCTTCAGCGAGGTGCGACTGGCCCTGGCCACCCGGCCGGACCAGCGGGTCGGCAGCGACGAGGTGTGGGACAAGGCCGAAAAGGCGCTGGAACTGGCGCTGAACCGCACCGACCTGCCGTGGACGCTGAAGCCCGGCGAGGGCGCCTTCTACGGCCCCAAGATCGAGTTCGTGCTGCGCGACTGCCTGGACCGGCTCTGGCAGTGCGGCACCATTCAGGTGGATTTCTCGATGCCGGGCCGGCTGGATGCCCACTACATCGCCGAGGACGGCGGCAGGCGGGTGCCGGTCATGCTGCACCGGGCGATCCTCGGCTCGCTGGAACGGTTCATCGGCATTCTGATCGAACAGTACGCCGGGGCGCTGCCCGCCTGGCTGGCTCCGGTGCAGGCGGTGGTGCTCGACATCACCGACCATCAGGCCGAGTATGCCGTCCAGGTCGAAAAATTCCTTATGCAACAAGGTTTCCGCGTCGCATCCGACTTGAGAAACGAGAAAATCGGCTTTAAAATCCGCGAGCATACTTTGCAGCGCGTTCCGTACCTCCTGGTCGTTGGCGACCGTGAGATGCAGACGGAGACCGTCGCTGTACGCACCCGCGCTGGCAAGGATTTAGGCAGCATGAGTCCGACGGCTTTCGTGGAGTTCCTGCAAGCCGACATCGCCCGGCGCGGACGAACCGAATAATCACGGGAGGACAGCAACATCGCCGCAAACAATGAACTCCGGCTCAACGACGAGATCACCGGGCGCGAAGTGCGCCTGATCGATCAGGATGGCGAGCAGGCCGGAATCGTCCCCCTGGTGCAAGCCAGGCGGATGGCCGAGGAAGCCGAACTGGATCTGGTGGAAATCTCCCCGAGCGCCAAGCCGCCGGTTTGCCGTATCATGGACTATGGCAAGTATCGGTTCGAGCAGGCCAAGAAGCAGCAGGAAGCGAAGAAGAAACAAAAACAGATCCAGATCAAGGAAATCAAGTTCCGTCCAGGCACGGACGAAGGAGACTATCAGGTCAAACTACGCAACCTGATCCGTTTCCTGAGCGAAGGCGACAAAGCCAAGGTGACGCTGCGGTTTCGGGGCCGCGAAATGGCGCACCAGGATCTGGGCATCAACCTTCTCAAACGCGTCGAAGACGATCTCGCTCCTTACGGCTCGGTGGAACAACGGCCCAGGATGGAAGGGCGACAGATGGTGATGACCATCGCGCCGACCAAGAAGAAATAAGCCCCTTCCGGCGACCAGCGTTTTCCGCCTCCGGCGCGCGCCGGGGTTGACCCAGAATTTTCCTTTTTAAATCGCGGAGTCATGCAATGCCCAAGATGAAATCCAACCGTGGCGCGGCCAAGCGTTTCAGCCGCACCGGGTCCGGCCAGTACAAGTGTTCCCACTCGCACCACCGGCACATTCTGACCAAAAAGAGCACCAAGCGGAAACGCCAACTACGCGGCACCACCACCCTGGCTGCGGTGGACGTCCCGGCGGTGCGCCGGATGCTGCCCTATCATTGATGCCCGCCGGATCGGAGAGTTAAGCCATGCCCCGAGTGAAACGTGGCGTTACCGCCCACGCCCGCCACAAGAAAGTCCTGAAACAGGCCAAAGGCTATTACGGCGCCCGCAGCAAGGTGTTTCGGGTCGCCAAGCAGGCCGTCATCAAGGCCGGCCAGTACGCCTATCGCGACCGTCGCCAGAAGAAACGGGAGTTCCGCGCGCTGTGGATCGTCCGCGTCAACGCCGGCGCCCGCGAGAACGGCCTGTCCTACAGCCGACTGATCAATGGCCTGAAGCAGGCTGCCATCGAGGTCGACCGCAAGGTTCTGGCCGATCTGGCGGTGTTCGACAAGCCGGCGTTCGCCGAACTGGCCAATCGCGCCAAGGTCGCGCTCGGCATCGCCTGAACCGCCCGCCGGACCGGGTTCCGGTCCGGCGGCATCCGGGATTCCGAACGGGGAAAGGCCGCGATCCTTTCCCCTTTTCGTTTGTTCCCCAATCACCACCGTGTTGAGAGACCCGCCAGCGTGGACGCATTGCCCGAACTGATGCAAACCGCCCGGACCGCCATCGCCGGGGCCGGCGACCTCGCCGCCCTGGATCAGGTGCGCGTGCGCTATCTGGGCAAGAAAGGCGCGCTCACCGAACGCCTCAAGGAACTGGGCCGCCTGCCCCCCGAGCGGCGGCGCGAAGCCGGCCAGGCCATTAACGAAGCCAAGGAAGCGCTGGAAACCGCCATCGCCGCGCGCAAGGCCGTATTGGAGGCGGCGGTGCTGGATGCCCGACTGGCGGGCGAGGCCATCGACGTGACGCTGCCCGGGCGCGGCCAGCGGCCGGGCGGTTACCATCCGCTCAGCCGCACTCTGGCGCGCATCGAAGCGCTGTTCGCCCGGATCGGCTTCAGCATCGCGGAAGGGCCGGAGGTCGAGGACGACTTCCGCAACTTCGAGGCGCTCAACATCCCCCCCCAGCATCCAGCGCGGGCGATGCACGACACCTTCTATTTCGACGCCCACACCCTGCTGCGCACCCACACCTCGCCGGTGCAGATCCGGGTGATGGAACGGCGGGCGCCCCCCGTGCGGGTCATCGCGCCGGGGCGGGTTTACCGCTGCGATTCGGATTTGACCCACTCGCCGATGTTCCATCAGGTCGAGGGCCTGCTGGTGGACGAGGACGTGAGCTTCGCCGACCTGAAAGGCGTGCTGGACGACTTCCTGCGCCATTTCTTCGAGCGCGATCTGGCGGTGCGCTTCCGGCCGTCCTACTTCCCGTTCACCGAACCGTCGGCCGAAGTGGATATCCAGTGCGTGATCTGCGGCGGCGGCGGTTGCCGGGTGTGCAAGCACAGCGGCTGGCTGGAGGTGCTGGGCTGCGGCATGGTGCATCCGGCGGTGTTCGACAAGGTCGGCATCGACGGCGAACGCTATACCGGCTATGCCTTCGGCATGGGGGTGGAGCGATTGACCATGCTGCGCTACGGCGTCAACGACCTGCGGCTGTTCTTCGAAAACGATCTGCGCTTCCTGCGCCAGTTTCAGTGAGGCAACCAGCATGAAAGTCAGCGAGCAATGGCTGCGGGAATGGGTCGATCCGGCGGTATCCAGCGCCGAACTGGTGGCGCAACTGACCATGGCCGGCCTGGAAGTGGACCGCGTGGAACCGGCCGCGCCGGCCTTCGACCGGGTGGTGGTCGGCCGGGTGATCGGCCTGGTTTCGCATCCCGACGCCGACCGACTCCGGGTGGCGACGGTGGACGTGGGGGGACCGGAGCCACTGCAGATCGTCTGCGGCGCGCCCAACGTTGCGGTCGGCATGCGTGCGCCGACCGCCCTGATCGGCGCGGTGTTGCCCGGTGGATCGACCATCAAACCCTCCAAGCTGCGCGGCGTCGAGTCGCAAGGGATGCTGTGCTCGGCCAGGGAACTGGGCCTGGCGGAGAGTTCCGACGGTCTGTTGCCCCTGCCCGCCCACAGCCGGCCCGGCCAGGACGTGCGCGAACTGCTGGCCTTGGACGATTCCCTGATCGAAATCGAACTGACCCCCAATCGCGGCGACTGTCTGGGCATGGAGGGCATCGCCCGCGAGGTGGCGGCGCTCAATCGCCACGAGTTCCGTCCGCTGCCGGCGGAGGTGGTGGAACCGGTGGTGGATGCCACCTTTCCGGTGACGCTGCTCGATCCGGCCGACTGCCCGCGCTACGTGGGGCGGGTGATCCGCGGCGTCGATCCCGCCGCCGAGACACCGTTGTGGATGAAGGAGCGGTTGCGCCGCGCCGGCGTGCGCAGTCTGGGGCCGCTGGTGGATGTCACCAATTACGTGATGCTGGAACTCGGCCAGCCGATGCACGCCTTCGATCTGGGCCGGCTGACCGGCGGCATCGTGGTGCGCCGCGCCCGGCCCGGCGAGCGGATGGAACTGCTGAACGGGGCGGTGGTGGAGCCCGATGGGGAGACGTTGCTGATCGCCGACCATCGCGGCCCGCTGGCGCTGGCCGGGATCATGGGCGGCGAAATCAGTTCCTGCACCGACGCCACCCGCGACGTGTTCCTGGAAAGTGCCTTCTTCGCGCCGGCCGGCATCGCCGGCCGCGCCCGTCGCTACGGCTTGCAGACCGACTCCTCCTACCGCTTCGAGCGCGGCGTCGACCCGCAATTGCAGCGCCGTGCCGCCGAGCGCGCCACCCGGCTGCTGATCGACATGGCCGGCGGCCAGCCGGGCCCCATCGTCGAGGCGGTTTCGCCCGAGCACCTGCCGGCGGAACCGGCCATCCGGTTGCGGCCGGAGCGGATCCGCAAGCTGTTGGGGATGGACGTTGCCGCCGCCGACGTCGAGTCGATCCTGCGGCGGCTGGGCATGGCGGTGGCGATCGGGTCGGATCATTGGCTGGTTGCACCGCCGAGCAGCCGCTTCGACATCGCCCTGGAGGTGGATCTGATCGAGGAGATCGCCCGTGTTTACGGCTACGACCGCCTGCCAGGCAACCGACCGCTGACCCGGCTGGAGATGCCGGCGCAACCGGAAGGGCGGGTCGCGCTGGAACGGTTCCGGGAAATCCTGGTGCAGCGCGGTTTCCAGGAAGCCATCACCTACAGTTTCGTCGATCCGGCTTTCCAGCAACGGCTCGATCCCGAACGGGAGCCGCTGGCGCTGGCCAACCCGATTTCCGCCGATCTGTCGGTCATGCGCACCAGTCTGTGGCCGGGCCTGCTCGCGGCGCTGGTCTACAACCAGAAGCGCCAGCAGCCACGGGTGCGGTTGTTCGAACATGGCCTGAATTTCATTCCGGCGGACGGTGGATTGCGGCAGGAGCCCTACCTCGGCGGCGTGGCGGCGGGTACCGCCTTGCCGGAACAGTGGGGCATGCCGGCGCGGGCGGTGGATTTCTTCGATCTCAAGGCGGACGTCGAGGCGTTGCTGGTCCTGACCGGTGAGCCGGAGGCGTTTGTTTTCGTCGCGGCCGCCCATCCGGCGTTGCATCCGGGGCAGAGCGCCCGGATCGAGCGGGCTGGCGAGCCGGTCGGCTGGCTGGGCGCCCTGCATCCGCGGGTGGCGCGGGAACTGGATGTGGAGGGCGACGCTTTCGTGTTCGAACTGCGGCTGGTGGGGGGGTTGGATCCGGCGCTGATTCCGGCGTTCCGGGCGCTGTCCCGGTTCCCGGCCAGCCGCCGCGACATCGCCATCGTGGTGGACGAGGTGGTTACCGCGCGGGCGATTCTGGACTGCATTCGCCGATGCGGTGGCGAATTGCTGCACGATATTCGGCTTTTCGATCTCTACCGGGGCCGGGGAATTCCCGAAGGCCGGAAAAGTTTGGCTTTGGGATTGATTTTACAGGATTTCGCGCACAATCTTACTGATGGTGTGGTCGATGAGGTCGTATCCGGCATCATTGCCGGACTGGCGGAACAGTTTGACGCAACGCTTAGGATTTAGGAGCATGGCACTAACAAAAGCCGACATGGCGGAAAGGTTGTTCGAGGAACTGGGCATCAACAAGCGCGAGGCCAAGGATTTGGTGGAGATTTTCTTCGAGGAGATCCGCAGTGCCCTGGAACGGGGGCGGCAGGTGAAGTTGTCCGGCTTCGGCAATTTCGATCTGCGCGACAAGAACCAGCGGCCGGGTCGCAATCCCAAGACCGGCGAGGAAATCCCGATCACGGCGCGGCGGGTGGTCACCTTCCGGCCGGGACAGAAGCTCAAGGCGCGGGTGGACGCCTTCAAGGGCGAGGCTCAGTAACCGCGTTAATTCCTAAACGCTTGGCAAACCAGGCGGATTGAATTAACATCACTGCTCTTAACGGCGGCCGGTCCGCCGTGCGCGGGGCGTAGCGCAGCCTGGTAGCGCACCTGCATGGGGTGCAGGTGGTCGGAGGTTCAAATCCTCTCGCCCCGACCAATTGAAACAAAGGCTTGGCAGGCAACTGCCAAGCCTTTTCTCGTTGGATTTCCAAAATCGAGATAGGCTCTCACCTCGACGATGGTGTCGCCCTCGAACCGAATCATCCGGCAGTACCGGTTGTCGAAGCGCATCCCGTTCCTGGCCGTTGCGTGCGAACGGAGTTCCACCACGGCCCAGTCCCCGTCCGTCAGCACGCTCTGGACATGGAGTTGCATCCCGCCCGGCAGGATCTTGTTGAGTCGCGTAAAGGCTTGGGCATGGAAGTCTCTTCGACCGATACCGCCCGGCACGCGGATGCGTCCCCTTCGACCGCTCAATCGACATCTTTGGCAACATGCTGGAAGAATTGATTCTCCGATCCCGATCCCGCTTCGAAATGCGACAAGATGCGGCGAACCGCATCGGGATTGATTCCCATGGTGGTTTCGCCCAAATAAAAGACAGCACGACGCGAACTATGGCGTTCCTGTCCGATTGTTGGAATCGTCGTTTTGAATCACTCCTGAGCCAAGCACCACCCATCCCTGGAATCGGCACAAAAATGCCCCTTGGGCGGAGGGCATTTTTCGCCGCCTAATCCAATGAGAGGGAATTCCACAACTGGTATGGGTGCGCTATAGTCATGTAGGGTTTGCTAAAGGGGATGTGAATTTTGGATTCGGATGGTTTGGGTCAATAGAATTTTTCCAACCTATTGCAGTCCTATGATTTGAAGTCGTACCTATTCCCGGTAGATTATAGTATTTCAAAAAAGGTTTTCAACCTTGGAAAATCAGGCTGGCATTTATAAATTCCATAACCCGTATAGGAGCGCTATATCAATGAATACCATTATTAATAAAATAGCTATCTGGGGTCTGCGAGAGTCTTTTAAATTTCTAATCATGACGACTACTATTGTTTTAGCTGCCTGTAATACCACTCCATCACCCGATACGGGAGTTGCAGATCAATCCAAAATGTCGTCCACACCTCCACCAGTAGAAATTGTTTCACTATACATTTCTTCTAAAAAAGGAATTGAAGATTTTCGTTCCGGATATTGGGCGGCTAAGTTGAATAAGGCATTTGCTTCTTCTGACGATGGACACTGGGGTTGGAGTACGAACATGGCAATGAAGGAATACGCTACAGAAACTGCCATGAGGCGATGTGAAGAGCATCTAAGGCCTGGAGATCGGAAATGCAAAATTGTGAATATAAACGGCGTTTGGATACCCCACACTGTGATTCCCGCGGTTCCTGTAACACCCTAATCATGGTTGTTTGCAGCCTTTGCAGAAGCCGACGAACGGCCCTGCAACATTATTCGGCTTTGAGAACAGGCCCCGAGGCATATCCGGTTCGCCCGAGCGTTCTTTCGTTCGCCATGAACACCAATCGCTCCAGCCTCTGGCTTGCCGTTGCGGTGCTCGCGGCGGGATTCCTCGCGCCGGGCCTTGCCGCCGCGCCGCGCGAGGGTCTGCGTTTCGACAGCCCCGGCGTCCTCAACTGGTCCGAGCGAACCATTCCCGGCGGCAGGAAGCCGGCGATAGCGGTGGTTCCGCTGGCGGCGGGCGAGGGCGAGCGGATGCTTGCCATGCCGACGCTGGCTGAGGAACACGGCTCGCTGCCGGTTGCCGAGGTCCTGTTCGGCTGCGCGCCGCCGTCGGAGACCTGCGAACGCACGGGCGAACGCAAGCGGATCGCCGCCGCCGGTGATAGCGTCCGTCGCGTGGGCCAACGGTTGTCGGTCAATCCGGCCAGCGGCGCGGTGGCGGTATTCGTCGACTGGAACCAGCCGGCGACCCGGATCGCCGAAGGCGACAGCGAGTCGCACCGCTATCTCGGCCGGCTCGACGGCAGTGGCTACCATCGCGTCGACGTGCGGTTCGGCCACGACGCGCCGGGGAGCTTTCTCGTCAATCCCGCCAACGGTGGAACGGTCTTCGTGCACGACGGCGGCGACGTGGTAGCGCTGGCCCCGGACGGCCTGCGCCTCGTCACCTTCAACGCCTTGAATCCGCCGCTGTCGCTCCGGCTGGGCGTTCTGGATGCGGCCGGGCCACGCCTCGAACTCCACTGCCTGGCGACCGGCGACCGGTCGTCTTTGCAATTCAAGGGCTGGCGCGATCCCCAGACGTTCGATCTGGTGGTGAAACCCAACGGCATCCAGGACGCGGAGGCGATCCCGGTACGCGTCGAACGGAGCGCGGGCGCCTGGCGGTTGGCCACCCCCGCTCCGGCGCGGCTGGTCGAGGTCGCTGGTTTCGGTTGCCGGCCGTAGTTCGCGTCGATGACCGCCGGTCGCCACCGGGTCTTGCTCGCCCGGGGTTTCGCCGACGGGTTCGTGGCATCGAACGCATACCCGAAAGCTGGGTTAAAGCAAATGCTTTCCGTCGAGGACGTCCGTTTCCAGCGAAAACGGGTCGACGCCTTCCACGCAACCGAGGTTGACCCGGAAATGACCGGGCTTCCGCGAAGTTTCGTGAAAAGTGTAGATTCCGCAGGTCTTGCAGAAATAATGCT
>JAVMKL010000288.1:0-12441 GCA_031732875.1 Candidatus Competibacter sp. | reverse complement strand
CCGGCCGGGTATCCCAGTAGTGGATGTGAACGGTGTCCGCCCAGTAGGCGGGTTTATTGAAGTACACGACGAGTTCGGTCATTGGCAGGATTCCGGGCGGCGTTAACAACGATAGGGTGATCCCGGGGAACGGGGTCCAGTCCGGGGTGCGGCACGCCGGACATCATCCAGCGGCCGTTCGGAAAAACGGTAGTGCAAAAATACTGAATGGCAAGCAGGAAGACGGTTTCAGGCATAGACGGCGGGAACGCCCGCATCCTGCCTTCGACGGATGAACTCCCAAACCTTTTCGTGCGGATACTTCATGGCGATGCCCCGATGATAATGATTCTCAATTATAGCTAAAGTTTATTTTGAATGTTGCCATGATTTAGATTCGCTATTAACAGTATTTAGCAATAATTGCTGCTATGCAACATCATAGTGGTAAACTGATCTTGGGTTGGCGCGCTCTTCACCCCCAATCAGGATGGCGGCCAGGCGCGCGTCCCTTTGCAACCACAAGATCGTTTACCTGAAGGAGTCGGCAAATGCGTATCGCCATGTTTTCCTCGGAATCTCTGCACTCCATTTCTTCCGGAGGACTCGGCGTGCATGTCACGGAACTCGCCGCCGGTCTGCAACGGCGCGGGCACGAACTCCACATCATCACCCGACGCAAGGAAGACCAGAACTACTATGACTGCATCTATGGCGTTCATTACCACCGCGTCGATCACGGATCGAGCGAAAACGACGTCGAGTGCATGGATTACATGTGCAAGGCCATGGCCCACCGTTTCCACGAAGTGACCTCCATGATCGGCAAGTTCGAAGCGGTGCACGCCCACGACTGGCTGGCCGCCAACGCCATGAAATACGTGATGGATGGCTTCGGCATTCCGGGCGTCCTGACCATGCACTCCACCGAATACGGCCGCGACGGCAACGTGTTCTACGAGGGTTTCGCGCGCTGGGTCCGCGACGCCGAGGCCGCCGGCTGCCACAACGCCAGCATCGTGATCGCGGTCAGCCACTTCCTCGCCGACGAACTGCGCCGCATCTATCAGGTCCCGAACGAGAAGATTCACGTCGTTCCCAACGGGGTCAACTACCGTGCCTTCGACGGCTTCCTCAATCCGGCGGAGGTCAAGGGCCGCTACGGCTTCGGCCCGCTGGCGCCCACCATTTTCTCACCGGGCCGGATGACGGTGCAGAAGGGCATGGACATGCTGGTCGAGGCCGTGCCGATGATTCTGGCGTCCTATCCGGAAGTCCGGTTCATTATTTCCGGCGAGGGGCCGGAAAAGGAGGCGGTCGTGCGCCGGGCCTACGAGGTGGGCGCCGCCGGTGCCATCGTGTTCCTCGGCACCATGCCCCGCTGGCAGTACATCGACCTGATGCGGGCCTGCGATATCGTGGCGGTGCCCAGCCGCAACGAGCCGTTCGGCATCGTCGTGCTCGAAGCCTGGGCGGCGGGCAAGCCGGTGGTGGCCACCACCTCCGGCGGTCCCCGCGAATTCGTCTGGCACGACGTGAACGGCTTCCTGGTCGATGCCAACCCGGGCGGAATGGCGCACGGCATCGGTTCGCTGCTGGCCGATCACGACCATTGCCGGGCGCTCGGCGCCAACGGCCGCCGGGCGGTCGAGGAAAAATTCAACTGGGACAACGTGGCGGCCTACACCGAGGGCGTCTATCAAATCGTGGTCCGCTGACCGGAGATTTTGAAAAGGGACGCTGGGGAATTCCGACCGGCTGCGTCGACCCACACGGTTCGCATCCCCCCTCGCCTCCCTTTGCAAACAGAGAGGAAACAACGATTCACAATCGATTGAGAAAGGGAATAGGAACGCAAGCCACACCAATCCCCGCCTCGGATGAAGACGCCCGGGTCGGTCGTTCCCGATCCACGTCCGCGAAACCTCGCAACTCCCCTGCCGTGCTGCAATCGCACACGATCATTTTTTGCTCACTTCGCTGATCCCGCATCAAACTCGCGTTTTTTCAAGCCATCGCACTGCGACATTTGCCGTTGGATCAAAAGTTATCCACAGTTTTTGTGGATAACTCTCCCGCAATCGACCCAATCCCGCATCCGACGAACCGAACGAGAGTTGACAGCCAGGCAAATATATACTATGTATTGTCATCGTATATACATTATTGCAACTCATTCAATGGGAAAAAGAAAAAAGAAGTCCGAAAAGTCCGGTAAGGACGAGGAAGCAAAGCTGGTGGTCCGGATCGAGGCGGAGTTGCGCGATGCATTCATCGACGCCTGCCAGGAAAGGGATACCACTGCTTCCAGGGAAGTGCGGCGGTTCATCCGCGATTTTCTCGAGCACCTAGGCAAGGAAACCTGAGGTCTCACGAAAGACGCGCCATCGAGATCCACATTCATACCCATCCTTTGCGAGGTGAGCAACCATGATTCATCAACCCTCCGCTACCGCTGCTTCCCAGGAACAGACTCGAGCCGCTCTCGAAGCCATGCGCGCCTATTTCGCCGCGACCGCTCAGGCCCGACCGCGGCGGGAACGACAGCGACTGGCCCGCGAATGGCTGGCGGCGGTTCGCCGGTTGCGGACCGCCACTCAATAACCTCGCCGCCCGCCGTTCCCGCCGCGGTCGGGCCTTCTTCGAACCATTCAGCACCCCTGCCCCAACCTCCACGGGTGGGAAGAGAGTCTTCGCGGAACTGCCGATGACGTGCTCCCCCTCCCCTCCGCGAGAGGAGATTGCGAGAGCGGGCAATCCTTTACTGTTTCGCAAACCCCTCCGTTTTTCTGCTTCGACGGGCCAGGCCGACCGCTTGCGGTAAACTTGCCGTTTCCTCAAGTCGGTCCTTGGGAGAACCATCCCGTGGAAATCAATGAATCCATCATCTTTCGCAGCGGCCTGACCATGGGCGGCATCGTGCTGCTGGCCCTGCTGAGCATGATCAGTTCGGTGTTCATCGCGGAATCCAGCAAGGGCGACGCCGCCGCGATCAATCTGGCCGGCTCGCTGCGCATGCAGTCCTACCGCATCGCCACCCGCCTGCAGCAATCCAACGGCAAAGACGCCCTTCACATCGAGGAAGTGAAGCGGGAAACCGGGGAGTTCGAGCACCGTTTGGGCCAGTTGTGGCGGACCGGCGCGATTTCCCAGGCCGAAAGCGACTCCAGAAACCAGACGCTCACGGCGATCGAATCGTTCTGGCGCGAGACCATGAAACCGACATTGGAAAATACCCTGGAAAATCTGGCGGCTGGAAATCCACCTTCCGCGGATTTCCTGGGTCGGATGGACAGTTTCGTGGTCAGGCTGGACGCCTTCGTCAAGCTGCTGGAACAGGATACCGAGGCCAAGATTCGGCTGCTGCGGCTGGTGCAGGGCATCGCCCTGTTCATGATCCTGATACTGATCTTCGCCGCCATGCACCAGATGCACGGCAACGTGGTGGCGCCGCTGCGCGATCTGGTCGAGCTGGCGCGCAAGGCCCAGCACGGCGATCTGTCGGTCCGGGCCAGCCACGTCGGCAAGGACGAACTGGGTGAACTGGGGCACGCCTTCAACCTGATGGCGGCCGACCTGTCGGCGATTTACGCCGACCTGGAGGCGCGGGTCGACCGACAAACCCAGGCGCTGCGGGTCAGCAATCGTTCGCTGGAACTGCTCTATCACACCGCCAACAGCCTCAGCGAAAACGCTCCCGACGAAGTGACCTACCGGACGCTGATGGCGGAAATCGAAAAGCTGACCGGCATGGGCTCGGTCACCCTCTGTCTGATACATCCCTCCACCCTGCAAGCCAGCCGGGTATTCTCGGCCTGGGCGAGCACTTCGATCATACCGCCGTTCTGCAGCCGACCGAACTGCCAGGCCTGTATCGGCGACGGCGACACCCACC
The DNA here is from genome assembly GCA_031732875.1 of Candidatus Competibacter sp. Taxonomy (GTDB): domain Bacteria; phylum Pseudomonadota; class Gammaproteobacteria; order Competibacterales; family Competibacteraceae; genus JAVMKJ01. The sequence continues at coordinate 8,567 of JAVMKL010000288.1, read as the reverse complement.
GGCTTGGAGACACCGCCGACGTCTATTCGATTCCCGTCAGGGATCAGGAATACCAGTACGGAGTGCTGATGGTGCGCAATCCCGGCCTCGAAGGAGGGAGCGCCTGGCAGTTGCCGCTGCTGGAAACGGTGGCCCGTCACATCGCGACCGCGCTGCGGGCCGCCGAACAGGCCGAACATCGCCGGCGACTGGAACTGCTGGAAGAGCGCGGCGCCATCGCCCGCGAACTGCACGATTCGCTGGCCCAATCGCTGTCGTACCTGAAAATCCAGATCAGCCGCCTGCAAACCCTGCTGGGCGGCACAGAAATTTCCAGCGACGTGCGCGACATCGTCGCCGAACTGCGCGAGGGTCTGAACGGGGCCTACCGCCAGTTGCGGGAGTTGATCACCACTTTTCGCCTGAAGATGGAGCATCCCCGGCTGGAGAACAGCCTGCGGGACGCGGTTCGCGAATTCAGCCGCCGCGCCGGTTTGAACATCGAACTGGACCATGCCGACTGGGACTGCGCCCTCGATCCCAACGAGCAGATCCACGTGATGCAGATCGTCAGCGAGGCCTTGAACAACGCCGTGAAGCACGCCCGCGCCAACCACATCGCGGTCCGGATGCACAACCTGGACGACGGCGAGGCAATCATCGACATCCGGGACGACGGCGTCGGACTGCCGCCCGATCCCGAGCGCGACTATCATTTCGGTTTGAACATCATGCGCGAGCGGGCCCGCCACCTGGGCGGCAACCTGGATTTGCAATCGCAACCCGCCGGTGGTCTGCGGGTGCGGCTCCAGTTCGTTCCCACGGCCTGCCGGAAGTCATCGATCCAAACCGAACGCGGAGCGCGTCATGCTTGACGATATCCAGACCATCCTGGTGATCGACGACCACCCGCTCATGCGCAAGGGCATCATCCAACTCATCGCCATGGAGGATTCCCTGCGACTGGCCGGCGAGGCCGGGGACGGGCGACAGGGGTTGGAACTGGCCCGTCAATTGCGGCCGGACTTGATTCTGCTCGATCTGAACATGCGCGGACTGAGCGGCTTGGACACGCTCAAGGCGCTTAAGGCCACCGACTTGGACGCACGGGTGATCATCCTCACCGTCTCCGACAGCGAGGAAGACGTGGTCGCGGCGTTGCGGGCCGGCGCCGATGGTTACCTGCTCAAGGATATGGAACCGGAGGACGTGCTAAATAGCCTGCGGGCCGCGGCGCGGGGGCGGATGGCGCTCGGTGAAGGGGTCGGGGCGATCCTGGCCGACGCCCTGCGTCACGAGAGCGAGCTCAGATCGGCCGACAACGTCCGGCTGACCGAACGGGAACGGGAAATTCTCTCTCTCATCGCCGCCGGCTACAGCAACAAGCTGATCGCCCGCGAACTGAAGATCACCGAGGGCACGGTGAAGGTGCACGTCAAGCACTTGCTGCGCAAGCTCGACCTGGATTCGCGAGTCGAAGCGGCGGTCTGGGCGGTCAGAAACGGTTTCCGCGGATGAGCGGCTACCAACGCGAGGCTGGCTCCCGACGCACGATCACCGGGTGTGGAGTATATTAGCGCCGGCAACAAGACAACGATGAGAATCCCCCATGCCGTTCGTCGATTACGTCAGGGAGGCGGTCATTGGCAAGCCGCACGACCCGCTCAATCCGGAAACCCGGCATAACCTCGCCCTGGTGGCCTTCCTCGCCTGGATCGGTCTCGGCGCCGATGGCCTGTCCTCCGCCTGCTACGGTCCCGAGGAAGCCTTTCTGGCGCTGGGCCAATACACTCACTTCGGCCTCTACCTGGCCGCCGCCACTTTTCTGACCGTCTTCATCATCGCCTTGGCCTACAACCAGGTGATCGAGCTGTTTCCCTCGGGCGGCGGCGGCTACAAGGTTGCCACCCAGTTGCTGGGACCCCGCGCCGGCCTGGTATCGGGTTCGGCGCTGCTGGTGGACTACATACTGACCATCTCCATCTCGATCGCCGCCGGCGTGGACGCCGTGTTCAGCCTGCTGCCACCCAGCGCGCAACCGTACAAGCTGAGCAGCCAGGTAGGGTTGGTGGTAGTCCTGATCCTGCTCAATCTGCGGGGGATGAAGGAATCCATCAAGGTCCTGCTGCCGATTTTCCTCGGCTTCTTTCTGACCCACGCCTTCCTGATCGTCTACGGCGTGCTCGCGCATTCCGAGGGCTTGCCCCACCTGATTCCGGACACCATCGGCGAAACTCGACAACTGACCGAGCAGATGGGCTGGGTGTTTGCCGCTGCCCTGTTCCTGCGCGCTTACTCGCTGGGTGGCGGCACCTACACCGGCCTGGAGGCGGTCTCCAACAACGTCAACATGCTGAGCGAGCCGAGAGTCAAAACCGGCCGGTACACCATGTTCTACATGGCCGGCTCGCTGAGCTTCACCGCTGGTGGCGTCATCCTCCTGTACCTGCTCTGGAGCGTCAAGCCGGTCGAGCACCAGACCCTGAACGCGGTCGCCTTCAGCGCCATCATCGACAGTTGGGGGATCAACCCCACCTTGAGCCATGGGCTGCTGGCGGTGGTGTTGCTGCTGGAAGGAGGACTGTTGTTCGTCGCGGCCAACACCGGCTTCCTGGGGGGGCCGACCGTGCTGGCGAACATGGCAGTCGATTCCTGGGTGCCGCGCCAGTTCCGCAACCTGTCCGGCCGGCTGGTCACCCAGAATGGTATCTTCCTGATGGGCGTGGGCGCGCTCGGCATCCTGGTATGGACCCGGGGCGACGTGTCGGTGCTGGTGGTGCTGTACAGCATCAACGTGTTCGTTACCTTTTCCCTTTCGCTACTGGGGCTGTGCCGGCACTGGTGGGCCAGCCGCTACGACGAGAACAACTGGAAGTCGCGGCTGTCGCTGTCGCTGCTGGGCTTCGCGGTCACCGGCGGCATCCTGGTGGTGACCGTGGTGGAGAAATTCACCGAGGGCGGCTGGTTGACCATTCTGATCACCGGCCTGATCATCGCGCTCTGCGCCCTCATCAAACGCCACTACGAACGGGTCCGCCAGCAGTTGCGCACCATCGATGCGCTCTACGCGCCGCGCCCGAACTGGGGCGATGACCTGCCCGAACCGCGCCTGGATCAGGAACTGCCGACCGCGATTTTTCTGATCGGCAAAAACCGCGGCCTCGGCATGTACACGTTCAAATGGCTCAACGAAGTGTTCGCCGGCCACTTCAGAAATTTCATCTTCCTGAGCATCGGCGAAGTGGACGCGGAAAGCTACGGCGGCAAGGGCGCGCTGCGCTCGCTGCAGTACCAGATCGAAAATTCCCTGCGTTATTACGTCAACTACTGTCACAGCCAGGGCCTGGCTTCCACGTCCTTCGCCGGCTACGGCACCGATGTGGAAGCGGAACTGGAAAAGCTGGTGGTCAAGGTCGTCTCGGAATATCCCAACAGCGTGTGTCTGGGCAGCAAGCTGATTTTCGACAACGAAAGCTGGCTGATTTCGTGGCTGCACAACCACACGGCGATCGCCATGCAGCGCCGCCTGCACCTGCGGGAAATCCAGATGATCGTGATTCCGATCAAGATCTAGCCGGTCGGCGCACCACCCGCCAAGGTTCGATCCGCTCCCGACGACAGCACCGCATCGACCAGCGCCGACAACCGATCCAGGGCTCCCCAGTAGAAATGATCCACGCCCGACAGCACGTGCAACCGGACCGCGGGCGACCAGCGTGGCGCCCGCTCGCGCAGTAGCGCAGGTGGAGCGAACTCATCCCGGTCGCCGGCGATCACCACCAGATCCTCCACTGGCACGGCGATGGCGCCAAACTCCAGATACGCCAGCGGCGGCGCCACCAACAATTGACGCCGGACCGCGGCGATTGGGGGATCGAGGCGCAGGTTGATCCAGGCTCCGAAGGAATAGCCGGCCAGATCGGTCGGATTCCTGCCCAGCCCGGCCAGATACGCCGCCGCTCCCCGCACGTCGTCCTGCTCCCCCCGGCCATCGTCGTAACGCCCTCCGCTCGCTCCGACTCCCCGGAAATTGAAGCGCAAGGTGGTATAGCCCAACCGCTGGTAAACCCCGGCCAGAGTCGAGACCACCGGATTGTCCATCTCGCCGCCATACAGGGGGTGCGGGTGGGTGATGACCACCGCGTCCGGACCGGATGCCAGATGCAGGAGGCCCTCCAACCGCAAGGAGCCGGCGGTGAAAATCACGGTTTGCTCGGATGCGAACATGAGGTCGGAATACGGAAGGTAGGGAGTAGCGCCTGCGAAAGTCGATTACCGGTTCGACGGCCTGGCGCGAACGAGACCGCCACCGATGCCGGTCATCACGTCGGTCGCTCTGACGATGGAGCCGCCGCTTCCGCTGTTCTGGCGCGATCCTGCTCCAGCAGCTTCCGAAATTCGACCAGCGGCAAGGGATGCCCGATATAATACCCTTGACCTTCGTCGCAATCGTGAGCTTGAAGAAACCCCATCTGCTCGGAAGTCTCGACACCTTCGGCCACCACCGCCAGCCCTAGCCCGTGGGCCAAAGTAACGATCGCGTTCACGATGGCGGCGCTGCTGGCGCTGGCCGGCAATTCCATGACGAACGAGCGGTCGATCTTGAGAACGTCCACGGGAAACCGTTGCAGATAACTCAGCGACGAGTAACCGGTTCCGAAGTCGTCGATGGCGATCCGCACCCCTATGGTCTTGAGCCTTCTCAGCGCCACCATGTTCTCCTCGGTATGGTGCATCAGGATGCCCTCGGTCAACTCCAGTTCGAGACAGGCCGGATCGAAGCGGGCTTCTTCCAGAATACCGCTCACCACTTCCGCCAGATCGGATTGACTAAACTGGCGGACCGACAGATTGACCGCGATCCGCAATCCCGGAAAAGCACCCCGATGCATTTGACCGATCTCGTCGAGAGCGACGCGCAACACCCATTCCCCCAGCGATAAAACCAGCCCGCTATCCTCGGCGATCGGAATGAACTTCGCTGGCGACAACATTCCGAGTTCGGGATGATTCCAGCGGATCAACGCCTCGGCGCCGGTGATGGTACCCGCGCGAAAATCCCATTTCGGCTGGTAATACAGCTCCATCTGCTTCTTCTCCACGGCATAGCGCAGGCTGGTTTCCAGGTTCAACCGCTGGCGGGACAGCATGGTGGCACCCGACAGGTAGAACTGGTAGCCGTTTCGCCCCATGTCCTTGGCACGATACAAGGCGATGTCGGCGTTCTTCAGCAGGATCTCCTCGCTGTGTCCGTCGCGGGGATATAGACTGATGCCGATGCTGCAGGTCACGTGCAGTTCGAGTTCGCGCTCGTTCAGCCGGCAAGGCTGAGCCACGGCATCCAGGATTCGCTGCGCGATCCGGCCGGCATAGTCGCTGCTGCCCAAATCGGGCAGCAAAACGGCGAATTCGTCGCCCCCCTGGCGGGATATGGTGTCGCACTCGCGAACGCATCGCTGCAGCCGCGCCGCCACTTCGCGCAGCAACTGGTCGCCGACGGTATGGCCCAGCGTATCGTTGATCAGCTTGAAGCGGTCGAGATCGACCAGCATCACGCCCGCCTGGGTATGATCGCGGACGGCCCGCAACAACACCTGCCGGAGCCGATCGCTCAACAGCGTCCGGTTGGGCAGGCCGGTCAGGTTATCGCATTGAGAAAGGTTGAGAATGCGTTCTTCGGCCTGCTTGCGCTCGGTGATGTCCTGCACCACCGTCACGAAATAATCCACAGGGCCGCTCGCCCGGCGCACGCAGCGGGTCGAAACATTGACGTGAAGCAACCCGCCATCCTGGCGGACGAAGCGCTTGTCGAGCGAATAGCCGTCGATGCGGTGGCTCATGGCCCGTTCGAAATGCGCCACATCGGTCGGGATATCGTCCGAGTGGGTCAATTCCGCCCAACTCAGGCCGAGCAATTGCTCCCGGCGGTAGCCGAGCATCTCGCAGAGTCGGTCGTTGACCTCCAACCAGCGCTTGTCCGGACCGGTCAGGCAAAGTCCGACCGGGGACGATTCGAAAAAGCTTCGAAAGCGAGCCTCGCTGGCGCGCAGCGTTTCCTCGGTCCGCTTGCGTTCGGCAATGTCGATAACAGCCCCCAGATAACCGGTGATTTGGCCGGCACGATCCCGCACCGGCTCGGCGCAAATATTCAGCCAAGTCACCCGCCCCGATGGATTCCGAAACCGAAGGTCGGCAACAAACCCGGTGCCCTGCCCGACCGACTGCCGCCAGAACTGCAATACCTGATCTCGATCATCGAGATGAAAGGCTTGAATCCAACCCGACCCAATCGCCTGCTCGGCGGTCAGACCGGACAGCCGACACCAGCGGTCGTTGACGTAACGGCACTCGGCCCCCGTATCCATCAAGAAGATGCCGGCCGGAAGATGCTGGGCCAGATTCCGGAAACGCTGCTCGCTGTCCCGCAAGGCTTGCGCGCCAGCCCGCTGGCGCTCGATTTCGGCTTCCAGTTCCCGCTGTTTTTTGTTCAGCGCGTCGAGATGCTCGTGGTAACGACTTCGCTCCGACCACAAGCGGCGGCGCTGTTCGAGGAGCACGACCAACGCTCCGCCGGCCAGCCCCAGCAACATCAGCCCAATCCCAGCCAGGGTTCCAAACCGGAAGGAATGGAACCAGCCCGGACCGGAATCGGTCGCGGCCGGAGACTCTCCGGCCGCGCAAGCGTATGTCGCCACCCAAACACCAAGCAGCGCCAGCACGGCCAATTTCGCTACCAGCCGGCTGGCAAGGCCTGCCACGATGCCCGGCATTATCCCGAATCCTTCGGAATGGTTGTTAGCCGGCCCGTTCGAACCAACCCGACTCATCCGCTTCCCCTTTCGCGCTCGAATCCCAGGACGCCGCCGTTACAGGTGCCCTTTTTCCTGACCGCACCCAGCAGCATAGGCGGTGAATTCCGCCTCGTCCACTTCTCCGATCAGTCGTTCGCGCGCGAAAGTCCGGAAATGGCTTTCCACGATCCGGCTGTTCAGGCCGCTTTTCCGGTACAGACCGAGGATGAGGCGGGATTCGAATCCATCGCCTCGCTCCAACCGACCGACATAATCGCGCTCCAGCGACTCCCGCTCCGCCGGAGTCAGCCGGTCCAGAGCGGCTTGCAGGCGGGCGGCCACGAACTGGGTGCGCAGCCGCTCCGGCGAGATCGCCGGCGGATCGCCATCCTGGGTCGGGATCGCCATCCTGTCCGGCTCGGGAGTCGCCCGCCGGGCGCGGGCATCCACCGGCCGATAGTCCTCCCGCAGCGCCGCCAGCAGATAGGCCGGCAGGTTGTGAATCTTGCCGGCGGCCAGATCGCGCTCGACCACGAGGATGTTTTCTTCCAGATAATCCAGATCGTGCGTGGCCAGCGCCATGCGGATCTGGCGGGCGCTGAGCCCGCAGACAGCCAGCTTCTCGCGCATCCGTTCCAGCCGCTCCAGGCGTTCCTCGGGATTGTCGTAGGCTGGAGGCGCTTGCTCGGCCATGGAGATCGCGGCCTGGTGTTGGGCGAACAGCAACATCTGCGGATTGTCGCTGACCCGGAACCGCACCGCCGCAACCTTTCGCTGGTCGCGCTGGTAATCGATTTCCAGCAACAGGTCGGACGTGTCGTTGACCTGTCGCACCGCTGGCTTGATGACCTTGTCGTTGAATTTGCGGAAATCCTGGTAATAGCCATCCGTCTCGCTGATTCCCAGCAGGCGCTTGAGGATGTCCAGGGCGATCCAGCCGGTGGTGCCGATCCGTCGGTAGCGCAGGCAGTTTTCATAAAGGGCCAGCGCGTAACTGCTGCTGAACTTGCGCTGGATGCTGAGGTTGAGCAGCGCGTAGATCTCGGGCCGGTAGAGCTTTTCGCAAAGTTCGGGGCTGTAGGCGTAAACGCAGTTGCCACCCTTGATGACCGCCTGCGCCAACAGGGTGGTGGCGCCCCATTCTTCCTGGTGGCCGTCCTCGTCGAGGATGTTCCACTCCAGCACCGTCCGCGCCAAGGTTTTCAGGGCTTCCTTGAGGGGATCCAGGTTGTGGGTGTTGAAGCCGATCGCCTCGGCGAGGTCCTTGACCCGAATGCGGTGCACCCGCGCGGTCAGCAGGTTTTCGTAGGCGTTGTACAACAGCACATTCGAGGCCTTGCGCTGCGTGAGCGTCAGCCGGTTGTTGATGTGGATCGCGGCGATGTGCTTCTTGAGGTTCTGGTCGGACAAGTCCGCCACGACCATTTTTCGGGTCGCGTCCACGCTGCCGTGTTTTTCCCTACCGTGTGCCATGTCAGGTAGTTTAGCAAAAATGTCCCCATGCCAAGAAAAATAGTTGGGGACATTTTTATCCCATTAACGGGGACATTTCAGTCGAGCCCAATCATTCGCCCGGCCGGTTAGCCGTCTTCAACCCCATGTCCACCAACGATGGAGCACGCGAGTGGCAAGCAAAAGCCGACTGGCGATATTCAACACAACATACTGATATTAAATATTTTATCGTGGATTTTCGCCCGCGGACCAGGAAACATCCCATAGAAGGGGACATTTGAGGGATTCATCCCATAAACGGGGACATTACATCCCATAAACGGGGACATTACATCCCATAAA
>JAVMKL010000287.1:0-12579 GCA_031732875.1 Candidatus Competibacter sp. | reverse complement strand
TTTCGCCAGCGGCTCGACGTACTGTTTCGATTTTTCGTTGAGGTAGGTGATGGCCAGGTCGGCTTCCAGCTCGCGAAACGCCTTGGCGCAGCCGTAGGCGATGGAATGCTCGTTGGCGATGCCGGCGACCAGCGCCTTCTTGCCCTTGAGCGGGGGACGAGGGATTTCAACGGCCATGATACGGTTCTCCTGATCGATTGGTGCTGAGGGCGGGGCCGCTCACCGTATTGGTGGCGAGGCGACCCCTGCGGGGGCAGGCTTATTTTTCCATCGTGACCGTGATGCCGCTGGCCGATCCCACGTTCAACTGCAAGCCCTGAGTCCGCGACTCCAGGCGCATGATCACACCGTTCTCGTTCTTGAGCCGCAACCCGCCCACGCCGCCGCCCAGCGCGATACCGACATCCAGCTTGGTGTAGGTGCCAGGGAATTTCGAGATCTCTTTCAGATCGTAGACCTCGCCGACGGCGCTCATCTTCGAAATTCCCACGTTGGCGCCCACCGTTAAACCACCGATCTTGAAGGGATATTCCTTGCCCTGGAACGTCAGCTTGCCACCGCCGGCGCTGCCGCCCACAATGAACGCGAACTGTGTTTCATCGATGGTGACCGTCCCGGACGGCTTCTTGGCATCCGCCGCCAGCGCCAGACCGCCCACCAAAAGCGTGGTGGCCAACAAGGCTGGACCGGCCATTTTGCGAATATTCATCATCGGATTTTTCCTTGTTTAAGGGTACTCAACGGAATCCCAGCCGGGTTATACCGCTTACACGTTAACCCGACCGGGCTTGTTTCATCGCCAGAAGTTACGGCTGGCCAAATTACTTGCCTTCCCAACCGGCCCAACCGCCCATGGTATTCCACGATTCAGCGGGCATGGTATTGGGCGTTGCTTGCATTTTTGCCTTGACGACCATCAGCGTCACCGACGACGGGCCAGTGATGGTCTTGCCAGGACTTTGAACGGTTACGCCTTCGGGAACTTTCACTGAGATGATCGCGTAATCGCGCACCTTGTCCTCGGACATTCCGAAATAACTAGCCTTGTTGACAAAGCTGGATTCAAATGCGGGGTCCTTCATCTGCTCCTTGACGTAAGCCGATTCCAGGATCGTGACGTTGGAACCGGGCACCACCACGATCTGACCGGCCTTGTACACCTCGCCTTTCTTGTTGGTGATGGTGACGCCATCCGGCACGAGCAAGTGGTACTTCAGTTCCGGTTTGCCGTAGCCAGCCGGAAAGCTCTTGTCATCAAATCCCTGCGCGTGAGCGATCGCGGCACACAGCAACAACACCAAGACCGTACTGCAAATGCGTAAGAATTTCATTCTTCATCCTCCTCGATTGCGAATCAGTGTCATCTTTCGGATCCGTGGCAGTTCCATTGCCGTCGTCAGGAGTAAGGAGTCTTCCACCGACCGTAGCGGCTGTTCCCATCCCTCCGGCGAGTGTCGTTCCTCAATACCCCTCAAACAATCATAGTACCGCGATTCCGCAGTGGGGATTTCGCAGCCAAAATCATGGTTGACAAACGACTATTGTCTCAACCCGCATGGATGTAACCATTCGGTCTCCTCTTCCCCAACCTCCTCTCCCGCAAGTAGACGAAAGAAGCGAACGGTCGCGCCTGGATCAGCCCGCCGCGCCAGCTGCCACCAGCGCCCGGGTATGCCGGGCGATCATCAGTTCCTCGTTGGTCGGGATGACCCAGGCGGTAATCCGACTGCCCGCCGTGCTGAGGCGCGGACCACCGGTCGCGTTGGCGGCGGGATCGAGTTCCACCCCGAGCCAGGCGGCGACATGGCAGACCCGCTCCCGGATCGGCGCGGCGTGCTCGCCGATGCCGGCGGTGAACACCAGGGCATCGAGTCCGCCCAGTGCGGCGGCGAGCGAGCCCAGCTCCCGGCCGATGCGGTAGACGAATAGTTCCACCGCGAATTTCGCCCTCGGTTCGTCGGAAGCGAGCAGGGTGCGCATGTCGCTGGACACACCGGAAACGCCCAGTAGGCCCGACTGCTGGTAGAGCAGCTTTTCGATGGCGCGGGCATCCATCTTCAGCTCGTCCATCAGATAGAGGACGACGCCTGGATCGAGATTGCCGCTGCGGGTGCCCATCGGTAACCCGTCCACGGCGGTGAAGCCCATGGTGCTGGCCATGCTTTTACCATTGTGAATGGCGCACATACTGGCGCCGTTGCCCAAGTGCAGCACCACAGTGCGTCCTTGCGCCGCGCGGGGGTCGACCTGGGGCAGGACGGAAGCGATGTATTCGTAGGAGAGGCCGTGGAAGCCGTAGCGCCGTACGCCCCGGTCCGTGATTCCGGGCGGCAGGGCGAACGCTTGGGCGGCTTCCGGCTGGTTGCGGTGGAAAGCGGTATCGAAACAGGCCACCTGCGGCAATTGCGGCTGATTGGCCAACAGCAGGCGGATCGGTTTGAGATTGTGAGGTTGGTGCAACGGCGCCAGCGGGATGAATTGCTCCAGGTGGCCGACGATCTCGGCGGTCAGCCGGACCGGAGCCGTGTAGTCGAGACCGCCGTGCACCACTCGGTGTCCGACGGCGGCGAGCCGGTGCTCGCCAAGTCGCTCGCGCAGAAAACCGGCCAGATAGGCGATGGCGCCGTCGTGGCCGAGCGCTTCGCCTTGCGCCCATTGTTGATCGCCGAGGACGGCGCCCGCCGCGTCCTTGGCCTTGAAGCGGGGCGCGGTGTAGAGACTCTCGATTTGCCCGCCCAGCAACAGGTCGAGTGCTTCGCCCCGTTCCAGGAACAGCGAAAACTTGATGCTGGACGAACCCGCATTGACCACCAGAATCGCGTCGCTCATGGCGCCACCGCCTTGCTCGCGCTCGCCCGTCGGGCCTGGGCGACCAAGGCGGCCACCGCGCAAGACGCGAGACGCGTGGTCACCGAGTCGGCGCGGCTGGTGAGAATGATCGGCACTCTCGCGCCGAGCACGATGCCGGCCGCGTCGGCGTCGGCCATGAAGGTCAGGCTCTTGGCCAGCATGTTGCCCGCTTCCAGGTCGGGCACCACCAGAATGTCGGCCAGCCCCGCCACCGGCGAATCGATCTTTTTGATCCGGGCCGCCGCCAGGTCGATGGCGTTGTCCAGCGCCAGCGGGCCATCCAGAATGCCGCCGGTGATCTGGCCCCGGTCGGCCATTTTGCACAGAGCGGCAGCTTCCACCGTGGACGGCACCTTGGGGTTGACCGTTTCCATGGCCGATAGAATCGCCACCTTCGGTTGCGGGAAGCCCAAGGCGTGGGCGAGGTCGATGGCGTTCTGGGTAATGTGGATCTTGTCTTCCAGAGTCGGGAAAATGTTGATCGCCGCGTCGGTGACGATGATCGCCCGGTCCAGGCTCGGCACATCCATGATGAAGGCATGGCTGATGCGCCGCTCGGTGCGCAGTCCCGTCCCGGTCCGTACCACCGCCCCCATCAGCTCGTCGGTGTGGAGGCTGCCCTTCATCAGCATCTCGGCCTTGCCCTCGCGGGCCAGTTGCACCGCCAGATCGGCGGCGGCGTGGCTATGGGGCGCGTCCACGATCTCATAGCGGGAGATGTCGAGCTGGAATTGCGCCGCCACGGCTTCGATCCGGGCGCGGGGACCGACCAGGATCGGTTGCAGGATACCCAGTTCGGCGGCTTCCACCGCGCCCTTGAGCGAACTCTCGTCGCAGGGGTGAGCCACGGCGGTCGGTACCGGGGTCAGCGCCTTGCACCGAGCGATCAATTGTTTGTATTTCTCGTGCTTGCGTTCCATGAGTACGGTCCTCTTTAGCTGTAGCTGTAGGGTACGCATTGCGTACCCTACCCATCTGTAGCGATCAGCCGACCGTATCCGAACCCGATTGGGCCGGTTGGGCCGGTTGGGCCGGTTCGACGGCTTGGAACAGCCTTTCGATCCGTGCCAGCCGCTCGGCCCGTTCGCCGGTGATTTCGCCAGCCGCCGAAGCGACCTGACGGATCGCCGCCAGCATCTTCGCCCGGGCGGCCGCGTCGGCGGGCAGCATCTTCGGTATCGCGGCCAGCGCTTCGTCCCGGTCCAACAGTAGCGCGAAGAACTGCTCGCGCAGCACCTGCTTGAACTCCGCCAGGGTCAAACCACCGTGTTCGGCGCGAATCTGGCGCAGTTCGTTGAAGGCTCGTTCGTCGACTCCAGGTCCCACCATACCGATGTAGACCAGCCCGCGGATAGCCGCCTCGCGCAAGCCGCCCTCGGCGATGCGCGTCTTGAGTTCGGCGATACGCTGCTGGATGAAGGCGATCCGCTCCGGTTCGACGCCGGGGCGCCGGCGCGGCGGTTCGTCCGAAGCCCGCAACCCGACCAGCGCTTGCAGCAGCGGCGAGCTGTAAAGAGTGAGAAAGATCTGCTCCAGGCTGCGATCCCGCAGATCGCGATAGCCGTCGAGCGCGGCGATGATCCCGTCCGAGATCATGGCCTGCACCTGGAACAGGGGATTATCGGGCGAAGCCGGCCGGCGCTGCCCGCGCACCTGCTCGGCGAGCTGGGCGATTTGCCGCATCAGCGGGTTGCGGTCCGAGAACAGTTCAAAGGGCAGTTCGGAAGGATTGAGCTTGTGCAACCATTCAGCGGTCTGCGTGCTGGCGAACGCCTGAACAAAGGGCTGGAACAGGCTGCGATACAAGCCGAGGTTGATCTCCGATACCCGCTTTGCGGCGGCGAAGCGGCGCTCGTTTTCAAGACTGGGCTGGACGATGGCGCGGACGTCGTCCAGGGTGCGGGGTTCGAAGCGGACGATCCAGTCGCCGCTGGCCAGTTCCGGATTGACCGCGTCGGCGGTCTTGAGGGTCATCACCGCTTCGTACAGGCCGGGCGGCAACACGTCGATCAGATCGATGTTGGACGCGAACTCCTGATGCTCTTTCTTGGCCACCCCGCCCGAGACGAAGATGCCGAGATGGCCGATGCTTTCGTGAATGGCGTAGATGATGGTTTGGCCGCAGGCGCGGAGGTCGTCATCCTTGGCGTAGAGATCGACGATCCAGCCCAGCGCCTGTTGCGGCGGGGTGATGTTGTCGCCCTTGGAGCAGAAGCAGATGATCGGCGAACGGATGTTGCGCAGGTCGATCCGCACCCCGTCGCTGGTGATGATTTCGGCGGTGGCGAGCCGGTTGCCGACGAACAGTTGATCGACGATCCACTGCATTTCCTCGGCGTTGAGGTTGACGTGGCCACCCCACCATTTCTCGAATTCCAGGAAGCGCGGTCCCTCGGTGTCGACTTTCGACCAGAGATCGTAGTTCTTGGTCCACAGCGTGTTGGCGGGGTTTTGATTTTCGAAGTTTTCGACCAGATAGGCGCCGTCGAACTTGCCATTGCCCAAGTCGCTGGTAAGGGCGGTCAGCCAACTGCCGCCCAGCACGCCACCGGTGTAGCGCATCGGGTTCTGGCCTTCCACCCCGGCCCAGTAGGACAGCGGCGAGCCAGGGATGATGATCGGCCCGAACAGCTCCGGGCGGGTCGCGGCCACCATCATCACCGCCCAGCCGGCCTGGCAGTTGCCGATCACGCAGGGCTTGCCGTCAGCTTCGGGGTGCAGGGCGATGACCTTTTCCAGGAACACTGCTTCGGCCCGCATGATGTCTTCGATGGTTTGGCCCGGCATCGGGTCGGGGGTGAAACCGACGAAGTAGCAGGGATGCCCGGCGCGCATCGCCACGCCCAGTTCGCTGTCGGCCTTGAAACCGCCGATCCCCGGGCCGTGGCCGGCGCGCGGATCGACCACCACGAACGGGCGTTTCTTCGGGTCGATCGCGACGCCTTCCGGCGGCTTGACCCGCACCAGGCCGTAGTTGACCGGCCGCTCGAAGGTGCGGCCGTCCAGCACCAGATCGACGCCGAAACTGAGTACGTTCGGCACCGCCTTCGCCTTCTGCGCGTAATATTGATCGCTGCGCTGGCGTAGCACGTCCCAGAACAGAATAGTGCGTTGCCAGCCGTCGACCCAGTAATCCACTGCCTGTTGGGCGACGGCGGGCAGGGTGGGTTGGGTAGAGAGAGTGGAGAGGGATTGAGATGAATTGGTCATCGGTAAACCTCCTCGGGGCCGTGGAATTGTTCCGCTGGTGGTGGGCAGGCATCTGGCGCCGAACGCCTGGAGATCGGTCTGGGCGATGTCGCCCAGCGCATGACCCGTGAAACAGGCCATGCGCGAGGCGACGATCACCTTGGGGAAGGTACGGGATCAGCGATTGACCCAAGCGCCGCCGCCGTAACCGCCGCGGCGGTTGATCCAGCCGCCACCGCCACCACCGCCGTTGATCCAGCCGCCACCACCGCCGTAACCGCCGCGGCGGTTGACCCAAGCGCCGGCGCTGGCCCGATGGGAAACCGTCAGCCCACCGCCCAGCAGTACCCCGGCAATCACCGCCCGCGACCATTTGCCCAGACCGCGCAGAAAGGCGCGGCGTTCCTGTATTTCCGGGACATCCCCTTGTTCGAGAGGTTGCGTATTCTGTCGATCGGTCATGGCTGCTCTCCGCTCACGGGGCTTTCTTCGGGGCCGCGGCTGGCGTGGCCGCCGGCGCAGCACCTGCCGGCGGTGGCGCATCGCCACTGGTCAGGTTGGAAAAGTGCAGGGTCTGAAACTTCCAGCTACCCTTTTCCTTCTTGAGCACCGTCGAGACATTGAGCACGTATTCTCGCTTCTGGCCGTCCGGCGTGATGTCCTGCATGTCGCACGAGGCAACCAGCCAAGCGACATCGCCATAGTGGCCGCCGGAGGTGTCGGTACATTGATGTTTCAGCGATCCGGCCTTGAAGTCCTTCAAAAATTCCTTGTAAGCGGTTTCAACCTCTGCCTTGCCCTTCCAAAACTCGCCGGGACCAGTCCCCATCATCGCGATGGTGGGATCGTCGGCATAGAGCGACAGCAACGTCTTGAGGTCCTGCTTGCCCATCGCTTCGTCGTGCTGATTCAACACGGCCTTGACCTCTTCCTTGACCGGGTCGGTCTCCGCCGGTTGGGCCGCCCAAATGGGCGCCGTCAGAGCCCAGGCCAGGGTTGCGGCAAGCAAGCTGCGATAGTTGCGGGAGCAATGTTCTTTCATTGAAAAACTCCTCTTTATTGATGCTGCCAAGATGTCAATTGAAGCCGGGGTCTTGCACGTGCGGTTGTCAATCTTCAAGGCTGCGAACCAATGCTTCGCCAAGAAACAAAGGCACGTTCACCTTGGGGTCAATAAATGACTTCTATCCTGAATCCAAGGTGAATGCATCTTCATTTTGACCCTGTCGCGCCTGCCAGGCGAACTCAAGACCCTGGGTTTCAACAATAGTCCGAAAATCCAGCGAGGGCAGTTCGGCCGCCATTTCCATCAATTCCACAAGGTGGATGAATCGCTCCGAACGCAGCATGGATCGCAGGTTTTCCTCCGCATCCCACAACTCGCTGTAACAGAGACGCCGAGGATCGTTGCATTCCGTGAAAACGTGGACCTCCAGGCAACCACGCTCCAGCCGCGCCAACCGCGCCAGCGCTTGCAACGCGGCGACCAGCGACCGGGTTCGCCGCGGATGGGTTCGAAGGCAAAGACGCAGTTCGATCATGTCCTCAACAAGTGCAGGCGGCGTGCCAGCCGGGTCGAAACGGATCGATAATAATAAAATTATTTTAAATCAATAACATGTGTAAATTTTTCAAGGTCGAAAGCCATTTCGGGAACGAAGGAATCATCCGAAATATCGTGGATATCCGAAATATCGGAGTCTGACGGGGTGGCGATGCAGGCCAAGCTTGACCATGCAGTGTCAGTCACCCGACTCTATGCCAACCGCCCGTTCAAACTCCAAGCGACCCGCAGGGGCGCGTTCGACGGATTACCTCCATGGCTAAAGTGTAAAAACAACTATACTTAAATTGGCGATACCGCGCGCGGGTTTGATGCGCAATGCCTGAACGCAACGCAATGGGAGGTATGAAGCTCATGAAAATGTTACTGGCCTTGGTATTGGGATTAACGATTGCAGCGTGCAGCACGCCAAAAAAGGAGTGCGAAGCGTGCTTTAGTCATACGGACTGCGAGGGAACTCTTAACTGCCGCTCGCGGCCCTTGGCGGATGGATCGGTCAGGGACGTCTGCGTTGACACCTCCAAAATGATCACTTGTCCTGTTCCCCAGTAAACGGGCGGTTGCCAAGGGGTTTCCTGTCCTTCCATGAACAAACCGTTGGAAATGCGGAGGGAACGGTCACGCCGCTGAAGAAGTCCAGCCGAACGACATCCGGGCGACATTGCGGTATCGCCAGTAGCGCGACGCCGGCCATGCCTGGCACGAGGACTTCATCAACGGCTTCCGCTGGCGCTGTCCTCGATTGCCGGCCGGGCCGCCCGGCAGGATCAGCGCCGCGATTTGCGCGTTACTCCAAAACGATGGCCGGCCATTCAGTTCGCCGACGGCGCGTTGCTTTCCGCCTGGGTCTGCCCGGCGTCCGGGTTGGCCGCCACCCAGCCCATGAAGAGCTGATAGCCTAGCGCCAGCAAGGTGGCGCCGACGAACATCCCCAGGATCCCCCCGGTCGCCATGCCGCCCAGAGCGCCGAGCAGCACGACCGGCATCGGCGCATCGACTCCCCGCCCCAACATCAGCGGCTTCAGCACGTTGTCTGCCATGCCCGACAGGAGCAACATTACAGTGTAAGTGATCGCCGCCGCGTTGCTGTAGTCGCCGCCCGACCAGATATAGACGATGGCGGGCAAGGTCACGATCAGCGACGGTATCTGGGCGATGCCGAGAACCAGCACGATCATCGCCAATGCCCCCGCCCATGGAATGCCGGCAACCAGCAGGGCCAAGCCGACGATGATGGCCTGGATAAAGGCCACGCCGATCACACCTTGGGCGACGGCCCGAATGGTCGTCGTGGACAGTCTGACCAATTCGCCGCCGCGGGCGGTGCCGGCGATGCGCGCGGAGATCGCCCGACTTCCGCGCCCACCCGACTGCCCGAAGGCCATGAGGATGCCGGCAATAATGAAAGCGGCCAGGAATTGCAACAATCCGCCGCCGATGCTGGCGACGAAGCTCAGAGCCGTTTTTGCCAGATCGCCGATCTTTGGCTGCAGGCTCTTCACCAGCGCCGGCAGGTCCGCATGGGCCTTCGCCCAAACATCGTGGATCTGCTCGCCGATGATCGGCCATCCCTCGACACCGGGGCGCGGGACGGGAATCCTCAGCGTGTTGTTCTGTACGTCATTGATCAGTTGATGCACCGAATCGCCCAGCGAACTCATCAACATCGCCGTCGGCGCCACGATCAGCACGAAGCCAACGACGACCAGCAGAGTCGCGGCAAGTCCTTGCCGGCCACCGATCCTGTTGGCCAAGGATTGGTGGAGTGGATAGAGCGTGACGGCCAGGATCAGCGCCCAGACCATGAGGGTCAGAAACGGAGAGAAGACCCGGTAGCAAAGCAGGACCATGGCGAGGACCAGGCCGGCGCGGATCAAGACATCCATCAGACGGGAAGCTATCCGCTGTTCAAATTCCTGATCAGGCTGGGAAGGTAGATTCATGGGTCATCTCCAGAATAGAATGTTGTTGAACTTCGAAATATCGGAGTCTAGCGGGACGGGTGGCGAAGCAGGCCGAGCTTGGCCATGCGGCTTTCGAGTGTGGTGGGCGGGAGACCGAGGATTTCCGCCGCGCCGCCCGTTCCTCGGATGCGCCAGTGGGTGAATTCCAGGACCCGCTCGATGTGTCCGCGCTCGGCCTCCGCCAGGGTGGCCAGGTGCGGGGATATTGGGGACGCGACGGCACCCGGCGGGTCGATCCGGAGCGTGGGACCGCTGGCCAAAATCAGCGCCCGCTCGATGGTGTTGCGCAATTCGCGCACGTTGCCGGGCCAGTCATACTGTTGCAGTGCTCGCAGGTTGGTTTTGGTGATCGCCTCGACCGACTTGCCCATGGCTTTCGAGAATTCATCCACGAAGGTCCATACCAGTAACGGGATATCCTCACACCGCTCGCGTAACGGCGGCGCGGTGATCGGGAACACGTTCAGGCGATAATACAAATCCTCGCGAAAACGGCCCTCGGCGACCGCCTTGCCCAAATCCCGGTTGGTGGCCGCGATGATCCGAACGTTCACCTTAACCGGCTTCGGGCTACCCAGTCGCTCGATCTCCTTTTCCTGCAACACCCGGAGCAGCTTGGCTTGGGACTCGGGCGGCAGTTCGCTGATTTCGTCGAGGAAGATCGTCGAACCATCGGCCATTTCGAAGCGACCGATCTGCCGGGCGAGCGCGCCGGTATAGGCGCCCTTCTCGCGCCCGAACAGTTCGCTCTCGATCAGCGCCGCCGGCATCGCCGCGCAGTTTACCCGCACCATGGCCCGGTCGCGGCGAGGGCTCAGTTCGTGGATCGCCGTCGCGAACAACTCCTTGCCGGTTCCGGTTTCGCCCAGCAGCAGCACCGAGGAATGGGTGGGGGCTACCTGTTCCACCTGCGCCAGCACCCGAAGGATGGCCGGGCTTTGGCCGACGATGCGGCCATGGCCCTGGCTGGACTTCACTTCCTGTTGGAGATAGAGGTTTTCCTGCTGGAGTTGCGCTTGCAAGCGCCGTACTTCCTCCAGGGCTTTCCGGAGGCGGGCTTCATCGTTCCAGCGCCGGGTGATGTCGAGGGAAGCACCCATCATCCGCGCCGGCTGGCCGCCGACGTCCAGGTGGCAAGAACCGATGACATGGAGCCAGTGGACGGCGCCGTCGGGATGCACCACCCGGTATTCCTCACCATAGTCCCCGCCTTGGCGCAACGTGTTCCGCACGCTGGCCTCCACGCGAGACCGGTCATCAGGATGCACGCGCGTCATCAGGGACTGAAAATTCATGGGTTCATCGGGTTGGATGCCATAAAGTTCGCGTGCCCGGTCCGAGACCCAGACGGCGTCATGAGGAATATCCCAACCCCACAGGCCGATTTGGCCCGCCGCCGCCGCCAACCGCATCCGTTCCTCGCTGTCTCGCAACTCCCGATCGGCATTCTGGCGGGCCAGGGCGTTGGCGAACACGTCGGCGATCAAACACAGGCCGCGTACCACGGGTTCTGGCCACTCGCGCTCCCCACGCGCCAGACTGCACCCGACCGCGCCGATGACGCGGCCGCCGACCATTAAAGGGGTCGTCATGCCCGACAGGATCTGGCGACTCGCAAAGAACCGCCGGTCTACTTCACCCTCCGCCGGGAGGTCAACCAAGCGCGGCATCACGAAAGGCTGGCCGCTCAACAGCGTCCGGGACAGCAACGGCGCCTCGGTGGCCAGGGAAGAGAGTAGTGGGAACGTCTCCACTCCAGGTACGGCGAAGGAATGGGTCACGACGAAATCCCGAGCGTCCTCGGTCAAGCAGCCCAGGGACGCCCGGTCGGCACGCAAGGCCTCGACGAGGCAGCGCAGGGCATTCTCGATTTCCCGATCGACCCGATCAGGGGGCAGGTTGACAAAACGCGCCGAGAGGGCGGCCAGCAGGGTTTCAAACCGCAGCCGGTCTTCGAGTTCGGCCTGGATATCGGCGTTGAAAGCACTCATGTCATTCGGGCGCCATGGCGGTTTTCGCTCTCAGGGGGAGGGGGTTGGGAAGAGGCGTCAGTCGTTCAACAGCATGGAAACCGTCCTCGTCTCACCGCCCGCGGATACACTGTAAAATATAGCGCTCCCTACCGGTCGTGGAATTTCCCCTCCCTGGATGCGGTTTGGACGGGACTGCCTGGTTGCAAAGCCGCTTCCGCTGGAGCCGAGCAGCCTGCTCGCTCACAGCCTGATCGGGGTGTTCCTGGGGCCGACCCTGGTCGCGATCACCTATACCCTGCTGCTGGCCTGGCTCGCGGAGCCGCCAGCCGATTGACCCAGCGGATCGTCGATCGATCCTTTCGGATCGGCGCCAAGCGGGTATGATGATTTACGGAAACGACTTCATCGGTTCCGAGATCTTGCGGGCGCTTCCGAATATGCCACGTGGAATAATTGCGGAGGATTCACCATTGAGCGAGAAACCCGTTAAAGCAACGACCGGCCTCGACGGCGCGGTCGCGGC
Source organism: Candidatus Competibacter sp. (assembly GCA_031732875.1). Lineage (GTDB taxonomy): Bacteria > Pseudomonadota > Gammaproteobacteria > Competibacterales > Competibacteraceae > JAVMKJ01. The sequence continues at coordinate 516 of JAVMKL010000287.1, read as the reverse complement.
GCTGCGCCGTCACCTGCTGGAAAAAGGCAACCGGTTCGAGCACGGCCCGGACTACGTAGGCAACGGCAAGGTGTTGGCCAGCGTCAGGCAGACCGCGCGGTTGTACGAGGGCATGGGTTATACCAAGCTGATCGAACTGGGCGATCCGCCGGCCTACGCCTTGCTGCAACGCGGTCGCCGGGAAGCGCACGTCTTCCAGCCGCAAGATCCGGAAATCCGGCAATGGCTGGCGGATGAAAAAGCCGATCCCAACAATCCCGCCATCCGCGACTACATGTTACAGAAATCGGGGCTGAGCGAAAGCGACCTTGCAGTCGCCGCCAAGCCTCGGCGCTACCACATCAACGAGGTGGATGAGGTGTTCATCGTCACCGCCGACGATGGCGACTGAACGCGTGGGAAGGCGGCTTGAAGCGGTTCGGGTGACGACAGCTTCCCTCCGGCCACCACCCATGTGCTTCGTTACAACCCCGGCGTTTTCGCGTCGAGCGCGCCGCTTAAGGTCTCCTTAAGACC
>JAVMKL010000286.1:0-12643 GCA_031732875.1 Candidatus Competibacter sp. | reverse complement strand
GCCTTCACCCGTTCCGCCAGTCCGGCCTGGACCAGAACCGCATCGGTCACCAGCAGCGCCCGTCGCTGGCCCCAGGGCGCCACGGCTTCGCTTGACTGATCGATGGCGCCGATCCCATAGATCACGCGGGTCGGCAGGGAAAACTCGAAATAGTCGGGCAACATGGGCGGGCTCTCTTCAGCGTGTGCCAATGATTTTCAGCATAACCGCCCGGCCCCGCGCCGGCTTGCCCGAAAGAGTCGATACCACTCGCAAGTCCACCCTCCATGCGCGAGGGAGGTTGAGAGTTCGGGTTTAGATTTCGACGGTTTCTTCGCTAAGCTTATTCCATCAACCCCGCATTGATGGAAATGCCATGACCGTCCGATTCATCATTCTTCTATTCCTGCTGTCGTTGGCGGTCGCCCTGCCGGCCCGCGCCGGCAACGGCTGGAGCGCGATCGCCTATCCCCTGTCCGGATCGCCGCAAGTCATCGGTTCCCATACCGCCGGCTGCATCGCCGGGGCGGCGGCCCTGCCGCTGGTGGGCGATGGTTATCAGGTGATGCGCGCCAGCCGGAACCGGTATTACGGTCATCCGCTGCTGGTCGCGTTCGTGGAACGGCTGGGCCGGCAGGCGGCAGCGCGCGGCGGCCGGTTGCTGATCGGCGATCTGGGCCAGCCGCGCGGCGGCCCGATGCCGAACGGCCATCGCAGCCATCAGAGCGGGCTGGACGTAGACGTGTGGTTTTTGCAACAACCGCGCGAGCGGCTATTGTCGCGGCCGGAAACTGAGGAGATCGACATGCCGTCGATGGTGCGCGCCGCCGAGGGTACGTTGAACCCGACCCGCTGGTCGCCGCGCTATCGGGACATGCTGAAACTGGCGGCGCTGTCGCCGGAAGTGGACCGCGTTTTCGTGAACGCGATCATCAAGCAGGCGCTGTGCTACAGCGAAACCGACCGAAGCTGGCTGGGTAAGGTGCGGCCCTGGTGGGGCCACGACGCCCATTTCCACGTCCGCCTGGCCTGTCCGCCCGACTCCGGTCAATGCAAACCGCAGAAACCGATCCCGCCCGGCGACGGCTGCGATGCCGACTTGGCCAACTGGGTCCGGGACATCCAGCAGGCGGCGCTGTCGCCAAAACCCCACAGGAAACCCGAACCGCCCTCGGCGGATGCCCTGCCCGTGGCCTGTAACGCGGTACTGAACGGCCCGACGGCGAAGGGGTGGTAATTCACCGTTCCTTCTTCTCCAGCTTCAGCGCCGGCGAGTTGATGCAATAACGCAATCCGGTCGGCTCCGGGCCGTCGTCGAACACGTGACCCAAATGTGCCCCGCAATCGGCGCAGAGGACTTCGGTGCGGCGCATGAACAGACTGCGGTCCTCGGCGGTGGCAACCCGGTCCGCCGCCACCGGCCGCCAGAAGCTCGGCCAGCCACTGCCGGAATCGAACTTGGTCTCGGAGCTGAACAACGGGTTGCCACAACACGCGCAGCGGTAGACGCCCGGCTCGTGGCAGTCGTGATATGCCCCGGCGAACGCCCGTTCGGTACCCTTCTGGCGGCAGATTCGATACTGCTCCGGGGTCAGTTGCGCGCGCCATTCGGCGTCGGTCTTGGTGATTTTATGGCTCATATTGGTTCCTCGCGGTATCGGCTGTTACCGCCCGAATAGACCACGGCCGGGCGAATTGGTGTCAGGCCGACGCCCGTTCGGCCCGTTGGCGCGACCGATTCTCCAACGCCTCCCAGACGTGCTCGGCCAGACCCACGCCGACCTCGTTGAACGCCAGGAAGGTCAGGTCGGCGCCCGCCGCCTTCAGCCCCGCTGCCTCCTCGGGATGGCTGCTGACCGCGCCGATCAGGCCCTGAAACCCGTGTTGCCGCAATTGCGTGCTGGCGATGCGCTTCGCTTCCGGGTCCGGCATGGCCAGAATCACCGCCTTGATCCCGTCCAGGCGCAGGCGGTGCCAGAAACCGGGATCCTCGGCGTCGGCGTACACCACCCGGCGGCCTTCGTGTATGTGCCGCTCGACCTTCACCAGGTCCGAGTCGATCCCCGACACCATCAGCACCTTGTGTTGCTCCAAAGAGTGCTGGCGTTTCTTGAGGAAATCGTAAGCGGCGGTGCCGGCATGACCCATACCCAGAATCAAAATGCGGGTACTGCCCAACGATACCGGCTGTTCGTCGGGATGCCGGTCCGGCTGTTCGAAGCGCGCCAACCGGGTTTCCAATCGCTCGTACAGGCCGTGGGCGAAGCGATTGAGCGGCGCGGCGACCACGAACGACAGCGCCACGGTCAGCGCCAGCAACATCAGCCAGTCGGTGTTCATCTGCCCGTTACCGACCATGAACTTCACCACGATCAGGGCAAATTCGCTGTAGCTGGCCAGCGCCAGCGCGGTCAGAAATGCGGTGCGGGCGCGCAGCCGGAACCTCACCAGAATGAAAAAAAACAGTGCCGCCTTGAGCGGTAGCAACGCCACCAGCAGCGCGGCGCCGCCCACGACCGTCGGGCTCGGCCAACCCAGCAAGCCGATCTGCAGAAAAAAACCGACCAGCAGCACCTCCTTGAGCGACCACAGGGCCTTGGACAGTTCCACCGCCCGGGCATGGCCCGCCAGCAGTATCCCCAGCAGCAAGGCGCCCAGTTCCGAACTCAGCCCGAGATGCTCGAAACCCAGTCCCCCCACCACCAGCGCCAGCGCCAGGCCGTACAGCACCAGCAACTCGTCGTGGCCGCTCCAGTCCAGCAGTTTCATCGCCAAGGGCCGCAGCAGCGGCAGACCCAGCACCAGCAACGCCCACGGCGACGGCGCCGACGCGCCGGCCACCGCCAGCAACGCCAGCGCCACCAAATCCTGGATAATCAGAATGCCGATGGCCAGCCGGCCATGGAAAGCACGCAGTTCCGTCTTTTCCTCCAGCACCTTGGCCGCCAGGACGGTGCTGGAAAAACCCAAGGTGATCGCCAGTAGCAGCGCCAGTCCCACGGGCAGCGCCAGGAACGCCCAGAATCCCAGACCGAGCACCGTCCCGCTCAGCGCCAGGTGCAGTCCCCCTCCACCCCAGACATCCGGGCGGACCAGGCTCTTCAGCCGCAGCTTGAGACCGACGCCGAACAGCAGCAGCAACACGCCGGCGTGTGCGATCCGTTCGAGCAGTTCGTTGCCTTCCTGACCCAGGGCGTTCAGCACGAACCCCGCCGCCAGATAGCCGACCAATGAAGGCAAACCCAGGTGGCGAAATACCAAACCGAGTAAAAAGGCCAGCGCGAGCCAAAGCGCGTCCATCGTTCAGCGGGATTTCCAGGACGAAGCCCAACATGAAAAACAAAAGCGGGATCGACAACCCCATCCCGCTCGGATCCGGCGGCGCCGGCCGACCCTGGCGATCATGGCGACCACGGCGGAAGCGGAGTCGCCGATCAGGCTTTCTTGAACACCTGAACCACGTACAGCAGCACCATCGCGCCCACCGTGGCAGTGATGAGATGGCCGATCAGGCCCACCGCGGCGAAGCCGATCAGTCGGAACAGAAATCCCCCGACGAAGGATCCGATCACGCCGACCACCAGATTCCCGCCCAATCCCAATCCGCCACCACGCATGAAGTGAGTGGCGATCCAGCCCGCTATCAAACCGATCAACAGAAATCCAATCAGATCCATGTCTTGTCCCCCGTTCGTTGCTTGCCGATACCGGCGATGATACTGAATACCCGCCCTTCACGGGAACCACCGCCGTTCAATCCTCCAGCAGCTTGCCTGCCTGGCGATAGCTCAGCGGTTCCCGCCCCGCCACCTTGCAGAATTTCTGTCCCGGCCGGACCAGCCGTTCGGTCGCGCGGGCGAACAGAAGACCGCCGGTCGCGGCGCGGATCGGCACGCGAGCGGCGCCGGACGGCTCGCCCAGGGGGTCGACCAGTTCCGCCACTACCTCCCCAGCCCGGACGATGTCGCCCAACGATTTGCGGTAGACCAGCACCCCGGCGGCGGGCGCCGCCAGCACGTCGACGCCGTCCAGCGGGGTCGGCTCGCAGCGGGGTTCCGGCAAGGGTCCCGGTTCGCCGGCGATGACGCCGCGCCGTTGCAGGAAACGTAGCAGAGCCGCCGCGTCGGCCGCCGCATATCCATCGCTTACATCCGCCTGCCCGCGCAGTTCCACCGTGGTCGCGAAGCAGGCCAGCGGCAGCGGTCCCTCCCCCGCCAGCGCTTCGCGCAGTTTCCACCAGGGGCCGGCGCAGGCTTCGTCGAACGGATTGCCGCCCGGTTCCGCTTCAAGCAGAATCGACGCCGCGCCCAATTCCGCGCCCAGCGCCAGCGCATCGTCCCGCTGCCACCGGGAGGCGTACAGGTGCAGCAGCGCCTCGCCATCGCAATGCAGATCGATGACCAGGTCGGCATCGATCGCCAGCCGCAGCAATTCCAGCTTGAGCGCCACCGTTTCCCGCGCCGCCCGCTGTTCCGCCAAGGCGGCGCGAAGCGTCTCGCGAACCAGCGTCACGTTCGCCGCTGGATCGGGGCCCAACCGTCCTCGCGCCCGCTCCAGCGCCACCACTGCCAAGTCGGGAAAGGCGCGGTTGAAATTGCCGGTACTCTCAAAATCGAACCGCCCCAGCAGCCGACCGTTGAGATGCTGGCTCAAACCGATCGGGTTGGCGGCCGGAACCACCACCACCTCGCCGAGGATGCGTCCGTCCGCCCGCGCCTGTTCCAGACCGCGCAGCAGATGTTGCGCCACCAGCAGCCCCGGAATCTCGTCGGCATGGATGGCGGCCTGGAAATACGCCTTGGGTCGGGCGCCGGGGCTGCCGTAACGATGGGCCAGCAGCGTCCGCCGAGTACCGGGCGCGGGCGCGGGCAGTTCGATTCGGATGGTGGAAACAGACATGACGATCCTCTCTTCAACGGTTCAACGGTACCGACGAACACGATTCTTGATCCGACCGGCTCGCGACCATCCCATCGTCTCGAACCAGACTGGCGCCACGGGCTCTAACCGGACGGCAACCGGGCGTCGCCGGCGCGGCGTTCCCGCTCCCGATACCCGAATGTTCACCAGGAGGATTCCCATGACCACCACCATGAAGGCCGTGCGCATTCACGCTTACGGCGGACCCGAGGTATTGCATCACGAAGATGTACCCATGCCGCAACTCCAGCCCGACGACATCCTGATCCGGGTGCGGGCGGCGGCGGTCAATCCGGTGGACTGGAAGATTCGCGAGGGCTACCTGCAAGGCTTCCTGAATCACCGACTGCCCCTGATCCTCGGCTGGGACGTGTCCGGCGAGGTGGTCGAGGTCGGCTCCGAAGCGACCGGCTTCAAGGTCGGCGATCAAGTCTACGCCCGTCCCGACATCGAACGCGACGGCAGTTACGCCGAGTTCATCGCCGTCAGAGCCAGCGAAGCCGCCCGCAAGCCGACCGCGCTGGATCACGTTGGCGCCGCCGCCGTGCCGCTGACCGCCCTGACCGCCTGGCAGGCGCTGGTAGAGGCCGCCCGGTTGCAGGCGGGCCAAACCGTACTGGTTCACGCCGCCGCCGGGGGAGTCGGCAGCCTGGCGGTGCAACTGGCCAAAGCCAGGGGCGCGCGGGTGTTTGCCACCGCCTCCGCGGTCAACGTCGGCCTGGTGGCGGACCTGGGCGCCGACCAGTTCATCGACTACACCAAAACCCGCTTCGAGGAAGTGGTGAAGGACGCCGATGTGGTGCTCGACACCATCGGCGGCGATACCCAGGAACGCTCCTGGCGGGTGCTGAAGCCGGGTGGGATTCTGGTCTCGATCATCAGCCCCCCGCCGGAAGCGACCGCCGCCGCCCATGGCGTCCGCGGCGCCTTCGTGTTCATCCACCCCAGCGGCCAGCAACTGAACGCCGTCGCCCAGTTGATCGACGACGGCCGAATGAAGCCGATCATCCATGCCGTGCTGCCGTTGAGCGAGGCCCGCCAGGCCCACGCCATCAGTCAGAGCGGCCACGCCCGCGGCAAGATTGTCCTGCACGTCGCCGACTGACGCCGCCCTACTGGAGACTCGGCAGGGCACGGCTACCAGCCCGAAATCGCCCCTCACCTTGGTTTTATCGCTTTCCATCTGGAAGGGATGCGGGTGGTGATCGACCGTTTGCACGACCGCATGAATTGGATTGTTTCCGTCCTGTTGTTTCAGGGCCGAATCAGGCAATTGTTGGATGAAAGAGAGATCAACACGCGGCAGTACGCCATTCTGGCGCAGTTGTTGACCTTGCCATTGCCGGTTCCCTTGGAGCGGTTGCGGCAAAGTCCCTGGTATCAGGCGTTGTACCTGCAGCGCAGAGATAAGACGAAACAGCGAGATTTGCGCATGTTGCGCGAACGGGGTCTGGTTCGTCTTGAAGCCGGTCGGGTTTGGAAAGTTTATAGTATATCTACGCAAGTATCTGACTGCCCATGAAGATGAGGAGCCCCAGCCATGCCCGTGGTCATCGCCGAGGAAACCCTATACGCCGCTCGCCTGAGTCCCGGCGAGCTTAAACAGGAAATCGCGGTGCTGCTATTCAACCAGAATCGGCTCACCCTCAGCCAAGCCAGCCATCTGGCGGAATTATCGCTGCTCCGCTTTCAACACCTGCTTGCCAGCCGGGGTATTCCCGTGCATTACGACATCGCGGACTTTGAAGCCGACCTCGACACGCTGGCTTCACTTCGCCCGATATGATTGTCGTCAGCAATACCTCGCCCATTATCAACCTCGCCTGCGTGGGGCAACTCGACCTGCTACGCCAAATCTATGGGTCCATCGTTATCCCGGAAGCAGTCTTTACTGAAATCGTCATGGCTGGTGCGGGGGAACCGGGCGCCGAAGAGGTGCAACATTTGCCTTGGATCATGCGTCGCCAAGTGACCCAATGACCGTTGGTGAACGTGCTGCGTCTGGAGCTGGATGCTGGTGAAGCGGAAGCGCTCGCCAGCGCGCTCGAACTCAACGCCGATCTCGTCTTGCTGGACGAGCGGCGGGCGCGTGAAGTCGCGCAACGCTTGGGACTACGATTCGTCGGTTTGCTCGGCATCCTGATCGAAGCCCAGCGCCAGCACCGACTTTCCCGCGTTCGTCCGGTGCTGGACGATCTGCGCCAAAAGGCCGGTTTCTGGATGACCAACGCGCTGTATCAACGGGTACTCGCGGCGGCGGGCGAGTTATCTGGAACGAATACCGCTTGAGAAACTGGGTGTGTGCGGCAAGAAGCGAAACGGCGCTTGCCATTCCAAACCATCCCGCTTCGGCCATGCTTGAAAAGCGTGCGAGTCGCTTCAAAGTCACTTAACTGAAAGTCACTTAACTGAAAGTCAGCGAATGTTGAGCAGGGAAGAATCCGCGGGTCAATGAGATCTCCCGTGGAGGCCACAACATACTGTGATTCTGGCAGCCCACAACACCTATATGCTGTCAAAACCGAGCTGGTTGAGCAGGTCTACCACGGGAAATCTCATAGAGCCGAATCCGCGCGCCATTTTTTACGTGACCTTGCCAGGGGGTTGTTTCATGCCGAATGGAACGCAACGCAAGCTATTTTCTGGTCTACGCCGGCCTGCTCGCAGGTCTCTTTCTGACTCAAGCCGCGCTGGCCGCCGGCCTCAACGACAGCGGGCAGACGCTGTGCTACGACGGCAGCGCCATGGTCCCCTGCACGGCGGCTAATACCGGCGACGCCGCCACCTATCCCGGCCAGGATGGTCGCTACGGCCGCGATCCCGCTGCCACGGCTAACGCGCCGACCAAGATCGGCGATGGCGCGGCGGGGTTCGACTTTACCGCGCTCGATGCGAGCGGCAATCCCACGACGCCGACCTCCGGACCCACGCCCCACCCCTGCGTGCGCGACAACGTCACCGGCCTGACATGACCTATCCCACGGCGCTACCCGCCGGGACGGCCTATTGGAAGTATGGCCCCACGCCCAGCAACCCCAGCCCCACCTGGTATCAGATGCCCGCCACCATCGCCGGCAATACCGCCACCTTCACCATCACCGACGGCGGCTTGGGCGACGACGACCTGACGGCCAACGGCGGCATCGTGGACCAAGGCGGCCCGGGGGTCCCTGACACGGTCGACATACCCACTCTGTCCGAATGGGCCATGCTGTTGTTGCTGAGCCTGCTGCCCGGCTTCAGCGGCTGGCGGATACGGCGGAAGGGGTCGTGGTCGACATACCCACTCTGTCCGAATGGGCCATGCTGTTGTTGCTGAGCCTGCTGCCCGGCTTCAGCGGCTGGCGGATACGGCGGAAGGGGTCGTTCTAGCCAATCAAACCGCCCGGCCCGTTGCAAAACGGGCCGGGCGCGGGGGAAGGTTATACCGTTTCCCGGTGGGTAGCCACCTTATTATTGGAACGATTTCACCTGTTATTTCAAGCTATTACTATCAGAAGCGGCTTCTACAAGCCGGAAATTCACGTCAGTTCCCGTTGCTCGTTGATGAGGTATTTGGCCACGACTGTGTTTAGCGAGCAGGCTGCCTCTCTACCCGCTATGATCGACCGCAAGGCTTCCAGATCCGACCGCCACGCCACGTCGCCGGGCGCCATGATGCAGGCGCTGCCGGGTTCGTGGGTGGTGAAAAGCTGGCCGCCCTTGAAATAGTAGTGCTCGTCGCTCTCGGCGGTTTCGAACTCGCGCATGGCCGGCGGGATATCGTAGGGCGCGAACCAGAGTTTGACTTCCCGCTCGGCGTCGGCGGGATTGGCGGAGGCGTGAATGAGGTTGTCGATGCGGTTGTCCACCACCGCGCCATTGCCGTCTTCCACCGGGATCACCGTACCCAAGGCGCGAACGCTGCCCGGTTTGCTGTCGCGGGCCTGCTGGGGATTGGTCGGGCCGGCTATGTCGCGAATCTTCTTGATGGCGTCGGGACCCTGGTAAATCAGGGCCACCACCCGGCGTTTCCAGGCATCCTCTTCGCTGTAGTGTATGCGTCCGGTGATGTAGTCGATCAGGGAGGGGAAGAAAGGCTTGCCGCGATGCTCCGCATAGTGCTCCTCGGCGAGCATTTTGTGTACGGTCACGATCTTCGCGCCCGCGAATCGGAGTCCGGTATGCACCTCGGAAAGCAGGGAAAGCATGTAGCCGGTCAGCGATTGCTTGAGGGCGTCCGGTTTGATAAGGACGAGAGTCTGTTCGAGTTCGCACTTGTCCATGATTGTCGGTTTGGTTGTGTCGTAAAGGTGAAGAGTGCGGCGAAGATCCGGCCCACGCACGCCTCGGGGAGTGCCCGCAGGCACGCGCCGTGCGTGGGATGCCGGTCAACAGGTCACTCCCGCTTCGAGCGGTTCTTCGAAAGTTGTGTTCCGGTGGCACCAGGCTCGCAAAAGGAGTCGCCGACAGAGTTTGATCGGCGTCCACCGATCCTCCGCAGCGAGATTGGGGTGAACCTGCTTCCAGCGCGAATTGTACGGGATCGACCGGCGACCTTCACCGCCCCTTCGACTGCGGGCACTCCCCGATCAGTTCCACCTTGCCGTTCTCGTCCACCGCTTCCAGCCGCACCGTGAAGCCCCACAGCCGGTACAGGTGTTTGAGCACTTCCTGGGCGTTTTCCAGGTGCAGGGGCCGGCGGTGGTAGCGGGCGTGTCGCAGGGTCAGCGAACGGTCCTTGCGATAGGCGACGTTCCAGACCTGGATGTTCGGCTCGCGGCTGCCCAGATTGTACTGATCGGCCAGCGCCAGCCGCAACCGCCGGTAGCCGGCCTCGTCGTGGATGGCGGTGATTTCCAGTTCGTCCTGGGCGTCGTCGTCCAACACCGCGAACAGCCTGAAATCGCGCATCACCTTGGGCGACAGGTACTGGGCGATGAAGCTCTCGTCCTTGAAGTTGCGCATGGCGAAGTCCAGCACCTTGAGCCAGTCCTGGCCGGCGATGTCCGGAAACCAGTGACGATCCTCAGCGGTCGGCTCCTGGCAAACCCGCTTGATATCGCTCATCATGGCGAAACCCAGCGCGTAGGGGTTCAGGCCGGAATAGTAGGGATGATCGAACGGCAACTGCTGGATGACGCTGGTGTGCGATTGCAGAAACTCGATCATGAAGCTGTCGTTGACGTAGCCCTCGTCGTACAGCCGGTTCATCAGGGTGTAGTGCCAGAAGGTGGCCCAGCCTTCATTCATCACCTGAGTCTGCCGCTGCGGGTAGAAATACTGGCCGAGCTTGCGGACGATCCGCACCAGTTCGCGTTGCCACGGTTCCAGCAGCGGCGCGTTCTTCTCGATGAAGTAGAGCAGATTCTCCTGTGGTTCGGCCGGAAAGCGCTTCGCTTCCCCGGCGGCGGCTTCCGCCGGTTTGGTCGGGATAGTGCGCCACAGGTCGTTGATCTGCGATTGGAGGTATTCTTCCCGCTCGTGCTGGCGCTGCTTCTCCTCACCGAGCGACAGCGGCGCCGGATGCTTGTAGCGATCCACCCCGTAATTCATCAGCGCGTGACAGGAATCGAGGAACAGTTCCACGGTTTCCTCGCCGTGGCGTTCCTCGCATTCGGCCACGTAATTGCGCGCGAACAGCAGGTAGTCGATGATGGCGTCGGCGCTGGTCCAGGTGCGGAACAGGTAGTTGCCCTTGAAAAAGGAGTTGTGGCCGTAGGCGGCGTGGGCGATGACCAGCGCCTGCATCATGGCCGTGTTTTCCTCCATCAGATAGGCGATGCAGGGGTTGGAATTGATGACGATTTCGTAGGCCAGCCCCATCTGCCCGCGCCGGTAGTTCTTCTCGGTCAGCACGAACTGCTTGCCGTAGGACCAGTGCTTGTAGCCGAGCGGCATCCCCACCGAGGAATAGGCGTCCATCATCTGTTCGGCGGTGATGATCTCGATCTGATTGGGATAGGTGTCCAGCCCGAAGTCGTTGCCGGCGATCCGGCCGATGACCTCGTTGTAGCGCTCCAGCATCGGGAAGGTCCATTCGGACGTCTCGGCGATCAGTCGCGACGAACTCATGACACGCGCCTCTTGAACAGGTCCCGGAACACCGGGTAAATGTCGGCCGGCCCGTCGATCTGCCGCATGGCAAAATTCGGATGCTGGGCCTTCACCTCCTCGTACGCCTCCCACAGGCTCTGGTGGCGGTCGGGAGTGATTTCGATATACGAGAAATAGCGGACATACGGCATGATCCGCTGCAACAGGAGGTCCCGGCAGGCCGGCGAGTCATGGTGCCAGTTGTCGCCGTCCGAGGCCTGCGCCGCGTAAATGTTCCAACTGGAGATCGGGTAGCGCTCGGCCATGATGTCGCCCATGAGCTGCAGGGCGCTGGACACCACGGTGCCGCCGGTCTCCCGCGAATAGAAGAATTCCTGCTCGTCCACTTCCTTGGCCACCGTGTGGTGGCGGACGAACACCACTTCGATCTTCTCGTAGTTGCGCTTGAGAAACAAATAGAGCAAGGTGAAGAAGCGCTTGGCCAGATCCTTGCGCGCCCGATCCATCGAACCGGACACGTCCATGATGCAGAACATCACCGCCTGGGTGGTGGGTTGCGGCTGCTTGACCCGGTTGGCGTAACGCAGGTCGAAGGTATCGATGAACGGCACCGCCCGCGCCCGCGCCCGCAGGTGGTCGATTTCCTCGACCAGTTCCTTCGCGCGGATTTCATCCACCGGCGGTTCGGCCAGCAACCGCCGCAACTCCTCCTCGGCCTCGCGCAGCCGACGCATGTAGGGGGCGGCCAGCGCCATCCGCCGCGCCAGCGCGCCCTTCAGCGACCGCACCACGTCGATGTTGGCCGGGGCGCCTGCGCTGGTGAACCCGGCCCGGACCGACTTGAATTCGGTGACCTTGGCCAACTGGGTGCGGACCAGGTTGGGCAGTTCCAGGTCCTCGAAGAACAGATCCAGGAATTCCTCGCGCGACAGTTCGAACACGAAGTCGTCCTCGCCCTCGCCGCTGTTGCTGGCCTGGCCGCCGCCGGAACCGCCGCCTCCCCCGCCCGGGGGCCGGGCGATTCGGTCGCCGGGAACGAACTCCCTGTTGCCGGGGTGAATGGCTTCGCGCCGCCCGCCCGGTCCGTGGCCGAACACCGGCTCGGACAGGTCGCGGGCAGGGATGTTGACCTTCTCGCCGTTGTCGATGTCGGTGATGCTGCGGCCGTTCATGGCCTCCGTCACGGCCTTCTTGATCTGACTCTTGAAGCGCCGGATGAAACGCTGGCGGTTGACCGAACTCTTGTTCTTGCCGTCCAGCCGTCGGTCGACGAACGTGGCCATCAACAATGTCCTCCGTCAGGACGCCTTGCGGACCCGCAGATACCAGTCGGACAGCAGCCGCACCTGCTTGGCCGTATAGCCCTTGGCGACCATCCGATCCACGAACTCGGCGTGCTTCTTCTGCTCGTCGGCGCTGGCCTTGGTGTTGAAGCTGATCACCGGCAGCAAATCCTCGGTGTTCGAGAACATCTTCTTCTCGATGACCGCGCGCAGCTTCTCGTAGCTGGTCCAGGCCGGGTTCTTGCCGGCGTTCTTGGCCCGCGCCCGCAGCACGAAATTGACGATCTCGTTGCGGAAATCCTTGGGATTGCTGATGCCGGCCGGCTTCTCGATCTTCTCCAGTTCGGTGTTGAGCGCCGCCCGATCGAAGGACTCGCCGGTGTCGGGGTCGCGGTATTCCTGGTCCTGAATCCAGAAGTCGGCGT
>JAVMKL010000285.1:0-12690 GCA_031732875.1 Candidatus Competibacter sp. | reverse complement strand
GGCAGAAACCCTTCGGCGATATGCATGACAAACCTCCCCGGTTTATGGGCGGAGCTTCAGGGAGGTCGTCCTGGGAAAGTGGTCGCCACGAACGATGTGGCGATAACGCACTGGCTGGAGACGGTTCGCAACCCGGGAGCACCCCGCCCGGAATCCAACTGGTAACCGACGAGGGCAGGTCTCCTGGCTTGCAGGTCTTCGCCGCTCGCCCAGCCTTCCCAGCCGTTTTGGCCAGTGGCATGCGGGGGGCACGACTCGCTGCTGACAGTTGCGGGGGCAGCTCTGGAATTGGCGGCCCGAAGGCGGCCGCACCAGATTCCCTTTTCATCCCCATCGGGCCAAAGGCCGCACGGGAACCCACGTCGTTTGTATGGCGATGCTAACGCCCGACCGGCGGGGCGTCAACTTCGTTCCATCCGTCCGCCACCTGATTCCCCGGAATCGAGCCCACGGCCATTTGGCGATAGGATCACCCACCACCGGCGAGGCATGCCTGAAAACACGACCCCGTCATTTTTCGTGGTGATCAGAGCTTGCGTTCGCTCCGGCTGGCTTTACACTTCGCTCTAGCGAAAAAACGAGGGCAGCCGACCGCATGGAATTTTTTTATTACACATCAATCCATTTTTGGCATTCAAGAAAACTTGGGAAGTCCGAACTCGAACATGAGCAAAAAACGCCTGCTGATCATCGATGACGAACCCGAATTTGGAGAGTTCGTCCGCAATGTCGCCTTTTCGCTCGACTACGAGGTCAAGGTCACCACCAACGGTAAGGCATTTCAACAATGCTACGCCGACTTCCAGCCGACCATCATCATGCTCGACATGGTCATGCCCGGCATGGACGGCAACGAACTGCTGCTGTGGCTGTTGCAGCAGGGCTACGCGGCCGATCTCATCATCACCACCGGCTACAGTCCGGACTACGCCAGCGAAGCCAAGCTGCTCGCCGAGTTCAAGGGCCTGCGCGCGGTGACGACTTTGGTAAAGCCCTTCGGTCTGGCCAAGTTGCGGGCCGCGCTCGGTCATCCCCAAGACGAACAGGCATGACGCCGCGCTTCAGCATCTGTCTGGCATCGGCATTTTTCCTGCTGTTCGCCGCCGGCGCGCCCGAACCCTCCGCCGAAATCGCCGAGACCAGCACCGCCGCGATTTCGGCCCGGATCGAAATCTTCGACCGCGATCTGCAACGCCTGCGTCGCTTCATGGGCGCGCCCGTGGCCGGCGAACTGGATATCGGCATTCGCAGCACCCTGCCCCGCGACCTGTACTTTCAGGCGTTGACGCTCTGGCAACAGACCGACCGGCTGTCCTTCGAGGTGATGCGGGTACATGCGACCCCTCCCCCGTCGCCGGCGGGCGACATCGGGCTTCGGGACGTTCTGCGCAGGCTTGAGGACGCCAACCGGATTCTCCGGCAGGTGATGGAGGAACTGAAAATCCCCTCGGATTCCGGGCCGCCACCCGAAAAAAACGCTCCCGTGGCGGATCCTTTCACCGCCATCCTGCACCTCAATCGCCAGTTGAATCTGCTGTTGGAACGGCATCTCGCGCCCAAGGATGTCTACATGGAGGTCACCCTGGCGATCGGCTACGCAGCCCGCCTGTTATCCCGTTATCCCGAAGCGAACCGGATTCCGGCCGAACCCCCGTTCGAGCCGGACAAGCAACCCGGCGACGTCCATCTTCGGCTGATCGAGTGCCTGCAGAGCGTCAGCCGCATCCTCGACACGCTGGGCTTGCCCGCCCCGCAAATCAACACCAGTCGGGTCGAGTCGAACAAGCTGGTGCCGGGTGACGTTTACATGGTGGCCGCCACGATCGTGTCCCAACTCGACTTCCTGCACAAACATCTGGATATCGCCAGGGCGCCACCCCAGCCCATCTACCCGGGAGCCCGCTTTCCGGCGCATACCTACCAGCGCATCGGAATCCTGCAGGCGCAGCTGACCCAACTCGAACGCTTCCTCGCGACCGACCGGGCGGCGTTTGGAAAGATCGAACATGACGCCCATCTCCCGGAGCGCTGAGCGCATCCCTCCCCGGCGCTCGCTCAATCGCCAGTTGCTGCTTTCCCATCTGTCGGTAGCCCTGGTCGGGCTGGGAATGCTCTTCATCGCTCTGTTCGCCACCTACGACCTGCGCTCCAGGGTCGTCGTGCTGGCCGATCAGGGCGGTCCGCTGGCGCAGGCATCGCTGCGGATGCTGGCCGGAGTGCGGCACTCGCTGGCGAGCCTGCGCGGCTGGGTCAGCCTCGGCGACCCGCGTTTCCTGGACGACTGGCAGGTGGCCTGGGACGGGGAAATCCAGCCTTCGCTCGACCGGTTGAAGAGTCACTGCCAGCAGGAGCAGGTTCTCGAGCAAACCTGCGCTCCGGAGCGTCTGGTGGAACTTCAGATCCTGCTGGCCGATCTCCGGGAATCCCAGTGGTGGGTGCGGGACGCGGCGCGGAACCCGGGCAACGAACCGGCACGGTTCACCTATTTGCTCGATGTCGAGCCGGGCGCGGCGGAACTGCATTCCCTGATCGCGGCTCTGTTCGAAGAGGAAGAAGCCCAGAACGGCGACCCCGAACGCAAAAGCCTGCTGGTGCAGTTCGCGCGAGCACAGCAGGCTGTTACCAGCGCGCATCTGGCACTGCGGGAAATCCTCGGAGCAAACGGTTTGGAATATCAGGACCCGTTCCGGGAGCAACTGGAATCCGTCCGAACCCATATCGAACGAATTGCCGCCAGCCCCCTGCTCACCCCCGAACAGAATCGACTGCTGGATCTGTTCCAAAACCAACTGCAAGCCTTCACGTGGTTCGCCCAGGAAGTGATCCGTTTGCGCCGGATCGGCGGGAACGTCGCGCTGGACACGATGGCGCTGGAAACGGACCCCCTGGCCACCCGGGCGATGGCGCTGGCGGCTGCCATCGCGGCGGATTTCCAGGAGCGCCTGGAACGGGAAGCGCTGGCGGCGCGCGCCGCCAGCGCCATGACTGTCTGGAACCTGGTGCTGATGATCCTGACCATGCTGGTGGTCGCCTACGCCCTTTCCAAAAAACACGCCGAAAAACTGGCCCTGCCGATCACCTCGCTGGCGGCGGCGACCCGGCGACTGGCGGCCGGTTACCTGGACTACGATATTTCCGTCCACGGCAACGACGAACTCGGCGAACTCACCCAAGCGTTCAACATCATGCGAACCTCGTTGCAGCAGGCTCAGGCCGAACTGCGCGAAGCCAACGCCAAGCTGGAGCGGCGGGTCGCCGAGCGCACGACGGAACTGGAAACGGCCAACGAGGCCTTGAATCTGGAAATCGAAGTTCGCAGGGTGACCGAATCCGCCCTGAGGGACAGCGAGGCGCGGTTGCGCGCCGTGACCCAAGCCCTGCCCGATTTGGTGTTCGTGGTCGATGAGGACGGCCGTTACCGCGATATTTTGGCCGCCGGACGAGAGCATGCCACGACCGGGATCGCGCCGCGGCGGGGCAACCTTCCGAGCGAGATCCGGCCGCCCGAAATCAGCCGCCAACGCGAAACGCCAATCGCCGGACGGGATCGAGCCGCCACCGGGATCACGCCCATCCGGGGCAAACTGCTCGGCGAAGTTCATTCGCCGGAGATGGCGGCATTTTTTCTGGACATCATCCATCGGGCGCTGGCGACCCAAAGCATCCAGATCGCCGAATACGAACTGCAAACCACTTCGGGACTGCGCTGGTTCGAATCGCGCACCATGCCGCTCGAGGTGCAATACGGCGGCAAGTCGGCCACCATCGTGGTCGCCCGCGATCTCACCCAGCGCAAGCAGGCCGAGGTGCAGCTCCGCCAAGCGCAGAAAATGCAGGCCATCGGCCAACTCACCGGCGGCATCGCCCACGATTTCAACAACCTGCTGTCGATCATCATGGGCAATCTGGAATTGCTGCACGAACAGTTGACCGCTCAACCCCGCCTGCACCAACTCGCCCAGCAGGCGCTGAAAGCAGTGGACCGGGGTACCAACCTGACCCGCCGGCTGCTGGCCTTCTCGCGCCGCCAGCCCCTGCTGGCGCAACCGACCGACCTGAACCGGCTGGTGCTGGCCATGCTCGATCTGACGCGGCGCACGCTGGGCGCCAACATCCAGATTCAAACCGTGCTGGCCAACGATCTGGAGCGGACGCTGGTCGATCCGGCCCAGTTCGAGAACGCTCTGCTCAATCTGGTCATCAACGCCCGTGATGCGATGCCGCAAGGCGGCAAACTCACCCTGGAGACCGCCAACATCCTGCTGGACGAGGACTACGTCATCTCGCAGAAAGACATCCGACCCGGACCGTACGTGATGCTGTCGGTCAGCGATACCGGCATCGGCATGCCTCCCGAGGTACTGGAACGCGTTTTCGAACCGTTCTTCACCACCAAGGAAACGAGCAAGGGCAGCGGCCTGGGGCTCAGCATGGTGTATGGCCTGGTCAAGCAGTCCGGCGGTCATATCACCCTCTACAGCGAGCCCGGCCAAGGTACCACGGTGCGGCTCTACCTGCCGCGGCACCAGGCCGAAGCGACGGAGATGGCGGAACCGCGCGTTGCCGAAACCGCCCCCCTCGGCCAGGGTGAAACCATCCTGGCCGTCGAGGACGACCCCGACGTCCGCCAGTTTGCCGTCGGCGCGCTGCAAGCCTTGGGTTACGACACCCGGCAGGCGGGGGACGCCGAAACGGCGCTCGAGATCCTGGACACCACGCCCGGAATCGCCCTGCTGTTCACCGATATCGTGCTGCCGGGCGACATGGACGGGGTCGGGCTGGCCACCGAGGCGCGGCGGCGCCATCCCGCCCTACCCGTGTTGTTCACCTCCGGCTATACCGAACACACCTTGCTCGGCGACGGCCGTGCGGGAGAAAGCGCCGACATACTGACCAAGCCCTATCGCAAGGCTGAACTGGCCAGCAAACTACGTGCCCTGCTGGGCCGGCGAGGGAGTGTTTGAGGGCGGGTGAACGCCCCTCCAGGCATTAACCAAACCCACCGGATAAAGCGCTCCTATCTGACTTGCGGCATCACCCTTTCGAACCACCCCGGCGCTCCGCGCCACCTCTCCTTATCAAGGAGGGGAAATTTCACAACCGGTAGGGGGGGCTATATTTGATTAGCCGGCTTGAATCGCTACTCTATTAGCGTATTCTTTGTGGGAATTCGTACCTCCCATCAATGATACGTCAAGCGCATGAATCGCCGATAACAAGCAGGCCGCGCCGCGAGCAATTTTGAGCGACAGGGGAGAGATTCATCCAGATCAATCTCATCTATTTCAAAAGATTGCCCTATCAGAGCAACATCCAACCCAAATCATCCAACATTACCTAAGGAGCTTGACCATGCCACTTGCAAATCGTCTCGCCGCCGAATTCATCGGCACCCTCTGGCTGGTGCTGGGCGGCTGCGGCAGCGCCGTGCTGGCCGCCGCTTTCCCAAGCGGTGATCCCACCAATCCTTTCGGCATCGCTTTCGTCGGCGTGTCGCTGGCCTTCGGTCTGACCGTGCTGACCATGGCCTACGCTATCGGCCATATCTCCGGCTGCCATCTGAATCCGGCGGTTTCGGTCGGACTGTGGGCCGGCGGCCGGTTTCCGGCGTCCGACCTGATCCCCTACATCATCGCCCAAGTGCTCGGCGGTCTTGCCGGCGCGGCCATCATCTACCTGATCGCCACGGGAAAGCCAGGGTTTGACGTGGTTGCGAGCGGCTTTGCCGCGAACGGCTTCGGCGAACATTCACCGGGCAAATACGGGATGAACGCCGCAATTGTTTCCGAGATTGCAATGACCTTCATGTTCCTGATCGTCATCCTGGGTTCGACCCACAAGAACACGCCGACCGGGTTCGCTCCCATCGCCATCGGTCTGTGCCTGACGTTGATCCACCTGATCAGCATCCCGGTCACCAATACCTCGGTCAACCCGGCGCGCAGCACCAGCCAGGCGATTTTCGTCGGCGGCTGGGCCTTGCAGCAGCTCTGGCTGTTCTGGGTCATGCCGATCGTCGGCGCGGCGATAGCGGGTTTCTTCCATCGCTGGATGGCGAACGACCATCCTGCCTGAAGCCACTACTGTACGAATTAGGGCGCGCTTCGGCGCGCCTTTTTTGTTTTCGCACCGGCGACGGAGTCAACCGTCGCCAATACTGGACAGCCGGACCGTCGGCTGGCTCTGGAAGTACTCGTCGAACTTGTCCTGGGCCTGACCGCCGAACAGCATCTCGCAGGCTTCCATAAGGCCGGGGGCGTTCCTGATGTCTTCCTTGCGCACCACCAACGCAATCTTGGAGCGCCGGAGCAGGAAGTCCTCCAGTTTGACGATCATTTCCTGGCGCTTCGCCAACTCGATCTCGCAACGCAGGGATTCGGTACCCTCGATCAGCACCTCGGCCTGCCGGGGATCCGCACGGATTTCCTCCAGCAGCCCGAACGCTTTTTCGTCGTAGCGCCGCCACAGCCGGCTGGTCAGGCTTTCTTCCATTGATTCCGGCAAGGCATGGCTGTCGAGATTCATCAGTTTGGCTCGGCGCAGGTACTCTTCCCGCACGGAGCGATCCGGCTCGCCATACCATCCGCGGTTCCGATGTGGCAGTTCGACCCCCAATTCCCGAACGATCTCGACTATTTCATTGCCCACGTTCAGGCAGTCGGTCAGCTTGCCGCCGAAGATGCTGAGGTGAGCATTCGCGCGATCGACATCGATCTCATGCTTGCGGGACAACTGCAACCAGTCCCGCGTATTAACCTTGGCCCGCACCTTGACCACCAGCGGGCGGACCCCGCAGCGTTCGGCGATGATGTCATCGCGGACGAGGGGTTTGACGAGAGTCAGGCGCTTGTTGATATTGTCGAGCACGAACTGGCGATCTGCGTCGGTCACCTCGGTGAAGGGGCTTTCGATGCGAGTGTCGGTGGTACCGATACAGGTCCGATTTCCCATGGGCATAACGAAAAACAACCGGCCATCGTCGGCGAAGAAGGCCAATATCCGTTGGTTGGGCGTTATTCGGGGAACGATCAGGTGGATCCCCTTGGAAAACAGATGACGATGCTCGGTCCGTACACCGGTGAGCCGGTTATGTGCATCGACGAAGGGACCGGCCGCGTTGATCAGCACTCTGGAGCGGATCTCGAACCGCTTGCCGGCGATGGCATCCCGAGCCTGAGTCAGCCAAATGCCGCCATCCCGGCGGGCGCCGAGCGATTCCAGGTAATTGGCAGCGATACAGCCACGATCCATGGCCAAACGCACGAACTGAAGGACGAAACATGCATCGTTGTCGGGCAGATAGGCATCGGAGTATTCGAACCCACCAGCGGTATTTTGGGTGTTGACGACCGGCTCTTCCCGCTGGATCGCCCGTTTGGAAAGCAGCCGGGGGATTTTGGTGAAGCCGTTGCCGAACAGCCAGTACAGCCAGGCGCCGACCCAAAGCAACAGGGGATGCCAGCGGAACCCCTGGTCGACAGTCGCCAGAAAGCGAATTTCACGAACCTGGGAGGGATAGCGGCGGATCAAGTGGTTGCGGCTCAGGCACAGCTTTCGGACCAGCGCGTAATCCTGGCTCTCCAGGTACTTGATGCCGCCCCAGATCAGGTTCGAGGATTGCTGGCTGGTGAACCCGGCGAAGTCACCTCGATCGATCAGAGCCACCCGCGCGCCCTTGCCGGACAACGCGGCGGCGGCCGCGGCGCCGTTGATGCCGCCGCCGACGATTAACGCATCGTAGACGCCTTGATTCAATTTCTGGATATTGCGTTCGCGCAGTTCCATTTCATGGTGTGGAATTCATATCGTCGCGCCGTCGGAATACTCGATCTCGGCGAAGGGAAAGGCATAAGCGGACATGAGTTGTGCCCTCCGAGGTCGTAAGGTCGAGGGAACGAGGGATAAACTCCAGAAAGCATAGCCCAATCGTAATCGGTGATGAATTGCGGTCCTGTCTGTACAATGGCGCCAATATCACCAACGCCCTTCATTCCGATGCCCCATCCACCGCCTTCCCGCCCCGCCGTGCTGCTGATCGGCCACGGCACCCGGCTCGCCGCCGGCGTCGCCGAATTCCGCACCCTCGCCGACCGCTTGCAACAGGCCCTGCCCGACCGGACCTGTCTGGCCGGTTTCCTGGAACTGGTCGAACCGGATCTGTCCGAGGCGCTGGAGCAATTACGGCAACGGGGATTCCATCGCATCACCGCCCTGCCGGCGCTGCTGATGGCCGCTGGCCACGTCAAGAACGACATCCCGGCTATCCTCAACGACTTTCAAGCCGCGCACCCGGAAATGACTATCGCCTTCGGCGCGGACTTGGGCATTCATCCTAACCTCCTGCAGGTCGCCCGCGAACGAATCGAGAGCATCGAGAGCGGGTTTGGCGCGGATTACGACCGGCGGCATACCCTGCTGGTGGTGATCGGGCGCGGCAGTTCCGATCCCGACGCCAATTCCAACATCAGCAAGATCACTCGCATCCTGTGGGAAGGGATGGGTTTTGGCTGGGCGGAAACCGCTTACACCGCCGTCGCCGCGCCGTTGATGGCCGACGCCCTGGAACGTGCCCACCGACTGGGCTTCCAGCGGGTGATCGTGTTCCCCTATCTGCTCTTCACCGGCCGGCTGGTCGAGCAGGTGCGCGCCACGGTCGACGACTATCGAAGCCGCCATCCGGAAGTAACGGCAGCGGTGGCGCCCTATTTGAACGCCCATCCGCTGGTAGTCGCCACTTTTCTGGAGCGACTGGCCGAGGCCGAACGCGGCGAGGCGCGGATGAACTGCCAGTTTTGTCCCTACCGCGCGCCCATCGTCGGCCGCGAGGACTGGCAGGGCGCGCCGCAAACCGGACACCATCACGACGACCACGACCACGACCACGGGCACTAAATTCCTCTTACCCCCGACCCCTCTTACCCGCAGGGAAGAGGAGTGCAATCTGGAGCTGCCATGCCTCGCTTCGACTATCTCCGCGACCCCGACGAAATCGAACGCCAGTCGTTCGTCCAAATTCGCCAGTTGACCGATCTGTCTCGCTTCGATGCCAACCAGCAACAAGTCGCGATGCGGTTGGTTCACACCTCTGGCGATCCCCACATCGTCCACGATCTTCACTTCAGTTCCGGTGCCGTCGAGGCTGGGCTGGCGGCGCTGGAAAACGGCGCGGACGTGCTTTGCGACATCGAGATGGTCGGCCAGGGAATCAGCAAGCGGTATTTGAAAGGAAAGGTGCATTGCTTTCTGAATTCGCCCAGCGTCGCCGAACGCGCCCGCCAAACCGGCGAGACCCGGTCCATGGCGGCGATGGCGGAGTGGCCGGCGCATCTGGCGGGAAGCATCGTTGCCATAGGCAATGCGCCAACCGCCCTATTTCGGCTGTTGGACTTGCTGGATGAGGGCGCACCCCGCCCGGCCCTGATCGTCGGGATGCCGGTCGGCTTCATCAACGCCGCCGAATCGAAACAAGCATTGTGGGACACCGCCCCGAGCGAATTTCGAACACCCTGCATCACGCTATTGGGCCGGCGTGGCGGAAGTAGTTTGGCCGCCGCCACCCTCAACGCCTTAGCACGCATGGCGAACGGCATCCGTTTCTGATGGCCGTGCAATCCGATTGGCCCGGCCCACCGATACACGTCGTCGGTATGGGGATGGACGCCGGCGCGCTCGGCCAATCGGCGCGGGCGGCGCTGGCCCAAGCAGAGCTCGTGATCGGCGCACCGGCACATCTGGCCGCTTTCCCCGAACTGGCCGCCGCGAAACGTCCTTATCCCAGCCCGATGAGCGGTTTGTGGGATATGTTGCGCGCCGATGCCGGACGGCGAATCGCGCTGCTGGCCTCCGGCGATCCGCTGTTTTACGGTATCGGTAGCACTCTGCTCCACCATCTGTCGCCGGAACATCTGGTATTTCACCCCAACGTCTCCAGCATTCAGTCGGCCTTCGCTCGGCTGGGCCGACCTTGGCAGCAGGCACACCTCGTCAGCCTGCACGGGCGCCCGCTGGCCAGTTTGCGCGCGGTGTTGCAGGCTAACCGACTGTACGTCCTACTCACCGACCGGGCCAATTCGCCGCTCGCTATCGCTCGGGTGTTGGCCGAAACCGGTTTCGAGCGATCCGATCTTTGGGTGGCCGAGGAACTGGGGACGGCGAACGAGCGCTTCCGCCACTTCCGCGCGGCGGAATTAGCCAATGCCGATATCGAATTCTCGCCGCTGAACGTGGTTATCCTGGAGACTCATGGGTTAGGTGGCGTACTGCCGGAGTTCCCCGGCATTCCCGACGATCGATTCAGCACCGGCGCGGAACCAGGCAAGGGGCTGCTGAGCAAGCGCGAGGTACGTTTGACGATCCTTTCGCTGCTTGCCCCGCGCGCCGGCGAGATCGGCTGGGACGTGGGCGCCGGTTGCGGCGGTGTGTCGGTGGAATGGGCGCGCTGGAATCCTCACGGCGAGGTTCACGCCGTCGAATATCATCCCGAACGGCTGGAACATTTGGGCATCAATCGGGAACGGTTCGGCGTCGTCGTCAACCTGCATATCGTTGCCGGTCACGCCCCGGAAGCACTGGCGGAGTTGCCCGACCCGCACGCCGCCTTCATCGGTGGCAGCAGCGGTAGTCTGCGCGAGATGCTGGACGTGGTTTGGGCGCGGTTGCGGCTTGGCGGTCGATTGGTGGCAAGCGCCGTGACCGAAGACAGCCGGGTGGACCTGCATACCTTCGTCGGCGACCGTGCGGCGGATTGGACGGAGTTAAGCATCGCTCGGGGCGAACGCTTGGCCGGCCAGCGAGTGATGCGCCCGTACCTGCCGGTGTTGCTGATGAGATTGGAGAAGCCCGAATGAATGCCACGGGCACGCTGTACGGCGTCGGGGTCGGTCCCGGCGATCCGGAACTGTTGACCCTCAAGGCCGTGCGCATCCTGCAAAGCGTGCCGGTAGTCGCCTACCCGGCCACGCCACAGGGCAGCGCCCAAGCCCGCGATATCGCGGCGGAGTGGCTGACCGGCAAGCGGGAAATTCCAATCACCATGCCTTGCATGCTGGATCGAGGGCCGGTCAACCAAGGTTATGACGAGGCTGCCGTAGTCATTGCCGAGGCATTGAGCGCCGGACAAGACGTGGCGATTCTCTGCGAAGGCGATCCGCTGTTTTACGGCAGTTTCAGCTACTTGCTGCAACGGCTGGGCGACCGCTTTCCTTGCGTAGTCGTTCCCGGCATCAACTCGGTCAGTGCTGCCGGTGCTGCCGCCGCGACGCCGTTGATCACCGGCGAACAGCGACTGACCGTGATTCCCGCCACCGCTGGCGATGAGGCATTGCGGCAGGCTTTGCTCGGTAGCGACAGCGTCGCCATTCTCAAGCCGGGTCGGCATCGACCGCGCTTGCTGGAATTGCTGCGGGAAACCGGCCGCACCGGGGATGTCCTGTACATCGAACAAGCCAGTCGCCCAGCGGAACATGTCATCAAACGCTTCGAAGATATTCCCGCGACGCCGGGACCGTATTTTGCGCTGTTCCTGGTGGTGAGGGGCGAGAATCGGCGGAGTGGAAAGGAGTTGGAAGACTGATTATTCTGTTGCGCTAACCGCTCTCTGTAGCAAAGCGCCGGATTCTAGGGAGAGGGGGAGCATGGCGAGATTACCAGTTTTAGGGCTGGCATGGATGTTATACGGCTAAAATAATATATAAAAATCAAATAAAAATTATCACAATAGCAGATTAATAGTAGATAAACGGAAACCGTATAATCACTTGTTGAACAAAGGGAAAACGCTAATGAACTCCCGCGCCATAGTCTATTCGTCATTTCACCTTTGGAATATTGCGGCAGACGGGGCGCAGCGTGCTCGTGAAATCAAGGCGACCAGCCCTAAGGCATGCACGGCAGATACGATAGGCGCTATTTTGCTTGCCGCCATGAGCACAGAAGCGTTTATTAACGAACTGGGTACACATCTTCTTCTGCTTGAGTTGTCACCCGAACTTCCTGAGATAGAGAGGTGGACTTCGGTTGGTACCCTCTTGGAACAATTGGAAAAAGAAAAAGCACAGATTAAAACAAAGTACCTATGGGTTTCCCAGATTCTACCTGGCTGTCCACTGACAAAGGGAAAGCCGCCGTTTCAGGACTTCTCTAGGTTAATTGATATGAGGAACGATATCGTCCACCCAAGAGCCTTGGAAAAGGAGCCAAAATATTTGCAAGATTTCAGCCAAAGGCGGTGGTTATATAACAATCCAGAAGACGAGCCGAAGCTTGCTGGGTGGTTGTTTCAATTGGAAACTCCTGAAATTGCTGCCTGGGCTTGCCGCGCAGCATTGGCTATAATTACGGACTTTGTGGAAAGGTTCAAGAATGACCCGCATCCGCTTATAGCGGCGCTTCATTCCAAGATGCATTTCCAATGGGGTAATGTTTCTAATGACCCCAGAGTTGTATCATAGGCCCAACCTTAGGCTCCAGCGGACTTGCTACACGCTTCGCGTTTCGCAAGCGCGCTGAGCCTTATCGTTGTCGCGTCCGCGATAACGTGGCGGCGGATAAGCATCTGGATCAAACCGACTCCGGTCGGAAAAGCCTGCGGCTTTCCCGCCACCCCGTTAGGTATCGGGAAAGATTACCGACAAACCGGAGACCACAACGTGATTGCGCATATTTCAGTACCTTCAGAGAACCCCAAGGAGA
>JAVMKL010000284.1:0-70124 GCA_031732875.1 Candidatus Competibacter sp. | reverse complement strand
CTTTCTGACCGTGCTGCTATCGTCCACCACCAGCGCCGTGGGAACGGAGGGTTCCACGACCTCGGCGACCTTTGGCTGTTCCGCGCCGATGACGCGTTCTTCAGTGGGTCTCGTGGGTAATTGAGTGGCGATTTGATCGAGTATGCTGAGTAGGCGGGTGGCGACAAAAGGTCGGCGAATGCAATACGCTACTCTATCCGGAGGCTGTTCTTTCGTGACCAGCACGGTCGGAATTAGGGGATGTGCCCTGCCTTGGCCGGATGCCGATGACGCGCTCGTGACGCCATCACCGCGAAAGGCTTTCCAGTCCGCCATGGCGGTGGGATCATCCATGTCCACCATCAAGATTTGACTGGCTTCCTGGGCTGAAGCCAGAGTGTAGGTGTGAATTCGGTATAGAGAAAGCTTAAAGATGTTTTTCAATACGTTCCGCTCATGTTCGGGAATACCGAACATGGCAACTGGAATCACTTTCTTATCACTCATACGACGCCTCCGGCTTTTCCTCAGACAAAGTTGAATCCGTCTTGTCTTGCCTGACAGCCATCTTTTTCTTCATCTACATGGGCAGCAACTTTAAACTATCAACGTCGGCTCGCACTTGATTGCGTTCGAGAAGCGGCATTGGAACTACACCCATGTTATATAGGTAGCCCGTCGTACCGATGACTTTTTCCGAAGTGAGCTCAGCCAAGTATCCCTTGAGACTCTGAGTGAGGTTTATATGAGCTTTCTTGACGTATAATAGCAGTGGGAACGTGAGGGTATAGGCTTTCCTGGAAACGGCAATAAGAGTGGGTTCGATACCATCGACCGATACTTCCTTTAAATCGGCCTTTCGTGAAATGGAGAAGGCAATTATACCCAAGGCGTCCTGATTGTTTTTTAGTTCCCGTAAAACGATGCTATAGTCCGCAAACTCCGTATAGGCACCGTCTCGGCGAAAATTTCTGCATACGGATTCAAATGTCTTGGGATCGCTTGTTTCCAGGGTCTTTATGGAGTCGAATTGCTTGCAACCAACCAGCATGATCTGGGTCAAGTGAGCATCGTAAATACCCAGACTAGGATCCGGTCCCCATATTTGAATCTTGCTATCCGGCAACGCCGGGTTGATATCCTTCCAAGTCTTGTAAGGGTTGGGGATCAATTTTGAACCATCCTTCGGATCGGGAACATCCTTTGCCATTGCCAGAAATAATTCTTTATGGTTGAGTTCGTCGACCTTCCCACCTCGTGCATGGGCCGCGATGATGGCATCGTAACCAAACCGGACCTCAACTATTTCGGTCACACCATTTTTTTTACACAAATCCAATTCGGAAGATCTGATGAGGCGCGTGGAGGTAGTGGCATCCGGTGTTTCAATATCGACGCCGGCACAGAAAGATTTAAAACCAGCTCCAGTGCCATTCGCTTGGACTTGCGGAAGTTTGGCTTGGGTAGCTTTGCTGAACTGCTGGGCCACTTCCATCGCCATGGGTTGAACAACGTACGAGCCGACAATCGTGACGTAGTCCCGGGCGGGCTGGGCATTGGCGACGCCGGTCGTAATGGCGGTCAAAACGGCCAAGGCAAATTCTTTTCTAGTCATGCGGTTCTCCAATCGGCATTAAATTCAGCACATTAAATAGGGACCGCCAGTAATTTTGCAGTAAGAAATTACAATAGTCAAAAAAATATGACAAAATTCCTCTTCCGCACGCATAAAAATATAGTTCATGATTTTTTCAATGTCATGGCGAGATACTACATTTTATGGATGGTGCTTCGCAGACTGGCCTTCTTATCCCCACTAACGCGGGGATCCAGACCCATCCCGATCGAATGCCCGGCCGGATGGTCGATGGAATATTCAAGCGTTCGCGTGGGTTAGCAAATGAGAGGTGATTGGTGTATCGAGAGGGTACGGCCTATCCGCTGGAACGACCGGTCGAGGACGAAAGGTCGACCGGTCGTCGAAAGCGGGCGGGAAATCGGCCGGTATGGCGGTTGGCGGAGATTGCGTCCATATTTTGAAGCTACCGCCGCAAGGGGTGCCCTTCCGGCGGGCTTTGACGGGTTTCGCCCGGTGGAACCGGATCAGCCGTTGCCGTGCGCGCTGCCGGAATCCGGCATCGGCAAGGGCGGGATCGAGAAGGTATGGGTGGCCTTGTATTCCTTGACCTTCCGTTCCGCGTCCTCGATCTGAGCCGGGGTCATTTTCCCGGCGATGTCCTTCTTGGCCTGCGGCGCCTGGCCGTCGCCTTGCGATTCGGCCAGTGCGTACCAGAAGTAGGCCCGGGCGTAATCCGGTTTCACGCCCTGCCCTTCCTCGTACATGATGCCCAAGTTGACCTGGGCCTGCGGCAAACCCTGCTCCGCCGCCTTCTGGTACCACTGCATCGCTTGGGCATTGTCCTGCGGCACGCCCTTGCCCTGATCGTACAGCACCCCCAGGTTGAACTGGGCGAAGGCATAGCCTTTTTCGGCCAGCGGCCGAATGATCGCGACCTCGGCGGCGTAGTCGCCCCGTTCGTGAGCAGTCTTGGCCTGATCCCATTCGCCATCGGCCCAGACCGGGCTGACGCCGAGCAGACCGCCGGCCAGCAGCAGGAAAAACGGTTTCTTCATGGATGGATACTCGGTTATCAAGGGATTTGGGGCTGAATGCGCCAAGTGTAGCATCAGCCCGTCACGAACCTCACGCGGCGCCGCGAGTCTCGAAGATCGTCTTGCGCTCAGGACAAGCCAAGATCGTTGCCATCGCTCCAGCCGCGGGCAAGAGTCGCCCATCCCGCGATCCAGGCGTGGTAGAGATGGGTATTCGGAACGTAGGGATTGCGGTCCTCGCGCCGATTCGCCGCCTCGACGCCTTGCCGGAAGGCTTGGCGCAATAGTGGCGCCAGTTTTTTGGAAGAATCCGTATGACCGCGCATGATCGACATCCCCGCGCCGTGCTGAGTCGCTAAACCACTTTAGACCGGCTCAGAATAATAATGTTGCGTATTTGAAAATAAAATAGTTGTTCATGCAACTTTTGTTGTTAATTTGCCATTGCTTTGCAGCCGGTACAGGCTGGCGTACAGCCCGTCCCGGGCCAGCAGTTCGGCATGGGCGCCGATCTCGGCGATGCGGCCCCGGTCGAGCACCACGATGCGGTCGGCATTTTCGATGGTGGACAGCCGGTGGGCGATGACGAAAGCGGTACGACCCTCGCGCAGGGTATCCAGCGCCTGCTGGACCTTGCGTTCGGACTGGGTGTCGAGCGCCGAGGTCGCTTCGTCCAGAATCAGAATCGGCGCGTTCTTGAGCAGGGCGCGAGCGATGGCGAGGCGCTGGCGCTGCCCGCCCGACAACCGCGCGCCGTTTTCGCCGATCAGAGTGTCCATGCCTTGCGGTAATTCACGAATGAACTCCATGGCGTGAGCGCTTTCGGCGGCTCGGACGAGATCGTCCGCATCGGCCTGAAAACCCGCGCCATAGGCGATGTTGGCGGCGACGGTGTCGTTGAACAGCACGATATCCTGGCTGACGTAGGCGATGTTGGCCCGCAGATCCGCCAGGCGCAGTTCGCGGATTGGCTCGCCGTCCAACAGGATGTCGCCGGATTCCAGCTCGTAGAAGCGCGGCAGCAGGCTCATCAGGGTCGTCTTGCCGCTGCCGGAGGGACCGACCAGGGCAATGGTTTCGCCCGGCCGCACGTCCAGATCGAGCTGGCGGATTACCTCGGCCCCTTCGTTCCGGTAGCGGTGGCTCACCGCCCGGAAGCTGACCTGGCCGCGGGCGCGGCCGATGGTCCGGGCGCCTCGGTCCGGTTCCGGTGGTTCGTCCATCAGCGCGAAGATGGTTTCCGCCGCCGCCAACCCGCGCTGCAACTGCTCGTTGACCTTGGTCAGCCGCTTGATCGGCGCCAACAGCATCGCCATCGCCCCAAACAGCGAGACGAAACCGCCGACCGTGATCTGGTTGGCGGCCGATTGCAGGGAGGCCAAGTAGATCATTGCGCCCAGCGCGACGATGGCCAGCAACTGTACCAGCGGCCCGCTCGCCTCGGAGGAGGCGGTCAACTTCATGTTGAACTGGCGGACCCGGTTGTTGACCCGATGGAAACGCCGGCGCTCGTACTCCTGCCCGCCGAAGATCTTGATCACCTTGTGGCCTTGCAACACCTCGTCGATGACATGAGTCAAGTCGCCCATCAGTTCCTGCAATTCCCGGCTCAATCGCCGCAGCCGTCGGCTGACCAGGCGCACGATCAGGGCGATGCCGGGCGCGATCAGGAAGGCCAACAGCGATAGTTTCCAGTTCAGGTACAGCATCCAGCCCAGCAGACCGACGACCGACAGCCCGTCCTTGACCAGGGTGACTAGGGCCTGGGTGGTGGCGGTCATCACTTGGTTGACATCGTAGGTCAGACGAGACAGCAGGTTGCCGGCGGAATGGTCGTCGAAATAGCGGGTCGGCAGGGCCAGCAAGCGGGCGAACAGAGCGTTGCGCAAGTCCATGACCACCCGATGCGCGACCCACTCCATCGCCACCGAGCCGACGAATCCGGCCACGCCGCGTACTACGAACACCGCGACCAGTAACAACGGCATCAAGCGGATGGTCTGTGGGTTCTTCTCGACGAAGCTGCCGTCCAACAGCGGCTGGATCAGGGCTGGAATCAGCGGCTCGGTGGCGGCGGAGGCCATCGTGCCGAGAATCGAGAGTGCGAAGATGCGGGTGTGCGGTCGGACGTAGCGCAACAACCGCGGATAGAGATCCTTGCCGTTCATCAGGTGGCGCGAGAAGTGAGGAGTGAAAATAGGGGGAGTGAAGGGCGGGGGGCGAGGAGTTCCGACCCCTCGCACGCCTCGCGTCTTTGGTGATTCCGCGCCATGCTATCATGCCGTCATCCTGAAACAGTCCCTAACCGTCCCATGAAACCGCAAATTCCCCATTTCGAGCAGGCACGGGTGCTGATCGTCGGCGATGTGATGCTGGACCGCTATTGGTACGGTCCCGCCGCGCGCATTTCGCCGGAAGCGCCGGTGCCGGTGGTCAAGGTCGAAGAGGTCGAGGAACGGCCCGGCGGCGGCGCTAACGTGGCGGTCAACATCGCCACCCTCGGCGGCCAGGTCCGGGTGTTGGGCGTCGCCGGCGCCGACGAGGCCGCGTCGACGCTGGAAACCAAGTTGCGACGCCTGGGCGTGGCCTGCGAACTGATCCGCCTGCCCGGCCAGGCTACCATCACCAAGCTGCGGGTGCTGAGCCGCAACCAGCAACTGCTGCGGCTGGATTTCGAGGACGGATTTCCGAGCTTCGAACCGGCCACGCTGCTGGACCGTTTCACCGCCCGGCTGCCGGAAATTGATGTCGTGGTGCTGTCCGATTACCAGAAAGGCGCGCTGCGCGGGGTGGAGGATTACATTCGCGCCGCCCGCGCCGCCGAAAGGCCGGTGCTGGTCGATCCCAAGGGTCTCGATTTTCGCCGCTACCATGGCGCGACGTTGCTGACGCCGAATCTGGCCGAATTCGAGGCCGTCGCCGGGCCCTGCCGCGACGAGGCGGAGCTGGTGGGAAAGGGCGAGGCCGTGCGCCGGGATCTGGAACTGGAGGCGCTGTTGATCACTCGCGGCGAGCAGGGCATGACCCTGCTGCGGGCCGGGATCGAGCCGCTTCATCTGGCGGCTCGCGCCCGGGAGGTATACGACGTGACCGGCGCCGGCGATACCGTCATCGCCAGCTTGGCCGCCGGGCTGGCCGCCGGGCTGGAACTGCCGGCGGCGACGGTGCTGGCCAATCTGGCGGCCGGCATCGTGGTCGGCAAGCTGGGCGCGGCCAGCGTCACCGTGTCCGAACTGCGGCGGGCGCTGTACGAGCACGACGAGCCGCCGCGCGGGGTGCTGGACGAGGCGCAATTGCTGCGGGCGGTGGCCGACGCCAAGGCCCACGGCGAGACCATCGTCATGACCAACGGCTGCTTCGACATCCTGCACGCCGGGCACGTTACTTACCTGGAACAGGCCAAGCGCCTGGGCAACCGGCTGATCGTGGCGGTGAACGACGACGCGTCCGTGCGCCGCCTCAAGGGCCCCGACCGGCCGGTCAACCCACTGGGGCAGCGGATGCGGGTGCTGGCCGGCCTGGCGGCGGTGGACTGGGTGATGCCGTTTTACGAAGATACCCCGGAACGGGTGATCGGTGAGGTGAAACCGGATTATCTGGTCAAGGGTGGCGACAACGATCCGACGACCATCCCGGGCAACCGCTGCGTCTGGGATTCCGGAGGCCAGGTGGTGGTGATGGATTACATCGAGGGCTGCTCGACCACCAGCACCATCGCCCGCATCCTCAAGCGACCATGAATCCGGCCAATCCGACCCTGAACGTGGATGTCGCCATCGTCGGCGGCGGCATCGCCGGGCTGTGGCTGCTGGCCCGGTTGCGCAACCGGGGCTATGGCGCTCTGTTGATCGAAGGCGAGCGGCTGGGCGCCGGCCAGACCATCTGCGCCCAGGGCATCATTCACGGCGGCGCCAAATATAGCCTGCACGGCCGGTTTGACGATTCGGCGGCGGCGGTCGCCGGGATGCCGGCCCTGTGGCGGCGCTGCCTGAACGGCGAGGATGAAATCGATCTGCGCGCGGCACGACTGCTGGCCGGGCATCAATATCTGTGGGCCACCCGGGCCCCGACCTCGCGGCTGGCGGCGTTCTTCGCCAGCAAGCTGATGCGCGGCCGCGTAGAAAAGGTGGCGGGCGAGCGCGAGCGCGAGAGCGACTGTCCGCCGGTGTTGCGCCATCCGGAGTTCCAGGGCACGGTGTACCGGCTGGACGAACCGATTGTGGACGTGGCCTCGGTGCTGGCCGCGCTCGCCGAACGCTACCGGGAAGCCATCGTGCGCAGCCGGGGGCCGGCCATCCTGAAAGCGGATGGTAACATCACCTTGCATCATTCCCAACGTTCGCAGTGGGTGATCCGGCCGGCCGTCACCGTATTCACCGCCGGGGCGGGCAATTCTGGTTTGCCGTGGGCGACCTTGCAATTGCGGCCCCTGCACATGGTGATGGCGCGCGGCGTCAATATCCCCGGACCGCTGTACGCGCATTGCCTGGGCGCCAGCGACCTGCCGCGCCTGACCGTGACCACCCATTACGACGCCGGTGGCCGGCTGATCTGGTATCTCGGCGGCGGGTTGGCGGAGGAGGGCGTCAAGCGCGACCGCCACGAGCAGATCCGCGCGGCGCGGCGCGAACTCCAGGCGCTGCTGCCGTGGGTGGACTGGAAGCCGGTGGAATTCGCCACCTTCACCATCCAGCGGGCCGAGGCGCTGCAGCCGGGCCGAGCACGGCCGGCCGGGCCCGGCGTGTTCCGGGACGGACGGGTGATCGCCGCCTGGCCGACCAAGTTGGCGCTGGCACCCTTGCTGGCCGAAGAGGTCGAGGAGACTCTGCGAACGCTGGCGGTGAAACCCCGACTGCTGGATTCGCCGGCGCTGGCGGGGTGGCCGCGGCCGGAGGTGGCGGTCTATCCCTGGGATCGGGAGGACATGGAATGGAGCTGAGGCCGCTGGGTTCGACCGGCTTGCACGTCAGCCCCCTGGGGTTGGGGACGGTCAAGTTCGGCCGCAACCGGGGCGTCAAATATCCGCGTGCGTTCGAACTGCCCTCGGACCGGGAGGCGCTGGCGCTGTTGGAACTGGCCTGGGATCTGGGCATCAACCTGCTGGATACCGCGCCGGCCTACGGCGAGAGCGAGGAGCGGTTGGGCCGGTTGCTGCGGCGCTGCCGGCGGGACTGGGTGGTCGTCACCAAGGTC
Source organism: Candidatus Competibacter sp. (assembly GCA_031732875.1). GTDB lineage: Bacteria > Pseudomonadota > Gammaproteobacteria > Competibacterales > Competibacteraceae > JAVMKJ01. The sequence continues at coordinate 62,339 of JAVMKL010000284.1, read as the reverse complement.
GGCGAGGAATTCGACGACGGGGTATCGCGCTTCGACTTTTCCGCCGCCGCCACCCGGGCCAGCGTCGAGCGCAGCCTGCGGCGGCTGGGCGTGGAGGCGCTGGATGCGGTGTTGATTCATTCCAACGGTGAGGATCTGGCAATTCTGGAGCGTGAAGGCGTGCTGCCGGCTCTGCTGGATCTCAAGCGGGCAGGTCTGGTGCGGGCGGTGGGGATGTCCACCAAGACCATCGCCGGTGGGTTGCGGGCGGTGGAATGCTGCGATCTGGTGATGGTGACCTACAACCTCGTGCGGCGGGAGGAGTTGCCGGTGATCCGCGCCGCCCGAGCCACCGGCAAGGGCGCGCTGGTCAAGAAGGGCCTGCTCGGCGGTCATCTCAATCAGGTGTCGAGCGCCGATCCGACGCGGGCCGCGCTGGAACTGATCTACGCCGAGCCGGGCGTGGGCAGTGTGGTGGTGGGGACGCTGAACCCGGAACACTTGCGGGCTAACGTGATAGCGGCGGAAGGGCTGGCCAGGGCTGGCGAGCGATGAACGGCGGCGACCTGGAGGTCGCCATCGAGTGTAAAAATATCTGACATAAGCCCCATCGGAGCCTATGCGTGACTGGCATGTGTTATGCCGGCTAACAGAGCCGCCGTTCCCTGCGACGAAGCCTTGTAAGGCCAGCCCCCGCCAAGGCAACTCCGAGCAGGGCAAGCGTACTGGGTTCCGGTACCCTCGCTACCGCGATGACCGACACGTTATCGATCCCTGCGGCGGTATTGGTGAAGTTGGTATTGGTAGGATCAATAATTATGCCGCTCTCATCAAGCGTGAAGGTGAGCGTGTAGGTACCCGGAGCGAGCCCGGTGATCGTGGCATTAAATGGATCGTTGACTGCTTGGGGTGGGAAAGCGTTGGAATTTTGGGAGAAAAGCGTCGTCGTCCCGAACGAAGCGGAGAAGATGTCTCCTGTTACCGATGCGCTATCAATCCCATCGAATGCCGTTTCAAAGCTGATGGTGAGATCGTAGCTCAGAACCGTTTCTCCCCCCACCGTACTCGGCAGGATGAAGGTTTGACTGATGCTGCTTGTGCCTGCGGTGGGTATACCGCCGATTGCCAAGCCGTCATCCCCCAAGACGGCAAACGCGCTGTCGAAGAAGCTGTCGAACCCTGCGTTCCCTGTGCTGGTGTTGATTGTACTCCCACCAGGACGTATCTCGGCGGAGCCAGTTACCGTCCACGCCGGGCTCAACGCGGCCTGGAAATTACCGTTATTAATCTGTTCGCCGAGTGAAATGAGACCCGCCAAGGCGGGAACAACAGCAGACATTAGCCCTGCCGCTGCAGCGATCTGCATTACCCTGAGTCTATTCGTATTCATGGTTTTTGCCCTCAAGATCATAAAATTAGGTAAGAATTTGTAATGAGATTCGCCTTCCCTTCTGAGAAATTATTGAGAGTTGATTGATTCGCAGTGCTTGCATATTTTAAAGTTCAGCAAAAAACGCGCCAATAAATATTATAATTTTTATATCAATATGTTATTGATATCCTCAACTATGCAGCCCAGCGGACACTGCGGGAATCGTAAAAAATTCTGACAGAGAGCGAAGTATTCTCGGAGAAAATCTTAGAGGGTTCTTGTGGAAATTGGGGCTTAGTATCTCATAAATGAGATTTATAATTTGAAGGTTCGCAAGTAACCATAATGTCTAAAAAATTTAAGGCAATCATGGTCATACCCTAACCAAATATGATCACATCAAGGTGATATGCGGATAAAATGACAACAGTCAACAACTTTTTTTCGACCGTAAAAAATCCTGACAGTCGTTTGAATCTTATGGTGGCGCATGGTATCCAAACCGATCAAGCCGAAACCCAACAGCACTCATGATTGCCGCAGCGCCCGTCGCAATCGTTCCACGCCCTCGACCAGTTGCGGGATGGCGTTGGTATAGGCGAAGCGGACGTGCCGGTTCGGCTGGTGATGGCCGAAATCGAGGCCCGGGGTGATGGCGACGCCGGTTTCCTCCAACAGGCGCAGGGCGAACGCGAAGCTGTCGTCGGTGAAGCGACCGCAGCCGGCGTACAAATAGAACGCGCCGTCCGGGGTGACGGGAATCTCGAAGCCCAGTTCGCGCAGCGCCGGCAGCAGAAAATCCCGCCGCGCCTGAAATTCCCGCCGCCGCGCCTCGAAAATCGCCCGCGCCTCCGGTTCGAACGTCGCCAGCGCCGCGTGCTGGGCCGGGGTGGAAGCGGCCAGAAACAGGTTCTGCGCCAGCTTTTCCGCCGCGCCGACGCAGTCGTCGGGCGCCGCCAGCCAGCCCAGCCGCCAGCCGGTCATGCCGTAATACTTGCTGAAACTGTTGACGACGAACACCCGGTCGGAATAGGCCAGCGCGGTCTGCACCGGCGCGCCGTACACCAGCCCGTGGTAGATCTCATCCATGATTACCCGCCCGCCGCGCGCCTCGACCGCCGCGACGATGGCCGCCAGTTCGGCTGGGGGAATCACCGTGCCGGTGGGATTGGCCGGCGAGGCCAGCAGCACGGCGACCGTCCGTTCGTCCCAATAGCGCTCGACGAGTTCGGCGGTGAACTGGTAACCGGTGTCCGGTCCGACCGGAATCCCCGCGGCCACGCCTTCCACCAGCCGCACGAAATGCCGGTTGCAGGGATAGCCGGGGTCGGCCAGCAGCACCCGGTCGCCGGGATTGACCAGCACCGCCGTGGCCAGTTGCAGGGCGCCCGAGGCGCCGGGGGTGACCAGAATCCGCCCGGCCGACACTTCGACCCCGTACCGCTCCTGGTAGTGATCGGCGATCGTCTGGCGCAGTTCCGGCAGTCCGGCGGCGGCGGTGTAACGGGTGCGACCCTCGGCCAGCGCCCGCTGGCCGGCGGCCACGATCGGTTCGGCGGTCGGAAAATCCGGCTCGCCGATTTCCATGTGCACGATCGACCGGCCGGCCGCCTCCAGTTCCCTGGCGCGGGCCAGCAACGCCATGACGTGAAACGGAGCGATGTCCGCCATGCGGCGGGCGGGCGCGACCGCTGAGGCAGTCACTCCGTCTGCCCCGGCCCGGTTTGTGCGTCCATTTTCCAATCCGCCCTCACTCCCAACCCCTCGCCCGCGCGGGGGGCGATTACATCCCGAACATCCGCCCCTTGTTTTCCTGCTCGTCGTCGTGGATGGCCAGCTCGGCCAGGGATGCCTGGCTGGCGGTGCCGTCCCCGCTTTCGGACAGCCGGATCTGCAGGCCGACGTTGTTCTTGGAGTCGGCGTTCTTGATGGCTTCCTCCCTGGAGATCTTCCCTTCCTTGTACAGCTTGAACAGGGACTGGTCGAAGGTCATCATCCCCGATTCGGTGGACTGCTCCATGGCGTCCTTGACGTAGTCGATCTTGCCCTTCTGGATCAGGTCGGCGACGTAGGGGCTGTTCAGCAGTACTTCTACCGCCGGCACCAGGCCGCCGGTCAACGAGCGGATCAACCGCTGCGAAACGATGGCGCGCAGGTTCAGCGACAGATCCATCAGCAATTGCGGCCGGACATCCTCGGGGAAGAAGTTGACGATGCGCTCCAGGGCGCCGTTGGCGTTGTTGGCGTGCAGGGTGGACAACACCAGATGGCCGGTCTCGGAGAAGGTGAGCACGTATTTCATCACCTCGCGTTCGCGAACTTCGCCGACCAGAATGACGTCCGGCGCCTCGCGCATGGCGCTGCGCAGGGCGTACTCGTAGCTGTGGGTATCGATGCCGATCTCGCGTTGGGCGATCACCGATTTCTTGTGCTGGTGAGTGAATTCGATCGGGTCCTCGACGGTGATGATGTGGCCTGGCGAACTGGAATTGCGATGATCGATCATCGCCGCCAGCGTGGTGGATTTGCCGGAACCGGTGGCGCCGACCAGCAGGATCAGGCCACGTTTTTCCATCACCAGTTGCCGCAACAGGGTTGGCAGGCCCAGCTCTTCCACCTGCGGGATGTCGCCCTTGATGTAGCGGATCACCATGGACACTTCGCCGCGCTGCTTGAACACGTTGGAGCGGAACCGGCCGACGCCGTGCAGCGGGATGGCGAAGTTGAGTTCCCATTCGTGCTCGAATTCCTTGATCTGGTCGTCCTTCATGACCGAGTAGGCGATCTCGCGCACCTGACCCGGTCCGAGCACCTTGTTGCCGATCGGGCGCACCACGCCGCCGATTTTGATGTTGACGGGCGCCCCGACATGGAAGAACAGGTCGGAGGCGCTTTTGTCGACCATCAGTTTGAGATACGGGGTGATGTCCATGATGAGTTCCTCCGCTTTAGGCCAGCCGATTCAGGCCGTTCAGGGCGGCAACCCGGTAAGCCTCGGCCATGGTCGGATAATTGAACGTGGTGTTGACGAAGTACTGGATGTTGTTGGCCTCGCCTTGCTGGGCCATGATCGCCTGTCCGATGTGAACGATTTCCGCCGCCTGGTCGCCGAAGCAGTGGATGCCCAGGATTTCGAGGGTGTCACGATGGAACAGCAGCTTGAGCATGCCCACGGTGCGGCCGGTGATCTGCGCGCGCGCCAGACTCTTGAAATAAGCGTGTCCCACTTCATACGGCACCCGGGCCTGGGTCAGCTCGCGCTCGGTGCGGCCGACCGAGCTGATCTCTGGAGAAGTGTAGATGCCGGTCGGGATGTAATCCACCAGATGATGGTCGCAGACGCCGTGGACCAGGTGAGTGGCGGCAAAGCGGCCCTGGTCGTAGGCGGCGCTGGCCAGGCTGGGATAGCCGATCACGTCGCCCACCGCGTAGATGTGGGGCAGGGCGGTGCGGTAGTTGTCGTCGACCTTGATCTGGCCGCGGCCGTCGGGGGTGATGCCCAACTCTTCCAGCCCCATGTTCTGCGTGTTGCCGGTGCGGCCGTTAGCCCACAGCAGCACGTCGGCCCTGATGCGCTTGCCGGACTTGAACGCCATCATCGCGCCGTCCGGCAAGCCGTCGACCTGCTCGTATTCCTCGTTGTGGCGGATCATCACGCCCTGATCGCGCAGGTGGTAGCTGAGCGCGTGGGCGATCTCGTCGTCGAGGAAGGACAGCAGTTGGGAACGGGTGTCCACCAGGTCCACCTTGCAGCCCATGTTGCGGAAGATGCTGGCGTATTCGCAGCCGATCACCCCCGCGCCGTAGATCAGGATCGAGCGCGGGGTAGTGGACATGGCGAGGATGGTGTCGCTGTCGAAGATGCGCGGGTGGTTGAAATCGATGTCCGGGGGCCGGAACGGATGCGAGCCGGAGGCGATGACGAAGGCCCCGGCGGTCAGGACCAGTGACTCGGAACCGGCGCCGGAGCGGACCTCGAGCGTATGGGCGTCGAGGAACCGGGCGCGACCGTGATGGAGCCGGACCCGGTTGCGCTCGTAGAAATCCCGGCGCATGGCGGTCTGGCGGGCGATCACCGATTCGGCGGAACGCAGCAGCTCGGGGTAGGACAACTTCAAGGCATGGCCGAGGGCGTTGCGGAACGCCGGGCTGTTGTTGAACTCCAGCATCCGGTTGATGGAATGCCGCAGAGCCTTGGACGGGATGGTACCCCAGTGGGTACAGCCGCCGCCGACCAGGTGGTGTTTTTCGATCACCGCCACCGATTTACCCTCCTTGGCGGCTTTCATGGCAGCCCCTTCTCCTCCCGGGCCGGTGCCGATCACGATGACATCGTATTTCTGGTCGTTCATTGTCGCGCTCGTCGGTGGTTTTGGCGGATCAAGTCGGGGATGCTTCCGCTGGTTCTCGGTTCAAGCGGGTAGTTTAGACCCTTTTCCGATGGGGAAAAAACAGCCTTGAAGGGATATCGGGAGCGGTCGCGCCGGCGGCGCGAGAATCATCCTTCGGCCAGGATCAGATCCGACGCTTTTTCGCCGATGACGATGGCCGGGGCGTTGGTGTTGCCGCCGATCAGAGTCGGCATGATCGAGGCGTCCGCCACCCGCAGGCCGATCAGACCATGCACCCGCAACCGATCGTCCACCACTGCCATGGCGTCGTGCCCCATCTTGCAGGTGCCGACCGGGTGGTAGATGGTCTCGGCCCGGCGGCGGATGAAGTCCCGCAATTCGTCGTCGCCTTGCACCGCCGCGCCGGGGAACAGTTCCTCGCCGCGATACCCGTCGAAGGCCCGCGCCGCCAGGATTTTCCGGCAGGTCTTGACGCCGGCCAGCAGGGTTTCCAGATCGTCCGGGTGGCTGAGGTAATCGGGCTGGATCAGGGGCGGGTCGCGCGGATCGGCGCTCTTGAGGGTCAGATAACCGCGACTTTTCGGTCGCAGGTCGCACACGTGTAACGAATAGCCGTAACCGTGCCAGATGCGCCGGCCGTGATCGTCGAGAATGGTCGAGGTCAGGTGGTATTGCAGGTTGGGCAGCGGCAACGCGGGATCGGATTTGACAAAGCCGCCGGCCTCGGCCAGGTTGCTGGTCAGGAAGCCGCGGCCGTGGCGGTGGTAGTCGACGATGCCCTCGAACAACCGCGGCAGGAACGACAGCGCGAAGCCGTAGGAGGCACGGCGGTGCTCGCGGTGGGCGACGATCACGTCCAGATGATCTTGCAGGTTCTGGCCGACGCCGGGTAGCTCGTGCACCATGGCGATGTCGTGCTGCTCCAATTCGGCGCGCGGTCCCACCCCGGACAATAACAATAGCTGCGGCGAATTGATCGCCCCGCCGGACAACAGCACCTCCCGCCGCGCCTGGAGTTCGACCGTTTGACCGGTTCGGTCGAGATAGGCCACGCCGACCGCCCGCTTGCCGTCGAACAGCACCCGGCTGGCCAGGGCGCGGGTGATGATCGTCAGATTCGGGCGCCGGCGGATGGCATGCAGGTAGGCGCGGGCGCTGCTGCAGCGCCGGCCGTCTTTCTGGGTGACCTGGTAGAAACCGACCCCTTCCTGCTCGGCCCCGTTGAAATCGTCGCTGAGCGGGTAACCCACCTCGCCGGCGGCGCGCACGAACACCTGGCTGATTTCGCTCCGCTGGCGCAGGTCGGCGACGTTGAGCGGTCCGCCGGTTCCGTGATAGTCGGACGGGCCGCGTTCCTGGTTCTGGGAGCGCTTGAACAGCGGCAGCAGATCGTCGTAGCTCCAGCCCGCGTTGCCCAGTTCCGCCCATTGGTCGTAATCCCGGCGATGACCCCGGGTATAGACCATGGCGTTGCTGGAACTGCTGCCGCCCAGGGTCTTGCCGCGCGGCCAGAACAGGCGGCGGCCGTGCAGTCGCGGTTGCGGCTCGGTCCGGTAACGCCAGTTCAGGGTCTTGCTGCGCATCATGAAGAAAATGCCCACCGGGATGTGAATCCACGGGCTGGCATCCTCGGGACCCGCCTCGAGCAGGCAAACCTGGCGGGTCGGGTCGGCGGACAGCCGGTTGGCCAGCACGCAGCCGGCCGAACCCGCGCCCACGATGATGGTGTCGTACATGGTTCCAGAATCCTCTGCCCGGTCCATGGCCGGACGGTGGTTGCTTTTGATGGAAGTAGCCGATTTCGCAAGGCTAATGGCTTTGCAGGGATGGGGCTTGTCGAAAGTGGCGGGGATTTGTCGAAACTGGCTAGCGCCGGCCAAGCGCATTACACTTTCACGATCGTTCGCGCGACCGGAAATCGGCCGGAGCGGCGATTCCAATCCGGCTTGCACCCGACCGCGATCCGGTTTCCGTTTACCACTGAAAAGGCAAGACCTTGAGCAAGCTGTACGTTTGGCAAAACCGCGGCTTTTTCATGGGCGGCCTGCCGGATATCTCCGAGCATCGGCTCGGGTCGGCGGCGCTGTGCGTGGGTATCGACAAACCGTTCCGGGTGCTGGAGAGCGAGAGCAACGTCTGGCGGGAATGTCGCAGCGTGCTGGTTCCACCGGGGTGTCTTCACGAAATCCAGGTCGGTGGCGCCATCATGGCGATTCTATTCATCGAGCCGGAAAGCGCGGACTACACCGCGATCCAGAACGCCATGCTCGATGGTGAGTGGCAGTGCCTCTACCAACTCGAGCACGAACCGGAGGTGCTGGCGGCCCTGCGCGACGCCTGGGAGCGCCAGCCGGATGCCGCCGCGATTCACGACCTGCTCGACCGGCTGATCCCGCCGCCGGACCCGGAACAACGCCAGCAACCGCTGGACGGTCGAATCCAGCGGGTCATCCGATTGATGAAGGAAGATCTGACCCACAGCTACTCGATGACCGAACTGGCCGAGTACGTCAATCTGTCGCCGACCCGGCTGGTGCATTTGTTCAAGGAGGAGGTCGGGGTGCCGATCCGGCGCTTCCGGCAGTGGCACCGGATGCGGGTGGTGGCGGCGCTGATCGCCAAGGGCGATACGCTCACCGACGCGGCGCTGGGCGCCGGGTTTGCCGATTCCTCGCATTTCAGCCGGGCGTTCCGCAACATGTTCGGCATCACCCCGTCCTCGGTGTTCGGCCGCGCCGCCAACGTGCGGATCGTCATCGCCTGATGGGCGGGCGCCGATGCTCGCCCTGATCGATAGTCACAACCATTTCGACGACGCCAGCTTCGATGCCGACCGCGATGCCGCCTACCAGCGGGCGCGGGCCGCCGGGGTGGAAAGGCAGGTGCTGGCGGCGGTCAGCGTCCGGCTGTGGCCGAAGTTGAAGGCGGTCGCGGCGAACTTCCCGGGACTGTATCCCTGCTATGGCCTGCATCCCGCCTATCTGGCCGAACATCGCCCGGAGCATCTCGACACGCTGGCGGACTGGCTGGCGCGGGAACAGCCGGTGGCGATCGGCGAATGCGGGCTGGATTATTATCTGCCGGACCTCGATCCCGATCTCCAGGCCGAATATTTTGCCGGTCAATTGCGACTGGCGCGCCGCCACGATCTGCCGGTGGTGATCCATGCCCGCCACGCGGTCGATCACGTCATCAAGCTGGTGCGCCGGTTCGCGGGCGTACGCGGCGTGGCGCACAGCTTTTCCGGCAGCGAGGATCAGGCCCGGCGGTTGCTGGATCTGGGGATCCTGCTGAGTTTCGGCGGCCCGCTGACCTACCCAAAGGCGACGCGGCTGCGCGGCCTGATGAAAGTTCTGCCGCTGGACGGGTTTCTGCTGGAAACCGACGCCCCCGATCAGCCCTTGAGTGCGCACCCCGGCCAGCGCAACGAACCGGCATTCCTGGCGGAAGTACTGGCCTGCGTGGCGGAACTGCGCGGCGTCGACCCGGCCGAGATTGCCGCCGCCACCACGGACAACGCCCGCCGGCTGTTCGATCTGCCCGATGCCGCATCCCCAGGCCCGCACTGAGATTCTGATCGGAGCCAACGGGCTGGCCCGATTGCGGGCGGCGCACGTCCTGGTCGCCGGGCTGGGCGGAGTGGGTGGTTATGCCGCCGAAGCGCTGGGTCGGGCCGGTATCGGCCGGCTGACCCTGCTGGATCACGACGTCGTGTCGCCCTCCAACCTCAACCGCCAGTTGCTGGCGCTGCATTCCACCATCGGCCGGCCCAAGGTCGAATTGATGGTGGCCCGGTTGCGCGATATCGATCCGACCATCGAATTGACCTTGATCGGCGAGTTTCTTCGGCCGGACATGGCCGAGGCGCTGATTGCCGTGCCACCCCTCGCCCCCGACCCCTCTCCCACGCGGGGAGAGGGGAGGCAAGCGCCCTACGATTACGTTGCCGACTGCATCGACAGCATCGCCTGCAAGGCGGCGCTGGTGGCGGCCTGTCATCGCCACGGAGTACCGGTGATTTCAGCCCTGGGCGCCGGCAACTGCCTGGACGTGAGTCGGGCGCAGGTGGCGCGGCTGGACCAGACCCAAGTCTGTCCGCTGGCCCGGGAGCTGCGCCGGCGGTTGCGGGAATTGGACGCGCCGCTCGATTACCCGGTGATTTACAGCGACGAGCCGCGCCGCCCACCTTTACCCCATCAATCGGTCGACAGCGGCGCGCCCGGCCGGCCCCGCGCGGTGAACGGCACGATTTCCTATCTGCCGGCCCTGTTTGGGGTGATGCTGGCGGGGTTCATCATTCGCCGATTGCTGGGCGAAGTGGCGTGATCGAAGCGACAAAATCAAGGCGGTTGACCGATGGAAAATCTTCTCGCCCATCTCTCCGGTATCCGGGACAACCACACGCGCGGCAAGGTCGCCGATTTTCTCAAGGAAAAGATGGTCCCCGACACCGCGCTGTCCATCGTTTCCGCCTATTTCACCGTCCATGCCTACGACGCGCTGCGCGAGGCGCTGGAGAACGCCGGCCATCTCCGTTTTCTGTTCGGCGAACCTCGCTTCGTGCGCAACCTCGACCGCGAGAACAAGCAGTCGCGCCAATACCGACTGACCGAACAGGGCCTGTCCCTCGCCAACCAGCTTGCACAGCGCCGACTGGCCCGGGACTGCGCCGACTGGATTCGCCGCAAGGTCGAAATTCGCTCGGTGACCCGATCCGGGTTTCTCCACGGCAAGCTTTATCACATTCAGGACGGCAACCGCGCTCATGCCTTGGTCGGCAGCTCGAACTTCACGGTTCCCGGCCTCGGCCTGCTCGCCAGCGGTAACAACATCGAACTCAACCTGGTGGTCACCGACGACCGCGACCGCGCCGATCTGCTGGTCTGGTTCGACAGCCTGTGGAACGATGCCAGACTGGTGGAGGATGTCAGGGACATCGTCCTCAAGGAATTGGCCCGGCTCTACGCCAACCAGCCGCCCCAGTTCATCTATTATCTGACGCTGTTCCACCTGTTCCGTGATTTCCTGGACGGCACGCGCGATCTGGATGAGACCCTCCGCCGCGCCGCGCTGCCCGATACCCGGGTCTGGCGGACGCTGTTCTCGTTCCAGCAGGACGGCGCCAAAGCCGCCATCAACAAAATTCTGGCCAACAATGGCTGCGTGCTGGCGGACAGCGTCGGGCTGGGCAAGACCTTCACGGCTCTGGCGGTCATCAAATACTTCGAGTTGCGCAACGAGCGCGTCCTGGTGTTGTGCCCCAAGAAGCTGCGCCGGAACTGGACCGTCTACCGCGCCAACAGCCCCCTCAACCCGTTCCTCGAAGACCGCTTCCGCTACGACGTGCTGTCGCACACCGACCTGTCGCGGGAACGGGGCGAGGTGGACGGCATCGATCTGGCCGCGCTGAACTGGGGCAACTACGATCTGGTGGTCATCGACGAGTCACACAATTTCCGCAACAACGCGCTGGCTCGCCAGCGGCCCGGCGAGCCGCCTCGGCGCAGCCGCTACCAGCGGTTGATGGAAGATATTGTCACAACAGGTGTGCGCACCAAGGTCCTGCTGCTGTCGGCCACCCCGGTCAACAATCAGCTTGCGGATTTGCGCAACCAGCTTTCGTTCATTGCCGGCGGCGATGTCGCTCGCGACGAGCGGGCCGACGGCGTGTTTGAGGAGACGCTGGGCATCGCGTCGGTGCGCGAGACCATCCGAAAGGCGCAAACCCATTTCACCCAGTGGGCGCGGCGCTCCCCCGACCAGCGCAAGACTCGCGAGCTGCTGAACGCGTTGGGCGGCGATTTCTTCAAGCTGCTGGATGGTCTCAGCATCGCCCGCTCGCGGCGACAAATCGCCCGCTACTACGCCGACGAGATGCAGCGGCTGGGCGGTTTTCCCCACCGCCCGCCACCGCGGGCACTGAGTCCGCCCATCGATCTGCTCGGACGCTACCTGTCTTTCGAGCTGCTCGACGGGGAGATCGGCAAGCTCAATCTGGCGCTTTACCATCCGACCCACTATCTCCGGGATGATCTGCCGGAACCGGTGCGCATCGCCTATCAGGACAAGATTCTCGGCGGGTTTACCCAGGAGGGCCGCGAGCGCATTCTCATCACCATGATGAAAGTGAACCTGCTCAAGCGCCTGGAAAGCTCGGTCGATTCCTTCCGTCTGACCCTGAAGCGCACCATCGACAAGATCGACCGGCTAGAGGCGCGCATCCTGGCGTTCGAGCGGCATATCGAAGCCAATCCCGAACTGGATTACGACGAACTGACCCCGGACCAGTTCGAGGACCCCGACTTCGAGAGCGAGGACTTTACCATCGGCGGCAAGCGCCGCATTCATCTGGGCCATCTCAAACTGCCCGAGTGGCTGCGGGCGGTGCGTCAGGATCGCGTCCAGCTCCAGTTCCTGCTGGAAAAGACCGCCGTGGTCACGCCGGAACGTGACGGCAAGCTGGCCGAACTGCGCCAGTTGATCGAACACAAGGTCCGGCAACCAACCCGCGACCTTGATGGCCGTCCCAACCGCAAGTTGCTGGTGTTCACCGCCTTCGCCGACACCGCCCGCTATTTGTACGACCAGATTGCGCCGTGGGCCCGCCGGGAATCGAGCATTCATGTCGCACTGATCGTCGGCGATGGCGGCAACCGGACCACGCTGGGCGGCTCCGATTACGACGATATCCTCACCAACTTTTCCCCGCGCGCCAAACGCCGCGCCGAGCAGCCGCGCTTCCCCCAGACCGAGGAGATCGACCTGCTGATCGCCACCGATTGCATTTCCGAAGGTCAGAACCTCCAGGACTGCGACCGGCTGGTCAATTACGACATCCACTGGAACCCGGTTCGCATCATCCAGCGCTTTGGCCGGATCGACCGGATCGGTTCGCGCAACCCGGACGTTTATCTGGTCAACTTCTGGCCAGTGGCCGAACTGGACCGTTACCTGAACGTCAAGCACCGGGTCGAGGCGCGCATGGCGCTGGTGGACCTGGCCGCGACCCAGACCGATAACCTGCTCGATCCGGGCCAGCTTGAGGAACTGATCCGGCAGGACCTGCTGTTTCGCGACCGTCAGCTCAAGCGCCTCAAGGACGAAGTGCTGGATCTGGAAGATCTGGACGGCAGCGTTTCGCTGACGGATTTTTCGCTCGATGAGTTCCGGCTCGATCTGCTGCGGTTTCTCGAATCGCGCCGGGCCGAGCTGGAGGAAGCCGCTTCGGGGCTGTATGCGGTGGTTCCGCCGGCGGCGAATGTGCCGGCCTGCCGTCCCGGCGCCCTGTTCTGCCTGCGCCAGCGACCGGGTAGCGATAGTCCGAACGGCGGTCCCGAAACGTTGACCCAGCCACGCCCGAGCGACTCGGCGCAGATCAACCCACTGGCCCCGTATTATCTGGTCTATGTTCACGATGACGGCACGGTACGGTTTTCTTTCGTCCAGCCCAAGGAGTCCCTGTTGCTGCTGCGCGAACTGGCTGCCGGCGAGGCCAGCGCCAATGAAAGGCTGTGCGATCTATTCGATCATCGCACCGGCGACGGGGCCGACATGCGCCACTACGACGGTCTGATTCGACGGGCGCTGGCCTCCATCGAACGCACCTTCCAGCGCCGCGCGGCGGTAGGCTTGCTAGCTGGGCGCGGCAGTCTGCTGCCGGCGGCGGACGAAGCGCCTGCCGCCGATCAGAGCCAGTTCGAACTGGTAACCTGGCTCGTGATTCTGGAATCAGAATAAGGAAAGCCGCCATGCCCGCCACCGCCGCCGCCGAGAGTAAGGAACGGATTCAATCGACGCTTGGGACCTTTGCCGGCCAACCCTTGCCGGTCGCTGCCCGTGCGCTGTTCGGCGTGCTCGGCTACGTCAGTTCGCGGGATGAACGGGTTTTGCCGATCGTCAGTCCCGAGGCGTTTCTGGGCTGGTTGGAAGCGGGCGGCCGGCTGGAAAGGCTTTCATCGGGCGAACAGGAGGAGTTCCGCGCGAGCCTGACCCGCCTGCATTTCCTGTTTCAACTCACGGACGCCGAGATGAAGGCGGCGCTGGGTCAGGCGGTGCAAACTCAGCTTTTCGATTCGGGCGCTACCGTCGACGGCTCGCGCATGGAGAGCTACCTGGTGTTCGCCGCCGAACTGGCCGCCGGCGTTGCCAGTACCCGCACCGTCCTGGCCCGACTGGTGCGCTTGTTCAACAAGCCGTTGCCGATGCCGGCGCTGGTGCTGTTCCGCCATGGCGATGCCCTGACCCTGGGCGTGATCAAGCGGCGCTTGAACCTGCGGGATGCGGCGCGCGATGTGCTGGAGCGGGTGACGCTGATCAAGGATATTCGGTTCGCCAGCCCGCATCGCGCGCATGTCGAAATTCTGTTCGATCTGTCGCTGGGCGCGCTCTACGCCCACTATCAGCCCGCCAGTTTCGTCAAGCTGCACGAGGCTTGGCAGAAGACGCTGGATATTCAGACGCTGAACCGGCGGTTCTTCATCGAAATCCGCAACTGGTTCTATTGGGCGCGGCTGCACGCCCGGTTTCCGTCTGGGGCCGCCAAGGATGAGGGTGGGGATTCCGAGGCATTGATCCGCCTCCTGACCCGGCTGATCTTCTGCTGGTTTCTAACCGAAAAGGGACTGATTCCCAACGAACTGTTTTCCGGGCGTTTCGCGAGCACCCTGTTGCGCGACTGGCCCGCCGCCGACGAAAGCGATACGCAGGGCCGCTACTACAAGGCCATTCTGCAAAATCTGTTTTTCGCCACTCTCAACACACCGGTCGCCGAGCGGAAGTTCCGCACCGCTCACACGTTCCAGGGCCGAAACAAGCATTACGGTGACCAGCGCTATTTCCGCCATGTCGCTCTGTTCGAGGAAACGGCGCCGGTCGAGGCGCTGTATCGTTTCATTCCATTTCTCAACGGTGGCTTGTTCGAGATGCTGGACGAGATTCCGGGGCGCGGCGATCCCGGCATCACCCAGGAAAAGCGGGTGGACGGTTTTTCCGATGTCCCTGGCAAGCAGCCGCTGGTTCCCGACTTTCTGTTCTTCGGCGAGGAACGCCCGGTACCGGAAATCGCGGCGTTGCTGGGCGAGAGCGCCACGCCAAGGGCGCGCGGCCTGTTCCGCATCTTCCACGACTACAAGTTCACCATCGAGGAAAACACCCCGTTGGAGGAGGACATCGCCCTCGACCCGGAATTGCTGGGTCGCGCCTTCGAGAACCTGCTCGCCGCCGTCAACCCGGAAACCGGGGCCGTGGCCCGCAAGTCCACCGGTTCCTTCTACACCCCGCGCGAGATCGTCAACTACATGATCGAGGAGGCGCTGGTTCGGCGCCTGTTGGCGGTGCTGGAGAGGCGAGAAGTTTGGCCGGCGGATTTGGAGGAGCGCCTGCGCGAGCTGGTTTCCGAGGAACGGGAATCCCATCGGTTCAACGATGATCAGGCGGTGGCCGTCGTCGAAGTCCTGGGCCAACTGCGGATTCTGGACCCGGCCTGTGGTTCGGGCGCCTTTCCGATGGGCCTGTTGCAACGTCTGGTTCAGGTGCTGCGCAAGCTCGATCCCGGCAACGAACGCTGGAAAGCCGCCAAGCTGGCCGCGCTGCCCCTGGAGATGCGCGAGAAAGCCGAGCAGGTGTTTCGCGAGGAGTCGTTCGATTACACCCGCAAGTTGGAACTGATCAAGGACTGTATCCACGGCGTGGACATCCAGCCCGCCGCCATTCAGATCAGCAAGCTGCGGTTCTTTCTGTCGCTGGTCATCGAGCAGAAGAGCCATCACGCCATCCGCCCGTTGCCCAATCTCGAAACCAAATTCGTTTGCGCCAATGCCTTGCTGGGCTTGCCGCGCCGCGAGGAGTGGGCGTCACTGTTTGCGAAGGAAATCGAACCGAAGGAGCGCGCGCTGCTGGACGTGCGGGCGCGTTATTTCTTCTGTGTCAATCAGAAGGAGAAGGAGGCGTGCCGGGCCGAGGATCGCCGGCTCCGGCAGGAATTGAGCGATTTCATCAAAGCCATCAGCGGCAGCGGGGCGCCTGAATTCGCCTTCGCCGTTGCGGCGTGGGACCCGTACAAGCCGGACCGGGTGGCGGGTTATTTCGATCCCGAAACCATGTTTGGGGTGGTGGACGGTTTCGATATGACCATCGGCAATCCGCCGTATGTGCGCGCCGACGAACAGTCGGAGTGGAACCGCCGCCAGCGGGAGCAGATTCTGGCCAGCGGCTACTACGAGACGCTCTGGGAAAAATGGGATTTGTTCGTGCCGTTCATCGAACAGGCCTACAAACTGCTGAAACCGGGCGGCATCAGCACACTGATTGTGTCAGACGCCTATTGTCATTCCAAGTACGCGCAAAAGTCGCAGAACTGGTTTCTGAAAAATGCCAGGGTTTTACGCCTTGACTTTTGCAGCAAGCTGCAAATATTCGAAGCGGCCGTTCACAATCTGATTTACTTTTTCCAGAACGCGGATGGCGCGAATAACTGTCCTGAGCGCCGGGTCCATGAGACTGTTTTCGGTCAGGTTTCTCTTTTGCCAACCGATAAACAACCCAAGTTGACCTACAGGGCATTTTTTCCTGAAAGCGAAACAGCCCAATCGTTCAGTTGCAAGTTCATCACGCTTGACCAGATTTGCTATATCAGTGTTGGAATGGTTGTTCATGCGGATGAAAAAGTTGCCAAAGGTGTATTTGAACTCGAAGATCTTGTCTCTGAACAAAGGGATTCCAGGCATTCAAAACCTTTTGTTGAAGGTAAGAATTTAGGGCGATGGTTACCGATAAAAAATAATTGGCTGGAATGGGGTACGGAGCGAGCCCCTACGCTTTTCCGTCGCCCGACATTTATTGAATTATATACTGTTCCAGAAAAACTGATTTCAGTAGACATGGCTGCTGGAGTAGGAAAGCTGCGTGCTGCCTACGATAATTCACAGTTATTCCATAACCACTCTGCATGGTCTTTTGTATCTTGGCACTATTTGCATGGTATTCAGAACAACTCATTAAAAAAAGCCGCTCGCTATCGTGGTGAAAAATCCCGTCCTGATCTGCCTTGCCGCGACGATTTGGAAGCCACCAGTCGCCGTTTTGCCGTGAAATATCTCCTCGGGGTAATGAACTCCAGCGCCGCCCGTGATTTCCTCCGCGCCCATCGCCGCAGCAATATTCATCTTTATCCCGATGACTGGAAGAAACTCCCCATTCCTGATGTTCCGCCCGAACAACAAGCTCCGATGGTCGCCCTCGTTGATGAAATCCTGACCTTGCGTCGCGCCAATCCGCAGGCGGACATTGCCAGACTTGAAGCGGAAATTGACCGGAAAGTGGCGGAGCTTTATGGAATTGTACCGCAATAATCGAGGAGTTATTTCAATGAATATCAAACCCGAACGCAACACTCAAGTTACAGTCAACGCCGATTTAATTGAACAAGGCTTGCATGTTACCAAGCTCAAAACTCGCCGGGAATTGGTCAACTTTGCGCTACGTGAACTTATCCGAAGAGAAAATCAGAAGAAACTGCTGGAACTCAAAGGTCAAGTGCAATGGGAAGGTGATTTAACGGTAATGCGTGGAGGAGTTACCGATGATCCTTGTTGACACCAGCGTATGGGTTGATTTTTTCCGGGATGACGATTTGCCGCATGTACGGAGATTGGAACTTTTGATCGAGAAAGGGGAAAACATCGCACTTTGCGGAGTCATCCTGACCGAGATCCTTCAAGGTATTCGCGACGATCCCGTTTTTCATCGAACCCGGACCTATCTGGGTTTTCTGCAACTTCTGCCGATGACCCAAGATATCTTTATCGAAGCGGCCCAGATTTACCGCACGCTGCGCGCCAAGGGAATCACCGTGCGCAAACCGGTGGATTGCATGATTGCCGCTACCGCTTTGGTGTACCACGTTCAATTGTTGCATAATGACCGCGACTTGACCGCTATCGCCCAGCACTATCCGTTGCAGATACTCAATACGGGGCATTAAGAATAAGGATAATAATGCATTTGCATCGAGCGATTTAACCTAAATCGAATGTGCTGACGGTAAACCTGTGGGGAACACTTCTACGGCATTCGGGAGGCCAAGCCCGACCTGATGGGCATCGCGGTCTACGACCGGCTCGACCGGCAACCGCCGGTTGAACCCCAGTTTCGCCAGATCATGTGGCGGCGCCGCGAGTTGGAGAACTACCTTTGCACCCGCGAAACTCTGCTGGCCTTTGCCGGGGCCAAGGGCCAGGAACAAGAGGGGGAGATGTTTGGCGGGTCGTGGCGCGCGGTCATGGAAGAGACCATTAAGGAAATCGAATCAGCGCTGGCGGCGCTCGGTAAACCCTCTCCCTGGGGGCCAGACCTCAAGGCGAGTGATGATTTTCTCGATCCGCTGTTCCGCAAGTTCTACGAAAAGCTCGGCTTGCCCAACCTGATGCGCAAGACCGACTATCACACGTTGACTCCTTTCGTACCCGCCGCCGCGCTGGACGACGAGATCCGCGAAACGCTGGACCTGATCGCGCAAACGGCGGATCAAGCCAGGCCACGCAGGGATTAATTGCTGCATCAGCCGGTCGGCGGCGACACGTCCGGCCGGCCACGGGCGGCGGTGGCGGTGGCGGTTCCCGCTTCCTGATGCATTTCCGGCGATTCGCTTTCCCGAATCACGGCATCGAGCAGGTGCTGCCGTCGTTCGACCGTGCTGGCGTGCCAGCCGGTTTCCAATTGATCGTCCCGCGCATCAGCCGATTGCCGTGCGGCTCGATAGCGACGCCCCGCCTCGCGGAGTTCGTCGATCGCCGCCGGAGACGAGCGTGACGCGATCCCCGGATTCGCGGTGTCGGTCATCGGCTCGTCGTAATCGTCGTCCGCCGCGGGCAACCCCAGCGCCGCCCTCGCCCGGTTTAACGCCAAATCGCCCAGCAGCAGCGTGTTTTCAAAGCTCCCCACGGATTCGAGGGGATGCCGCGCCAGCGCTTCGTCCACCTCTTCCCAGCGGCCCGCCAGCGCCAGCACCCGCAGCGCCTCGTGCCGCGCGCCGAAAGCGTCGCGTCGACCGCTGGCGGTCGCGGCCAGCAACGTCAACGCACTCTCGATTGTGGAATCGGCGTCGGGGCGGTCGGAGTCCCGCCGCGCCCGCCACAGCAATAGCCCCGCCCGTTGCGCCATCTGTCGTTCCAGCACGGGGGAAGGATGGAGCGCGGCCAATCGCTCGACCAGCCGGGTCAGATCGACCGGATCGCGGCGACGGAAGGCGGCGCGGCACAGCGCCCAGAGATGGGTGGCGGGGGTCAAACGGGGATGCTCGTCGCGCCAGCCGACCCAGGCACGGGAGTGCCAGTCCCAGGCGGCGGCGAACTCGCCCCGGCGGTAGGCCAGCTCGCCTTCCAGAAAATCCAGCGGCGCGGCCCAAGGCCGGCGGATATCCGCCAGATAGTCCCGCGCCTGATCCAGCAGTGCCCGGCAGAAGCGAAGAGGCTTGCGGTCGAGGCTGATGTGAACGATGGTGGTCAGGGCGCCGAACACGTCGGCGGGATCGGCGGCGCCGGACCGTTCGTTGGCCGCTTGCAGCAACGCCGCCAGGGCCAGATCGTCCTCGCCGGCCTGCCGCAGGCTGTAGCCTTCCCACAGCAGCGCTCGCGTTCGCTCGCCCGCCAGTCCCAGGAATTCCGCCCGGTCCACCGCCTGGCGTTCCAACCGGGCGGCCTGGGAATAGTCGCCGGTTTCGCGCGCCTGCCGGGCCTGGGCCCGCAACTGTTCGAGCGTCCGCCGGTCGGCGGTCATGGCCGGGACGCCGGGAATGTGGCTGGCGGCGGCGTCAGTGCAGCAGCGAGAACATCCGCCGCCGATAGGCGCCGACCAGCGGGTGTTCGTTGCCCAGGATGTCGAAGATCGCAATCAGGCCCTTGCGGCCGGCCTCGTCCTCGAATTTGGGATCGCGCCGCAGGATGTCCATGAACTGCTCCAGCGCCGCTTCGTAGTTGCCGGCCAGCACGTAGCGGGCCGCCAGTTGGCGGCGGGCGGCGCAGTCCGCCGGATTCTTTCTCACCCCCGCCTCGAGCGTCGCCAAGTCCGGCGCGCCCTGAGCCAGGTCGGCGAACTGAAGCCTCGCCAGCAGACCGCTGGCCGGTTGCCGGTCGCGTTCCTCGGGCGGCAGCCCTTGCAACAGACCGCGTGCTTCCTCGCTCCGGTCCAGTTGAATCAGCTTGTCCGCCAGCGCCACCTTCAGGTCGACCCTGGCGGGTTCCTGCTTCAGCGCCTCGCGCAGCAGTTCGATCGCCTGTTTCGGGCGACCGTGCTGCCAGAACATTTCCACCTGCTCCAGAATGGGGTCGCCCGCCGGCTGGGCCTGGAAGCGGTCGATGAGTTCGCGATAAGCCGATTCCGGCTGCACGCCGACCAACTGATCCACGATCTGGCCCTGCCAGACCACCATCACCGTCGGCAGGCTGCGGACCCGGAAATGCTGGGCCAAGGCCTGCTCGGCATCGGCGTTGATCTTGGCGAGAATGAAGCCGCCCCGGTATTCCTGGGCCAGCTTGCTCAGAAGCGGGGTGAGGATCTGGCAGGGCTGGCACCAGTCGGCCCAAAAATCCACCAGCACGGGCACGCGCTGGGAGTTTTCCACCACCACCGAGGCAAAATTGTGTTGGTTGACTTCGACAATGTTGGGCGATTCGTTCATGGGTGAATATCCGCAAAAGCCGCGCCGGACGGCGGCAGGATGAAACGGCAACCCGGAAATGGGGGCGTGGGCCGGGTTTTCAACGGGCAGGACGAGACGGGCGCCGGGCTCAGCGTTCGAGGTATTGCAGTTTGTCGGGCTTGCCGTCCCACTCCTTCGCGTCGGGCGGGGCGTCTTTTTTGGTGGTGATCACCGGCCATTGCTTGGCCAGTTCGATATTGAGCGCGAGGAACTGCTGCTGGTCGGCCGGCAGGTCATCCTCGGAGAAGATCGCCTGCGCCGGGCACTCCGGCTCGCACAGGGTGCAGTCGATGCATTCATCGGGGTCGATGACCAGGAAGTTCGGCCCCTCGTGAAAGCAGTCGACCGGGCAGACTTCCACGCAGTCGGTGTACTTGCACTTGATGCAGTTTTCGGTGACGACGAAGGTCATGGGCGAGTCTCTCGGATGCTGGAATGACGGTCGGCTATATTAACCATGATCAGCGGGGTTGGGCACTGAAAAATGGCGGGGTGGGCCGCCGGCGGGTATCGATCGTGGGAACCATGGAGAAATCGAACATGCGCGACGGCAGGCGGCTTTTCATGCTGGTTTCGGCCATTGGGATCGTCGTCCTGAACGGTTGCGCGGGCCCGGGCCGCGAACCGGTCGCCCGGTCGGTCACCCAGCCGATCACGGTCACCATCCTCCACACCAACGATACCCACAGCCGGCTGGAGCCTTTCCCGCGCGACGGCGAACTCTCGACCGGCGATCCGGGGCCGCAGCAGGGTGGTCTCGCCCGCCGCAAGACACTGATCGACGGGATTCGCGCCAGCGAGCCGCACGTACTGCTGCTCGATGCCGGGGACTCTTTCCAGGGGACCATCTTCTATAACGCCTGGAAGGGTTCGGCCGAAATCATGGGGTTGAACGCGCTGGGCTACGACGCCATCACCTCGGGCAACCACGAGTTCGATCTGGGGCCGGCGGAGTTGGGCCGCGCCGTACGCGGCGAACCGGTCACCATCGCTGGCCAGTCCCATCCCACCGAAACATTGCGATCGCCGATCATCGCCACCAACGTTAATGTCTCCCGCGAGCCGGCCCTGAAGGAACTGTTTCGCTCCAGCGTGGTTCTCGAGCGCGGCGGCGAGAAATTCGGCATTCTCGGCGTCGTTACCGAGGAGGTCGTCAATATTTCCAGCCCCGGTCCCAATATCCGCATGCTCGACTACGTGGAAAGCGTTCGGGCGGAGGCCGGGCGTCTCAAGGATCAGGGCGTCAACAAGATAGTCCTGCTTTCCCATTACGGCTACCCGGTCGATCTGGAGAAGGCTCCCCAGTTGAGCGATGTAGACATCATCATTTCCGGTCACGATCATGCACTGCTGGGCGATCCGGCGGCGGTGGAAGCCGTGGCGCCCGGTCAGGGGGCGCGGGTCAAGGGGCCGTATCCCACGGTCGTGACCGACCGGGACGGCGCGCTGGTGCTGGTGGTCAGCAGCTACGAATGGGGTCGCTGGCTGGGACAACTCAAGGTTGCCTTCGACGAGGGCGGCCTGGTTCGGATCTGGCAGGGCAAACCGATATTCGTACGCGGTTGCGAGTTCGCAAACGGGGCGGTGGATTGCAGCCGGCAGGTCGCGCCGGAGGATCCGCTGCTCGAAGCGCAAGTCGCGATGTACCGCGAACCGGTAGACCGCTTCGCCAACGCCGTCGTCGGTCGGACCGGGATGGTCTTCGATGGCGACCGTGATTCCGGCGTCCGCGCCCGGGAAATGCCGCTCGGTAATCTGGTCGCCGATACTATCCTGGCGGCTGCGGCCGAGTCGGACCGCGCGGTGGCGGCGATCATCAACGGCGGCGCCATCCGTGCCGGTCTCGGACAGGGTGATGTGGTGTTCGCCAAGGCCCTGGCGGTGCTGCCGTTCAATAATACGGTGGTGGTGTTGGATCTCGGCGGCGAGGAACTGGTGGCCGCCCTGGATCACGGCCTCTCGCGGCCCGGCGACGGCGCTTTTCCTCAAGTGGCTGGATTGAAGCTGAGCTATTGCGCGGCCTCGCCCTGCCCCGGTGCGCTGCGGCCCGGGGGTCGGGTCGCCGAGTTGACGGTGAACGGCGGCCCGGTGGATTTGGCCGCGACCTATCGGGTCGCCGTCAACAGTTTCATGGCCGGCGGCGGCGATGGCTACGCGATGCTGAAGGCGGCCTGCGCCCGTCCCGGCGGTTACTGCCGCGATACCGGCATCCTGGATCTCGATCTCTTGGCGCGGGCGTTCGAAAGAGAATCGCCGGTGGTCCGGCGGGTCGAGGGGCGTATCGTGGCGCGGTGAAGGGGGCGCTTCAGGCAGCGTCGCCCGCCACATCGGCGTCGCCAAAATACTCGGCGGTGTAGCGTTCCGCCGCCAGATCCGGCGACCAGAAATCCAGCGGCAAGCCGGCCTTCTGCTTGAGATGGGTCAGGAAAATGTAGGGATCGGGCAGGCTCTCCCACACCGACGGCAGGAAAGTGGCGCGGTAGTGCTGAAAATGCAGGATCAGCCCGTCCACGCCCGGTCGCAGTTGCGCCAGCAGTTCCTCGTCGGAGCCGAACCGCAGCGGTTCCGGCGGCGACAGTACCGAGATGTGGATCTCCAGGCGCGGAAATTCGCCCGGAGTCAGTTCCGGAAAGCGCGGGTCCTCGAACGCGGCGGCGTAGGCGTGCGCGGCGACATCCCGGACCAGGGGCTGATGGGCTGCGAGCGCGCCGATGCAGCCGCGCAGCCGGCCGCCGATCTCCAGGGTCACGAAGGTCGCCCGCGGCGGCCGCAGGGTTTCCGGGTAGTCCTCCACCGTCACCTCCAGCGCCCGGCGATGGCGCAGGCCGTGCTGGATCGAAGCGCGGGCAACGTCCAGCAGCGTCGCCCGGTCGCGGGCTGACAGCGTGTTAGCGGAGGACATGCGCGCTCCCGTTATCCGTCGCCGGCCCCCGAGGCCCGACCCTCGAACTGGCCAATCCGACCCCGGGTTCAGTGGAATACATAGGCCCCGTACCCCACCACCTGATCGCGCGGCCCGGCGGTATCGCCGGAATTGCGCAGGTCGATGGTTTCGCAGTGCAGGCCCTTGCGTTGCGCCACCCACAGCAGGCCGTTGACCGGATTGCGCCCGCAGGCCTGCTCGTAGCCGATGTCCTCGAAACGCAATGCCTCGATGGCCCGCGAGGTTGCACCATCCATCGACTGGGCCGTCTGGTAGTCGTGATAGTGGCTGAGGTCCGAACTGATGACGATGAGGGTTTCCGGGCCGCCCCACAGCGCTTCCAGCACCAGGCCGACCTGTTGCGGCCGAGCATCGCCCACCACCAGTGGCACCAGATCGAATTCGCCCAGCACTTCCTGCAGGAACGGAAGGTGCACCTCCAGGCTGTGTTCCTGGGCGTGGGCCTGCTCCAGGAACCCAACGTCCGGCAGTTGTCGAACCTGTTCCACCGCTTCCTGGTCCACCGCGATCCGGCCGATCGGCGTGGCGAAGGCCGTCATGCCGCTGACCGCGATGCCCCGGAAGCCGACCCGGTGGCTGGGTCCCAGCAGCACCACCCGGCTGATGGTGTCGCGCGCCGCCTTCAGGCGCGCGTAGGCCGAGGCGGCGACCGGGCCGGAATAGATGTAGCCGGCGTGCGGCGCGATGATCGCCTTGGGCGGCGGATCGGCCGAGAGTTGAACCTGATTGAGAAAATGCCGGACTTGAGCGTGTAGTTCGGCGGCGTCCGCCGGATAAAACAACCCCGCGACCGCGGGTGCGCGCACGGTTTGCATGACACCCTCCCGACAAATTTGCCAACACCGATATATTTAGAGTATAGGACACCGGTTCGCTCGAAACAGCGGTCGAATCCAATGATATCGATATATCGAGCCGGCATCGCGACCGGCCGGATAATGACGAGAGCCTTTAACCAGGAGGCCGCCGTGAATACCACCACCACCAAGATGATCGAGACGATTCCGGAATTCTTTCCGACCCGGTACTGGCACGTCCTCGACGATGGCCGCGTCCAGTGCAATGTCTGCCCGCGCTATTGCAAGCTGCACGAGGGCCAGCAGGGGCTGTGCTTCGTGCGCGGCCGTCACGACGGCCGGATCGTGCTGACCAGCTACGGCCGGTCCAGCGGGTTCTGCATCGATCCGATCGAGAAGAAACCGCTCAACCATTTCCTGCCCGGTACCCCGGTGCTGTCGTTCGGCACCGCCGGCTGCAACCTGGCCTGCAAGTTCTGTCAGAACTGGGACATGAGCAAGTCGCGCGAAATGGACACCCTGGCCGACGAGGCCAGGCCGGACAAGCTGGCGCGGGTGGCCCACGAGCTGGGCTGCCGCAGCATGGCCTATACCTACAACGACCCGGTCATCTTCATGGAATACGCCATCGATACCGCCATCGCCTGCCGGGAGTACGGCATCAAGTCGGTGGCGGTCACCGCCGGCTACATGTGCGAGGAGCCGCGGCGGGAATTCTACCAGTACATGGATGCTGCCAACGTCGATCTGAAGGCTTTCACCGAGGAATTCTACTGGAAGATCTGCGGTGGCCATCTGCAGCCGGTGCTGGACACCCTGGTGTACCTGAAGCGGGAGACGAAAGTCTGGTTCGAAATCACCACCCTGCTGATTCCCGGCGAGAACGATTCGGATGCGGAACTGGAGGCGCTGACCCAGTGGGTGATGGAAAACCTGGGGCCGGACGTGCCGATCCATTTCACCGCCTTTCATCCGGACTGGAAGATGTTGAATCACTCGCCGACCCCACCCTCGACTCTGAGCCGGGCGCGACGGATCGCCATGAAGAACGGCATCCGCTACGCCTATACCGGCAATGTTCACGACGAAAAGGGCGACAGCACCTACTGCCATCAGTGCGGCCAGAAGCTGATCGGCCGCGACTGGTACACGCTCGGGGTCTGGAACCTGACCGCCGATGGCCGTTGCAACGCCTGCGGCACGCCCTGTGCTGGCGTATTCGAGGCGCAGCCGGGGACTTGGGGCGCGCGCCGGCGCCCGGTGCGGCTTCGACAGTATGCCGATTGACCGGCTGCCTCCGGACCCCCAGCCGCTGCATTAGCTGCCGCCGATGCTGAGCTATCGTCACGTCTTTCACGCCGGCAATTTCGCCGATGTGTTCAAGCATGTCCTGCTGATGCAACTCCTTCACGGCCTGCGGCGCAAGGATAAACCGTTCCGCGTGCTCGATACCCACGCCGGTGCCGGCCAATACGACCTGGAGTCGGCGTCAGCCTGCAAGAACCGGGAATACGCTGATGGGATCGGGCGATTGTGGGATCAGGCGGGCCTGGGCACCGAACTGAGCGAGTATCTGAACCTGATCCGGGCGCTGAATCCCGATGGCAGGCTGCGCTGGTATCCGGGTTCGCCGCGCATCGCACGCGCCCTGTTGCGGCCGGGCGACCGGCTGGTGCTGACCGAACTTCATCCCGGTGACCATCCCCGGCTCGAGGCCGAATTCGCCGGCGACCGACAGGTGGCGGTCCATCACGCCGACGGCTATGCGGCGCTCCAGTCCTTTCTGCCGCCTCCCGAGCGGCGCGGGCTGGCGTTCGTGGACCCGGCCTATGAGTTGAAAGACGAGTTCGACCGGCTGATCGAGGCGGTCCGCGCGATCCACCGGCGCTGGGCCGGTGGCATGACCGCCATTTGGTACCCGATCCTCGACCGTGCCCCCAGCCTGCGGTTTCAGCGAGCCTTGCGGGGTTTGGAGATTCCCGCGATCTTGTGCGCGGAACTGGGGTTGTATCCTTACGACGGTCCTCCAGGCTTGCACGGTTGCGGCATGATCGTCGTCAATCCCCCGTGGCGCCTGGACGAAACGCTGGATCGCCTGCTGCCGGAACTGCTGCGGCGGCTGTGCGCCGGCAAACATGGCCAGACCCGGCTGGAGTGGCTGGCACCGGCGCCCTGAATTCCGGCCCTGTTCCCTATCTCCTTAAAACTTAAAACTTAAAACTTTATGACCCACACCACCCTGATCGACACCGCCACTCTTCGCGCCCATCTCGACGACCCGAATTGGATCATCGTGGACTGTCGCTTCAGCCTGATGGATACTGAGGTTGGCCGGCGGGCCTGGCGGGAAAACCACCTCCCCGGCGCCCGCTACGCTCATCTGGACGAGGATTTGTCCGGCCCCATCACTGCGGCGACCGGTCGCCATCCGCTGCCCGATCCGGTGCGACTGGCGCAAAAGTTGGGAGAATGGGGCATCAACCCCGGCACGCAAGTCGTCGCCTACGACGACATGGGGGGAATGGTGGCCGCCGCGCGGTTGTGGTGGCTGCTGCGCTGGCTGGGGCACGAGGCGGTGGCGGTGCTGGATGGCGGCTTCCCGGCTTGGCGAAGCGCCGGTCTGCCGCTGAGCGCCGAACTCCCGGTCGTCCGTCCCACAACCTTCGACGCCCGCCCCGATCACCGGTTGTGGCTGACGGCGGAACAGATAATGAACTTGTCGCCGGGGGAGATGGTGCTGGACGCGCGGGCGGCGGCGCGCTATCGGGGCGAGATCGAGCCCATCGATCTGGTGGCCGGCCACATACCGGGCGCGGTTAACCTGCCCACCGAGGGCAACCTGACGCCCGACGGCCATTTTCTGCCGGTCGCCGATTTACGGGCGCGCTTCACGGCCGTACTGGGGGAACGGCTCCCGGCGGGGGTGGCGCACAGTTGCGGGTCCGGGGTGACCGCCTGCCACAGCCTGCTGGCCATGGAGGTCGCCGGCCTGAGCGGTTCACGCCTGTACTCCGGCTCCTGGAGCGAGTGGATCCGCGATCCGGTCCGGCCAGTCGTCGCGGGCGCCGATTGAGGGACTGTACAAAAACTCCCCTCTCCCTGCGGGAGCAGCGCGGTCGTTCCGCGAGCGGGGGGCGTCAGCCCCCTGTTTCCTGGAACGCGGCAAGGCGTCGGCGATCTCGGCAGGTGCGGAAACAGCGGACTCACGTCCGCCGCTCGCCGGCGACCCCAAGCGCCAGCGGCGAGCACGGCCTCGTGGGATATGCCATGCGTATCCTACGGAGGTTTTATCAATCAGTCGGTTAGTTTTTATACAGCCTCTGAGTCGATGTCCGTTCCCGCCGCTTGCCTCTCCTCGCGTGGATCGCCCCGCAAATACAATCCCGTAACCCGATGGAAAGCCTCCGAAGTCCGGGGTCCGGCCCGGCCGTCCACCCTTACGTATATTTCAGGCAGGGTGTTCAGAAACCGCTGCAGTACTTCCGCCCAGGGCGAGACTTCATGCTCATCGTAGCGCAACAGGGGCCATGCCGTCGGCTCGCCGGGATTGGCGAACTCAATCAGGCCGCGTTCCGCCAGTCGTCGCAGCAGCACCCCGGTTCCGCAGCGCTGGGCCACCGCGTGTTCGCTCCAGGTGTCGTCGGTGACATAGCGACCCTGGGTGTAGTGGAACGAATAATTCCACAAGTAGGGCGAGGGTACCTCGGGATGGTGCAGCCGGTAACCCCAACCACCCCGTCCTTCCAGCATGAATAGCACGCCGGCGATGCTCCAGTCCGGCCACTGGTCGAAGTGGTACAGCCGCAGGGCGTCGGCGGCGCTATCCTCCCAGGCGAACGGCGGATCTCCTTCCGGCGGCCGGCCATCCGGCAAATGCTGGGTACGCTCGGTCAGCGGATCGCCGTTGTGCGGGTGAACGTTGAAGTCGCGGCCGGCATCGGCGTAATGCAACGCCGCTACCGCGAACCAAGGCACGTTCAGCCGTTCGCCGACCGTCTGGTAGCGGGCTCGGTCGGCCAGCAGCGCATCGACCAGTTCGTCCAGCTCGGCTGCCTTGTCCTCACGGATGGCGCAGGTGGCGAACAGGCGCTGGTAGTCCTGGCGCAGTTCCTCGGTCAGGGTGATGCGGCTCATGGTCGGAAATCCGTCGCGGTTGGTCGTGGAGGGGTTGCGATGAACGGTCCGGTTCAGCCTAGACGCCGGCGGCGCGCAAGGCAAACTTCACCGCGATCCAAATTCCCATAATCAGCAGCAAGGTCAACCCCAATCCCACGATGATGAAATGAACGGCCCGGCCATGCCGGAAATCCCGTTCCTGATTTCGCCCGCTTTGCACTCCGAAGAAGGAGGCGAGCACGCTGAGGATAATGTCCAGCGGACCGGGCTGTTGGTGGGAATCATGAGGATCGGGTTTGGAAGGTGTATTGGGAGTAGTCATTTCGCAATGCGTTGCTTCGTTACGGTTGATGGAGTGCTGGAGCGTGGCTTCGTCCGGGTCTTCGCGCGAGACCGGCGGCGAGACGTGAGTGACCACCGATTTTTGTCAAATTAAAGCATCGGCCCGCCCAGCTTCCATGATACCAGCCAAACCACTCTTGTTCCCGGCAATCGCGCCGGACGGCTCGACCATCTGGTTGCCGGATGATCTTCAATCCCAAAATCCGCGAGGAGGGGGTCGGCGGCGCGCGGCGGGCCCGGCAGCGCTTCGCCGCTTGCGGTTCGATGGTTTGGTCGTGGGGTGCTTTCCCGTCGCGGAAAACCATTGCGCCCTGGGGCCCTGACGGGGCGTTTATCTCTGGGAGGGCCACCGAATGGGACGCGGCTGGCGAGCGACCGTAACCGCGCGAGGCCAGGAACGGCATGATTGACGGCCGGCTCTAGCCGATTGCCGTTTTTTTGCCCAGAATATAATCGTTGTGTTCCCACGCGCGGACGCGACGCTGGGGTTGCTACCGCCGAAAACGACTCCGGGCAGCGGCCAGAATTCGAGATGGCGACGAGGTCAAGCACATGTTTGCAAGAATATTTCCGGGCGATTTCCGTATTTGGCGGCCGCGGTCCTGGATGTTGGTCGCGACGTTGTGGCTGGTGGCCGGTCCCGCGCCGGCGCAAATGGAAGGAACGCCGGTTTCCGCGCCGGCCGTTTATGCCCGCTCCGCGGTGCTGATGAACCCCACCACGGGTGAAATCCTGTTCGCCAAGGAACCCCATCTGCGCCTGCCGCCGGCCAGCACCACCAAGATTCTGACCGCGCTGGTGACATTGGAACGCCTCGACTTGAATGCCCGGGTACCGGTCAGCCCGCAAGCGGCCAGCGCCCCGCCGAGCCGCATCGGGCTGCATGCCGGCGAAGCCGCCCTGACGCAGGATCTCCTGTATGGTTTGATGCTCAAATCGGGCAACGACGCCGCCGAAACCCTGGCCGAGGCGGCGGGTGGCTCGATTCCCGGTTTTGCCGAGTTGATGAATGCCAAAGCCTCGCAAATCGGCGCGCGCGACAGTCATTTCATGAACCCGCACGGCCTGCCAAACGAGGACCATTACTCGACCGCCTACGATCTGGCGCTGATTTTTCGCCAGGCGATGAATCATCCGATGTTCGCCGATATCGTCGGTACCCGCAGCGCGGCCTTGCGGATCGAGTCGGGTCAGGGCCTGTACGGCGACTGGCGAATGATCCCGGTGGTCAGCCACAACCGCCTTCTGGCTTCCTACGAGGGCTCGCGCGGCGGCAAGACCGGCTTTACTCTCAAGGCCCGGCGTTGTTTCGTCGGCGAAGTGGATCGCGGCGGGGTCCGACTGATCGTGGCGATTCTCAACAGCCCCAACAGTGGAACCCTGTGGCAGGATGCGCGCGCCCTGCTCGATTACGGCTTCGCCCATTACGGCTTGGCGCCGCGCCCACCCGTACAGTCGGAACCCGTGCCGGTCATGGTCCGACAGGAGCCGGTTACGACGCCGGCGACGCGCGTGGCGATGGTTCGGCCGGCGTTGGCGGGGAAGCGGGGACCGGCAATGTCGGTCAAGGCGGATTCAACCCGGACCAAGACCGCCGTCGCCGTCAAAGCGCACGGCAAACCGGCCGTGGCGGCGGCCAAACCGGCATCCGGATTGGCGATGGGCAAGAATCAGAGGGGCAAAGCGGTGCCCGTCGTGGCGGCCAAGACGGACAGGGTGGCCAAGACGGACAGGGTGGCCAAGACGGACAAGGCGGACAGGAGGCCGGCGGCGACCAAGGTTGCCCGTGTCGAATCACCGAACATCTCCAAGCAGAAAAACGCCAAGCGCCGGATTTAGCACGGTCCGTGGTTTTTGCAGGCCAGTAACCGGGCATCAAAAAAGGGCGATCCAGAGCGGATCGCCCTTTTCGTTCGGCAGATGGCGGTCAGCCGCGCTCCGCCAACGGCACCACGTTGCGTTTGGCCGAGCCGACGTAGAGCTGGCGTGGTCGGCCGATCTTCTGATCCTTGTCGGTGATCATCTCGATCCAGTGGCTGATCCAGCCCGCGGTACGGGCGATGGCGAACATCACCGTGAACATCTCGACCGGAATCTTCAATGCGCTATAGATGATCCCGGAGTAGAAATCCACGTTGGGATACAGCTTGCGCTCGATGAAGTAGGGATCGCTGAGGGCGATTTCCTCCAAACGCATCGCCAGATCCAGACGCGGATCGTGCCCCATGGTTTCCAGCACCTGGTGGCAGACGTCCTTGATAATCCTGGCGCGAGGGTCAAAGCTTTTGTAAACCCGATGGCCGAAACCCATGAGCCGCACGCCGCTGTTCTTGTCCTTGACCTTGGCGATAAAGCTGTCGATGTTCGACGCATCGCCGATCCGATCCAGCATCCGGATCACCGCTTCGTTAGCACCACCGTGCGCCGGACCCCACAGGCAGGCGATGCCCGCGGCGACCGCCGCGTAAGGATTGGTGCCGGATGATCCGGCCAACCGCACGGTGGATGTGGAAGCATTCTGTTCGTGGTCGGCGTGCAGGGTAAACAGTATATCCAGCGCCCGCTCGGCCACGGGACTCACCTCGTAACGCTTGCCGGGGAGGCTGAACATCATGTAAAGCAGATTACCGGTGTAGCTCAGGTCGTCGCGGGGATAGATCGAGGGATCGCCGATGCTGTGCTTGTAGCAGGCGGCGGCGATGGTCGGCATCTTGGCGATTAGCCGGCGGGCGGTGACCATGCGGTCTTCCGGATCCTGAATATTGAGCCGGTCATGGAAGAATGCCGATAGCGAACTGACCACGGCCATCATCATCGCCATCGGATGGGCATCGTGGTTGAAACCATGAAAAAAACGGCGAAGATTCTCGCGAATCCGGTTATGTCGGGCGATGCTGGTCTCGAAAATCTGCTTCTTTTCGACGTTGGGTAGCTCTCCGTAAAGCAGTAAATAACAAACTTCGAGGAAGTTGCATTGCTCGGCCAACTGCTCGATCGGATGGCCGCGGTACAGCAGCTCGCCCTTGTCGCCGTCCAGGTAGGTAATGGTGCTCTGGCAACTGGCGGTAGACATGAAACCGGGGTCGTAGGTGAAATAACCGAATTCCTTGGCCAGTCTACCGATGTCCACCACGGGAGCGCCGTAGATTGGTTCCAGCACCGGCATCCGCACCGCTTTTCCGTTGGCGTCATCCTTAAAGGTGATCGTTGTCATGCAGTAACCTCCAGGAGTAGGGTGGCAAGGGTCGGAACGGGGCTTGGCCTCCGCTGTCGTGTTGAGATTACATCAGCGGCATTCCGACATTTATCATCGTCTTATGCATCATTTTCAAAACCCCTGAAATCATACCTTATTATGCCGCTTTGCGGCAAAATCCTCCCGGCAGACGGGAGACGCGGGCAAAATAAAAGGCATCCCGAGGATGCCTTCCGACGGTCGAGCCGGGGAACTTCAAGACAGGCCGTATTTTCGACGGAAGCGGTCGACGCGGCCGGCGGTGTCGACGATCTTCTGCTTGCCGGTGTAGAACGGATGGGAGTGGCTGGATACTTCCACTTTCACCAGCGGGTATTCCTTGCCATCGGTCCACTTGATGGTTTCCTTGGTGGAGATGGTGGATCGGGTGAGGAACGAGAAGTCGGTGGAGATGTCCTGGAACACGACCTCGCGGTACTGGGGATGGATGCCTTTCTTCATGACGGAGGAAACCTTGTGAATGCGGTTGACCGATCGGTGGCGCGCCGTCGCCAGCGCGATTACGAATGGCGGATGGGTTACTAAACTTGTGTAATATAACCAGTTTAGGGATCGGCGCGCAAGGTGGCGCGCGCCGGTTCCCATCGGCCCGGCCGTTCCTCTGGCATTTCGTTCCCTTCGAGCCCCACCCTGTCTGGAAAATCCGATGAATCACGAACGCGAGCCCAGGATCGGCTTTGTCAGCCTCGGTTGCCCCAAGGCGCTGGTGGATTCCGAACAAATTCTGACCCGACTGCGAGCCGAAGGTTACGGTATGGCGCCGACCTACGAGGCGGCGGATCTGGTCGTGGTCAACACCTGCGGTTTCATCGACGCGGCAGTGGCCGAATCCCTGGACGCTATCGGTGAGGCGCTGGCCGAAAACGGCAAGGTGATCGTGACCGGTTGTCTGGGCGCAAAGGGAAATATCGTGCGCGACCTGCACCCGAGCGTGCTGGCCGTCACCGGACCGCATGCCTGCGAGGAAGTGCTTTCGGCCATCCATACCCATCTGCCCCGGCCGCACGACCCATTCCTGGACCTGGTGCCACCGCAGGGCATCAGGCTCACGCCGCGGCATTACGCCTACCTGAAGATTTCCGAAGGCTGCAACCACCGCTGCGCCTTCTGCATCATTCCGCAATTGCGCGGCGATCTGGTCAGCCGGTCGGTCGGCGAGGTACTGCGGGAGGCCGAGACCCTGGTTCGGGTCGGGGTCAGGGAACTGCTGGTCATTTCCCAGGATACCAGCGCCTACGGGGTGGACGTGCGCTATCGCACGGGTTTCTGGAACGGCCGGCCGGTTAAAACTCATTTAACCTCGCTTGCCGCCGCCCTGGGCGAACTCGGCGCGTGGGTGCGGTTGCATTACGTCTATCCCTATCCGCACGTGGATGAACTCATCCCGCTGATGGCGGAAGGCAGGCTGGTGCCCTATCTGGACGTGCCGCTCCAACACGCCAGCCCGCGAATTTTGAAGGCCATGAAGCGGCCGGCCAATACCGGCGATACCTTGACGCGCATCCGCCGCTGGCGGGAGATCTGCCCCGATCTGACCCTGCGTAGCACCTTCATCGTCGGCTTTCCCGGCGAGACGGAGGCCGATTTCGAACAGTTGCTGGAGTTTCTGGCGACGGCGGAACTGGATCGGGTTGGCTGTTTCAGCTATTCGCCGGTGGACGGAGCCGCCGCCAATGTCCTGCCCGATCCGGTGCCCGAGGAGATCAAGCAGGAACGATGGGCTCGGTTGATGGAACTTCAGGCGACGATCAGCGCCGAACGCTTGCGCCGCAAGATCGGTAATACCTTGACCGTGCTGGTAGACGCTGTCGATGAGGAAGGAGGGGCGGTCGGCCGGTCCACCGCCGATGCGCCGGAGATCGATGGGGTGGTGTATATTGAAGATGGCGCGAAGTTGACGGTTGGCGAGTTTGTCGCGGTGCGGATCGTGGCGGCCGACGAGCATGATCTCCATGCCGAAGTCGTCGCGACGGCGGGATTCAAGCGCGAATCCCTGGCCGAACCGACTTAAGCCGGTAACGGCTTCGCGGCCAAACCAGATGAGGTTTGTGATTATCGACGGAGGCTTCCATGACGCTGACCCTCGCTTCCCCCGCCTTTACTCACAATGGTTCCCTGCCGGCCCGTCTGACCTGCGACGGCCGGGATGTGTCGCCGGAGCTGCGCTGGTCGGGCCTGCCGGTCGGGACCCAAAGTTTGGCCCTGATCGTGGACGATCCGGATGCGCCCGACCCCGCGGCGCCGCGCATGACCTGGGTTCATTGGGTGCTGTACAACATTCCGCCCACGGCGGCGGAATTGCCCGAAGGAGTCGCGGTTCGCGATCTGCCGCCGGGAACGCGGGAGGGGATGAACGACTGGGGGCGCACCGGCTACGGCGGCCCGTGTCCGCCGATCGGGCGCCACCGCTACTTCCACAAGCTTTACGCTCTGGACATGGTGTTGCCCGATCTGGGCAAGCCCGCCAAGGCGGGCCTGGAACAGGCGATGAAAGGGCAT
The DNA here is from genome assembly GCA_031732875.1 of Candidatus Competibacter sp. Classification (GTDB taxonomy): domain Bacteria; phylum Pseudomonadota; class Gammaproteobacteria; order Competibacterales; family Competibacteraceae; genus JAVMKJ01. The sequence goes on along the minus strand of JAVMKL010000284.1, from coordinate 27,987 downwards.
GTCCTGGCCAGCACCGAGCTGGTGGGGACGTACCAGCGCTCGCGTTGATGTGCTGATGGAACTTTTTCGAATCGCCATTATCTCACTCATCAAGCGTAAGCCCTTACGCCTGTCCGCTTCCCTCCCTGAGCGGACCATGTCCGGTTGGTCAAACCGGATATCGCATTCGCCCCGGTTCCATTCCCCCTTGTAACTGGGGCTTTTTTTTGGCGGCAACCTTGATGATTCCGTCGTCGCCCCAATTTTCATGACCGTTAATTGTGTACAATTCCGCGCAACAATTCGAGGCACCGATATGGAATCATTGCATGGAACGACGGTTCTGGCCGTCCGTCGCAACAGCCGGGTCGTGATCGGCGGCGACGGACAGGTCACGCTGGGCGGCACCGTGATGAAGGGCAATGCCCGCAAGGTGCGGCGGCTCTACCAGAACAAGATTATCGCCGGTTTCGCGGGCGGCACCGCCGACGCTTTCACCCTGTTCGAGCGCTTCGAGGCCAAGCTGGAAAAACACGGTGGCAACCTGACCCGGGCCGCCGTGGAACTGGCCAAGGACTGGCGCACCGACCGGTTGTTGCGACGGCTGGAGGCGTTATTGATCGTCGCCGACCTCGGCACCACGCTCATCCTGTCCGGCAACGGCGATGTGGTCGAGCCGGAACGCGACTTGGCGGCGATCGGTTCCGGCGGTGCCTACGCCCAGGCCGCGGCCCAGGCCCTGCTGGAACATACCAGCCTCGACGCGCGGACCATCGTCGAGCAGGCCTTGAAAATCGCCGCCGGCATCTGCATATACACCAACGAGAATCTGACTCTCGAAGAGCTGGCGGGTGAATGACCGGGCAGGCACGTCCGGCGTACCCGCCGTACTGTTTTCGCTTCACCCGTGGATGGTAGCCTCGCCATGTCGGATATGACCCCCCGAGAAATCGCCCAGGAACTGGACAAACACATCATCGGCCAGGACGCCGCCAAGCGCGCCGTGGCGATCGCCCTGCGGAACCGCTGGCGGCGGATGCGGGTGAACCCCGAACTGCGCAACGAGATCACCCCCAAGAACATCCTGATGATCGGCCCGACCGGAGTGGGCAAGACCGAAATCGCCCGGCGGTTGGCCAAGTTGGCCAACGCCCCCTTCATCAAGGTGGAAGCCACCAAGTTTACCGAGGTCGGCTACGTGGGCCGCGATGTGGAATCCATCATCCGCGACCTGATGGACGGGGCGGTGAAGATGGTGCGCGAGGAGGAGATGCACAAGGTGCAGCATCTCGCCGAGGAAGCGGCCCACGAGCGGGTGCTGGACGTGTTGCTGCCGCGGCCGCGCGGCGTCGGTTTCGCCAACGAACCGCAGTCCCCGGATCATTCCGGCACCCGGCAGAAGATGCGCGAGCGCCTCAACCACGGCGATCTGGGCGACCGGGAGATCGAGATCGAAGTATCGGTCCGGCCGGTTGGGGTGGAGATCATGGCGCCGCCCGGCATGGAGGAAATGACCAGCCAGTTGCAGAGCCTGTTCCAAAATCTGACCAGCGGCCGCACCCGGACCCGCAAGCTCAAGGTCAGGGACGCCCTCAAGCTGCTGCGCGAGGAAGAAGCGGCCAAGATGATCAACGAGGAGGAACTCAAGCTCAGGGCATTGGCGGCGGTCGAGCAGAACGGCATCGTGTTTGTCGACGAGATCGACAAGGTTGCCAAGCGTGGCGAGTACGGCGGTCCGGACGTGTCGCGCGAGGGCGTCCAGCGGGATTTGCTGCCGCTGGTGGAAGGCTGCACGGTCTCGACCAAGTACGGCATGGTGCGGACCGACCATGTCCTGTTCATCGCCTCTGGGGCGTTCCATCTGGCCAAGCCCTCCGACCTGATTCCCGAATTGCAGGGCCGATTGCCGATCCGGGTGGAACTGAGCGCCCTGAGCACCGAGGACTTCGTACGGATTCTGACCGAGCCCGACGCATCGCTGACCGAACAGTACGCCGCGCTGCTCCAGACCGAGGAGGTCGGGCTGGAATTCACCGCGGACGGGGTGCGGCGCATCGCCGAGGTTGCCTATCAGGTCAACGAGCGGACCGAGAACATCGGCGCCCGCCGGTTGCACACGGTCATGGAGCGGTTGCTGGAGGTCATTTCCTTCGAGGCGCCCGATCGCGCCCGTCAGACCGTGACCGTGGATTGTGCCTATGTGGACGCACACTTGGGCGAACTGATCAAGGACGAAGATCTGACCCGCTATATTCTGTGAGGCCCGGCCATGAGCATCCACCCGACTGAAATCAAGCTACGCCAAGTGTCCCGGATTCTGGAAGTGGCTTTCGAGGATGGTGCCCGCTTCGAGTTGCCCTGCGAGTACCTGCGGGTGTTTTCACCCTCCGCCGAGGTGCGGGGCCACGGTCCCGGCACGGGGACGCTGGTGATCGGCAAGGAAACGGTCAACATCACGGCCATCGAGCCGGTGGGCCATTACGCCGTCCGGCTGGTGTTCGACGATGGTCACTCGACCGGCCTGTATTCCTGGAACATCCTCCACGAACTGGGCATGAATCAGGAGAGTAACTGGCGGGATTATCTGCGCCGCCTGGCCGAGGCTGGCCACCAGCGCCAGATTTGATTCCCCGCACCCCATTATTGTGAGGCGTCCGCCAAACATGGAACATCCTGAAACGACGCACTTCGGCTATCAGAGGGTGGCCGCCGACGAGAAAGCCCGCAAGGTCGCGGGCGTGTTCGATTCCGTCGCCGGCAAGTATGACGTGATGAACGATTTGATGTCGCTGGGCGTGCACCGGCTGTGGAAGCGGTTCGCGGTGAGCGTCAGCGGCGTGCGGGCCGGAGAACGGGTGCTGGATCTGGCCGGCGGTACCGGGGATCTGACCAGCCGGCTGTTGCCCCTGGTGGGGCCGAAGGGGTTGGTGGTGCTGTCCGACATCAACGCCAGCATGTTGAGCGAGGGACGTCGGCGACTGATCGACGAGGGCGCGGTCGGCAACATCGCCTACGTGCGGGCCGACGCCGAGCAACTGCCGTTCGCCGACAACACCTTCGATTGCATCGCCATCGCCTTCGGGCTGCGCAACGTGACCTATAAGGAACGAGCGCTGGTGGCGATGCGCCGGGCGCTCAAGCCGGGCGGGCGAGCGATCATCCTGGAGTTTTCCCATCCGATCGCGCCGGGGCTGAAGCCGGCCTACGACCTGTATTCGTTCGCGGTGCTGCCGGTGCTGGGCAGGCTGGTGGCCGGCGACGCCGCCAGCTATCGCTATCTGGCCGAGTCCATCCGCATGCATCCGGATCAGGACACCTTGCTGCGGATGATGGAGGAAGCCGGGTTCGAGCGCTGCCGGTATTTCAATCTGACGGGCGGCATCGTCGCGGTGCATCGCGGTTACAAGTTCTGAACCGCGCCCGCGCCCCCCGACGCGCCGTCGTCGTCGCTGTTCCAAGGAGTTCCTTTTGACGCTCCCTGTCATCGCTGCCGGGTTGGAGACCGCGCTCAATCAGATTTTGCGGCTCGACCCCGAGATATCGCCTCGACTGGCCGGATTGAACGGTACTGTCATCGCCATCGAGCCGGAGGGGTTGGGTTTGACTTTCTACTTGCTGCCCGGAATTGATGGTATCCGGGTCGTTGACCGGTACGACGGGGAACCGACGGTACGGATACGCGGTGCGCCGCTGGCGCTGGCCCGACGGTGGCGCGGGCATCGATCGGCCGGCGACGACATCGCAGTCGAGGGCGATCCTGCCGTGGGCCGGGAGTTTCAGGAGATCCTGGCGCAGCTGGACGTCGACTGGGAAGAGCAGCTTTCGAAGGTGGTCGGCGATGTCGCCGCCCATCAACTGGGCAAGCTCTGGCGCGGTTTCCGCGCCTGGAGCCGGCGAACCTCCGATATTCTGCTGCGCGACGGCGGCGAGTATTTGCAACAGGAATTGCGGGCGCTGCCGCCCCGGCCGGCGGTCGAACGGTTTCTGAGCGCCGTGGATGTCTTGCGCGAGGACGCCGACCGGCTGGCGGCGCGGATCGAACGCCTGCGCCGGCGCGTGGCCGCCGGCGATCCGGCCTAGTCCCGCGCTCCGCCGAGGCGCGAAGACGGCATGTTCGGTCCGGCCCAACTGCTGCGGTTGCTGCACATCAACCGGGTGCTGGTGCGCCATGGCCTGGACGATATCATCCTTGCCACCCATCTGTTCCGGCCGGTCGGATTTCTACGCCATCTGCTGCCATGGAACTGGGTGGACCGCCCGCAATCGACGCTGGCGCGCGGCGCCCGCATCCGGCTGGCGCTGGAGGATCTGGGACCGATCTTCGTCAAGTTCGGCCAGATGTTGTCCACCCGCCGCGATCTGCTGCCGGACGACATCGCCCTGGAACTGGCCAAGTTGCAGGACCAAGTGCCGCCGTTTCCCGGCGAACAGGCGCGGGCCATCGTCGAGAGAGCCTACGGTCAGCCGCTGGAGACGGCGTTCGCCGACTTCGATGCCCAGCCGCTGGCGTCCGCCTCCATCGCCCAGGTCCATGCCGCCCGGTTGTCGAACGACCGGGAGGTGGTCGTCAAGGTGTTGCGACCGGGTATCGAAAAAATCATCCGCCGCGACGTGGAATTGCTGTACATCATCGCCAGCCTGGCCCAGCGCTACTGGAAGGAGGGCCGCCGGCTGCGGCCGGTCGAGGTGGTGGCGGAGTACGAGAAGACCATCTTCGACGAACTGGATCTGGTTCGCGAAGCGGCCAACGCCAGTCAGTTGCGGCACAATTTCCAAGGTTCGCCGATCCTGTACGTGCCCGAGGTGTTCTGGCCGGAAACCCGCCGCAACGTGTTGGTGATGGAGCGGATTCGCGGTATTCCGGTGGGCGACATCGCCGAATTGCGGCGGCGTGGCGTGGATATGAAAAAACTGTCGGAACGGGGGGTGGTGATTTTCTTTACCCAGGTGTTTCGCGACAGCTTCTTCCATGCCGACATGCATCCCGGCAATATTTTCATCAATGCCGACGATCCGGCCGATCCCCGCTATATCGCGGTGGATTTCGGCATCATCGGCACCCTGAATCCCACCGACCAACACTATCTGGCCGAAAATTTTCTGGCGTTTTTCCACCGCGATTACCGCCGGGTGGCGGAACTGCATATCGAATCCGGCTGGGTGCCGGCGGAAACCCGGGTGGACGAGTTCGAGTCGGCCATTCGTACCGTATCGGAACCGATCTTCGACCGGCCGCTCAAGGACATCTCCTTCGGCGGTTTCCTGCTGACGCTGTTCCAGACCGCCCGCCGCTTCAACATGGAAGTGCAGCCGCAACTGGTGCTGCTGCAGAAGACCCTGCTCAACATCGAGGGGCTGGGTCGGCAACTCGATCCCGAGCTGGATTTGTGGAAAACCGCCAAGCCGTTTCTGGAAAGCTGGATGCGGGACCGGGTCGGGCCGCGTTCGGTGTTCAATCGCATCAAGTACTATATTCCGCGCTGGGCCGATCAGACCCCGGATTTGCCGAATTTGATTTACGGCCTGCTCCGCAAGGCGCATGGCGGCGAACTGACGGTGCAATTGCAGAAACAGGAAATGGCGCAGTTGCGGCGGGAAGCGCGGCGGGCCAACCGACGCGCGTTTCATGCGCGGGTTGGCGCGGCGCTGCTGATTAGCGCGGCGGTGCTGCTGGGGTTTGATGCCCAGCAGTCGGTCAGCTTCTGGAATGCGCCCCTGCCGATCTGGCTATTGGGCGGGATTGGGGTCGGCTTGCTGATCGGTGCCTGGCCCACGGATGCCTGAAGCCGGTTCCTTTCGCCCGACCTCTCCTCGATGGGTCCATGCGAGAGGGTTGGAGGATTGGAGGCTCAGGGCCGCTGCAACGCAGCCTCGACCGTGTCACGCCGCTCGCGGCCGCACAGAATTTCAATCAGCGCCAAGGCAAAATCCATCGCCGTGCCGGGGCCGCGCGACGTGATGAAGGTTCCATCGCGCACCACCGCGGCGCTGCTCGGTCGAATGTCGGCCTGCCCGTCGAGAATGCCCGGGTAGGCGGTGGCCTCGCGGTTTTTCAGCAGGCCCGCGCTGGCCAGCACGCGGGGCGCGGCGCAAATGGCGGCGACGTAGCGGCCCTGTTCCGCCATCCGCCGCAGCAGCATCGCAATCCGTTGGTCGGCCTCCAGCCGCTGAGCGCCGCCCAGCCCGCCGGGCAGTACCACCATGTCGAAATCCCCGTCTGAGACCTCGTCCAAGGTGGTTTCCGGCACGAGCAAGACCCCGCGCGAGGCGGTGATCGGCCCGGCCTCCAAGCCGGCGACGACCACCGTGATGTCGGCGCGGCGCAGCAGGTCGATGATGGTGACGGCTTCCAGTTCTTCGCAGCCTTGGGCAAGCGGTACGAGGACGGTGGCCATGGACGGCTTCTCCTTCATTTGGGGCGGACGAGGGCCACAAGCCGGCGTTCAGCCGCTCTTGCGGTTTTGCAACAGGGCCATGCCCTTGAGCAGATTCAGGGCTTCGTACAAGGGGTAGTCGCTTTGCGCCAGATTTCCATCGGGGCCGGGCGTCCTGGATTCGGGCGCGCTATCCGGTTGCTTGCCGTCGGCTTTGTCCTCGCGGTCGTTGCGCAGGTGGCCGGTCAGGTCGGATTCTTTGATGAATTCCGGGTCGGCGCCGTCGTCGGCTCCGATCTTGAGCGATTTTAGCTTGATGTCGGGCTCGATGCCGGCGGCCTGGATGGAGCGGCCGTTCGGCGTATAGTAACGGGCGGTGGTCAGCTTGACCGCCGTGCCGTTGCCCAGCGGAAGAATGGTCTGCACCGATCCTTTACCAAACGTGCGCTCGCCGACAACGAGCGCCCGCCGGTGATCCTGAAGCGCGCCGGCGACGATTTCCGAGGCCGAAGCGGACCCGCTGTTGACCAGTACCACCATCGGCGCGCCCTTCAGCAGATCGCCCGGCGTGGCTTTGTAACTTTGATCGGAGCCGTTGCCGCGCCCCTTGGTCTGAACGATGGCGCCGTCCTCGAGGAAATCGTCGGCCACGTCCACCGCGCCGTTCAGCACCCCTCCCGGATTGTTGCGCAGATCGAGCACCAAGCCCCTGAGGGGCCCCTTGTTCTGCTGTTCGAGTTCCTGAAGAGACTGTCGCAGATTGGGGGCGGTCTTGGCTTGGAACTGGGTGATCCGCAGGTAGCCGAAGCCGGGCTCCAGCAAGCGGCTCTTGACGCTCCTGACCTGGATGATTTCCCGGACCAGCTTGATCTTGAGCGGTTTTCGCACGCCTTCCCGGACGATGGTCAGGGTGATCGGCGTGTTCGGTTTGCCGCGCATCCGCTGGATCGCATCCGACAGGGGCATGCCCTTGACCGAGGTATCGTCCAGCCGAATGATCAGGTCGCCGGCGCGGATGCCGGCCTTTTGAGCGGGAGTGTCATCGATCGGCGCGATGACCTTGATGAAACCGTCTTCCTGCCCGACTTCGATGCCCAACCCGCCGAACTCCCCGGACGTGCCGATCTGCAAATCCTGGAACGCCTCCGCGTCCAGATAGGCGGAATGCGGATCGAGATTGCTCAGCATGCCACGAATGGCATTTTCCAGCAGGTCCTTGTCCTTGACCGGCTCCACGTAATCCTGCTTGACGGCGTCGAGCACGCCGGTGAACGCGCGCAACTCGTCCAACGGCAGCTTGGGTTCCGGGGCCGTTTCCTTCTCGGCCCAGACGGCATGCACGGCGGTCAGGGAAACACCCGCCAGAAAACTCAAGGCCAGCGCCAGACCGTGTCGGGTTGCAACCTTCATCTTCACTCCAGACATCCTTCGATCGCGACAGGGAAATTTCGGATACCTCGAACGACCTTCCGCATAAGACAACGGACCGGGTCCGGAAATTGCGAGGCCAGAAGGGTAATTTTGGATGGAATCGCCGGAAGCGGTGGGATGGCGACCGGACACCAAATTCTGCATTCGGCGCCGGTCGCGAGGATAATGCGAGGAACGCTTACTTGGCTTTGCCCTGGTTGGCGACGGCGTCCATCAGTTTCTTGAGTTCCTCAGGATCGGCCAGATACTGGCCACCCTTCTTGATCGGCCGCAGGTTGGCGTCGAGTTCGTAGACCAGCGGTACGGCGGTCGGAATGTTCAAGGCGATGATCGCCTCGTCGGACATGTCGTCGAGGTACTTGACCAGCGCCCGCAGGCTGTTGCCATGGGCCGCGATCGCTACCCGCTTGCCGGAGCGGATGGTCGGCACCAGGACGTCGTGCCAGAACGGCAGTACCCGGTCGATGGTGGTCTTGAGGCTCTCGGTGGCCGGCAGCACGCGTGGGTCGAGGCCAGCGTAGCGCGGGTCGTTGGTGGGGAAGCGCGGGTCGCTCGGCTCCAGCGCCGGCGGTGGGATGTCGAAGCTGCGCCGCCAGATTTTGACCTGCTCCTCGCCGTGCTTGGCGGCGGTTTCGGACTTGTTCAGGCCGGCCAGGGCGCCGTAGTGGCGCTCGTTGAGGCGCCAGCTCCGGTGTACCGGAATCCACGCCAGGTCCATCTCGTCCAGCACGGTCCACAGGGTATGGATGGCGCGCTTGAGCACCGAAGTATAGGCTACGTCGAAGACATAGCCTTCCCTGTTAAGCGTTTGTCCGGCTTTTTTGGCCTCCTCGCGGCCCTTGTCGGACAGATCCACGTCGATCCAGCCGGTGAAGCGGTTTTCCTTGTTCCACTGGCTTTCGCCATGGCGGATGAGCACGATCTTGTACATTCTGATGCCTCCTCAGTTCAGGGTGATCGCTGTCGCTATCGGGTTCGGCGCGGGGGCCGGCGGTGGGGTGATACGCTTAAATCATATGGAAATTTTGCCGCGTGATCATACGCCCGGCCGGCCGATTTCGCCAGTCGCGTTCCCGCATTCGCGGCGCGGGCGGCGCGCGCAACTTCTCAATATCGCTATATTAAGCTATGCTAATTCGCGAAATTCCTCGATAACGCGTTGTTGGATCCATGGTGCGCAATGAGTGTGCTGGCATGACGCGGGACGGCGCCGGCGCCGGTCATCCGGCGATGGATTTCCTGATCACCCGCGACGAGGACATCGAGCGGGCATCCCGCTCCCTCAAGGCGATGTCGCATCCGCTACGGCTCAAGATCCTCTGCATCTTGGGCGACCAGGAGGTCAGCGTCCAGGAGATCGTCGAGCATGTCGGCACGTCCCAGAGTAATATTTCCCAACATTTGGCCATCCTGCGCGACAAGGGCATCCTGACCTGTCGCAAGGACGCCAACCGGGTCTATTATCGGGTGGGAGACGCTCGCACGTTGCGCCTGATCGGCATGATGCGGGACGTCTTCTGCGCGCGGGGCTGACCGCGCGCGCGGACCGGTCGCCGGCCTCGCCTCCGTTCGATCCGTTCTCGATGGCTCGATATCTCAATCTCTAAATCTCTAAATCCACCATTTCTCGATCGAGATCAATTCATGAACAGCGAACGGATCATTCGGATCATGGCCGGCTCCTTCATCCTGATTTCACTGTTGCTAGGAGCGCCGGCCAGTCCGCTCCACCACAGCGACCACTGGTTGTGGTTCGCCGCTTTCGTGGGCCTGAACCTGTTCCAGAGCGGTTTCACCCAATTCTGCCCGGCGGAGAGGATTCTGTGGCAACTGGGCGTCGGGAAGGCGGGTGATCGGGCCAACCGTTCGATGAATCGAACCAATCACTAAGGAACGTCATGAGCGATTTTGCCGAATTTGCCCAGCACAACTGGTTGTTGTTCCTGGCCCTGTTCGCCATCCTGGGCATGCTGGTCGGGAGCGAGATCCTGCGCAAGATGCGTGGAGTCAGCACCCTCAACGCCACCGAAGCCCTGCGCCTGATCAATGATCGGGATGCCTGGGTCGTGGACATCCGCGATGGGGGCGAGTACAAGGAAGGCCATATTCCTCAGGCTCGCCATATCCCGTTCGCCGCGCTCAAGGAACGGCTGGGCGAACTGACCAAGGCCGGCGACAAGCCGATCATTGTTTACTGCCGCACCGGTGCCGCCTCGCAGTCGGCTTGCGCCCTGCTCAAGAAGAACGGCATCACCGCGGCCTACAGTCTGAACGGTGGCCTGCTGGCTTGGGCGGACGCCCATCTGCCGGTCAGCCGCAAGAAATCCTGATCGTCGACCGGATTCGATCATGTCGAACATCGTCATGTATTCGGCCGACTATTGCCCGTATTGCCGGCGCGCCCGGGCGTTGCTGGACAGCAAGGGAGTGAGTTACACGGTCCTGGACGTCGATCGCGAGCCTCGGTTGTGGGACGAGATCGCTCGGCGAACCGGCCGCGATACCGTGCCCCAGATCTTCATCGGTGACCGGCATGTCGGCGGCTGCGACGATCTGTTCGCGCTGGAGCAGCGCGGCAAGCTGGATCCGTTGCTGAAGAACTGAAGCGAGCCTGGCGCCGGCGGCTGTTTCCATCGTCATTCAACCCATCACACCCTCTCAGACAAGGCATTGCGCATGAGCGAGCAACAGCAGATTCCCCAGCACTTCGAAATCCAAAAAGTCTACCTGAAGGATGTATCCCTGGAGACACCCAATTCCCCCATGATTTTCACCGAGCAGTGGCAGCCGCAAACCGAGGTACGCCTCGAAAGCGGCGCCACACCGCTGACCGAGGATCTGTTCGAAGTGGTGCTGACCCTGACCGTTACCGCCAAGCTCGGCGAGCGTACCGCTTACCTGGCCGAAATCCAGCAGGGTGGCCTGTTCACTCTGCGGGGTTTCGAGGACGCGCAGATGGGGCACATGCTGCATGCGTTCTGTCCGAACATTCTGTTTCCCTTCGCCCGCGAGGAACTGGCCTCGCTGATCGGCAAGGGCGGATTCCCGGCGCTGCTGCTCAATCCGATCAACTTCGACGGTCTTTACCTGCAGCGGTTGCAGCAACAGCAGGCGCAGGCCGCGGCGACGACCACGGCCCAGACTCACTGAGGGATGATCGCCGCCGAGGTCGCCGTGCTGGGCGTCGGTTCCTGGGGAACCGCGCTGGCGCTGCTACTGGCTCGCAACGGCCACGCCGTGCGGCTGTGGGGTCATGACCCCGGGGAAGTCGCGCCGCTCCGCCGGGAGCGGGAAAATCGCCGCTATCTGCCGGGTATCCCATTTCCGAACTCCCTGTCGGTCGGCGCCGATCTGACCGAGGCGCTCGCCGGAGTCGAACTGGCGTTGGCGGCGGTGCCCAGTCAGGCTTATGGGGAGACTCTGATCCGGCTGCGCGCCTGCCTGCCGGCGACCGCCGGTTTCGCTTGGGCCACCAAGGGACTGGAGCATGGCAGCGGTCGTTTTCTGCACGAGGTCACGGCGGAGGTGCTGGGCGAAGCCTGGCCGGCGGCGGTCATCTCCGGTCCCAGTTTCGCCCGGGAGGTCGCCTTGGGGTTACCGACCGCCGTCACCGTCGCCGCGCCGGACGCGGATCATGCCCGCCGGGTGGCGACCTTGTTGCACGGTTCCAACCTGCGGGCTTACACCAGTACCGATGTCATCGGCGTCGAGTTGGGAGGGGCGATCAAGAACGTGCTGGCCATCGCCGCCGGTATCGCGGATGGGCTGGGGTTCGGGGCCAATGCCCGGGCGGCGCTGATCACCCGCGGGCTGGCGGAAATGGTACGGCTGGGCCTGGCGGTGGGCGGCCGGCGCGAAACCTTCATGGGGTTGGCCGGCATCGGCGATCTGGTGCTGACCTGCACCGACGATCAGTCGCGCAACCGCCGTTTCGGGCTGGCGATCGGGCGGGGCGAGACGGCCGAAGCAGCCTGCGCGGCCATCGGTCAGGTGGTGGAGGGAGCGGCCACGGCACGGGAAGCCGCGCGTCTGGCGCGGCGATACCAAGTGGAAATGCCGATTACCGAGCAAGTGGATCTCGTGTTGCGCCGCGGTCGGGACCCGCGCCGGGCGGTGGAAATCCTGCTGGCGCGGGACTTGAAACCGGAGTCAGCCTGAGCCTGAGAACGCCGGTATTCCAGTGATTCCAATCGCTCGGGGTCGGTTCAGGTGATGCAGTCGTCCAGCAGCAGTCGGCTGTGACTGTCCGTTTCCCGGTCTCGACCGGTATAGGCCAGCGGCCAGCGCTGTTTTACCACCGGGCTATCGTTCGCCAGGGCATGGCAGGTATTCAGCACCGGCGGCGGCGCTCTTTCGGCGGCGGGCTTGGCGTCTTCCTCGTCGTAGCGCTGGCCGTAGACGGTCTGGAAAAAAGTGGTGGCGACCGGACCCAGCAGTTCGGTCATGTGCGTGCAACCGTTGATACCCATGAATAGTTCCCTGAGCTTCAGGGTCCAGCCTGGTCCGATGCGCGCGCCGACGAGTTGCCTGTAGCGGTCGGTGATGGCGGGACAGAGGCCGAACGGCGAGCCGTCGGTGCTGGCCTCGACATCGCGAATCAGGAATTCGCCGTCCACGGTCAGGCGAATCCACATGTCATGAAGCGGTTCGCCGGCCTGGATAAAGCCGCCCCGATCCTCGTTGGGAAAAGAATAAGTCTTGGTATCCACCATCCGGCCCTCGATCTCCCACAGGCCATCGTCGCGTCGGTAGCCCCAGCACTGGACGGCGCGCTTGTGCAACAGTTGGCGGGGAACGGCGGGGGCCGAGAGCGGCATGATTTTTCTCCTGGCTAAAGGTAAGGTTGGCCAGCGGTCGATCGATCAGTCGAAGAAGGTGCCATCCATAATTCGTGTCAACCGCTGTTCCAGCTTGGCGAGAACCGCGTGCTTTTGCTTGGGAGAGTAATCCCACCAAGCCGCGATTTCGTCCAGCGTCCGGAAACATCCATCGCACAGTTGAGTCCGCGCGTTGATGACGCAGACCCCCACGCAGGGGGAGGAGGGATCGCTGGGTGGGGGGATACGGTCGGCGGTCATGGCGGATTCGGAGCGACGGACGCTATTGGTGTATGGAAACGCCAATCATATCGCTCCGTGCCGGGGGGAATCCATCGCAATCATGATGGCGGATGCGCGTCACTCGGGCACAGACCCACCACATACCGTACCGTCGAGCAGAACTGGAAATCGGCACGAACGGAATGACCGGCCCCCGAAAGAAGAAAGGGGTAGCCGCGAAGACTTTGGGAGAGGATTATTATGGGCTTATCGAGTGTGCTGGTTCAGAGCACGCGCTACAGCGCTTTGGTCGGACGGTGGCGGGCCGACCCTCGATCCTGTGGTGGTTACGAACTCCCCTCCGTCTTCGCGGCTACCCGGGTTGAGCGGGAACGCGGTTTCTCGATCAGATCGGTACCGACCAGGCGATACGTCTCCTTAACAGGACATTTTTACTGATTTTAATGGGTTATATTTGCTTATTTTGTCAACAATAGCCAAAGACCCGGGCAAAGGTAAATAAGGATAAACCATTATTGAAATAAGACAATACCTTGAACTGGTAGATTTCAAGCCGGGCGGGCACCACAATAAGAACAAAAGTAATGGGGTTTGCGCTTGTGTGGACGTACCGCCGGGTTTAACCTTTAATTAGTCGAATATTAGGGAGCGAGCCGCCCACGTCCGGCGGCACGCCTGCCGAGATAACCGTTTACCCATCGAACGACTCAGGAGGGAACATCATGTTGTCCTATGAAGATTGCGTCGAGCTAAGCGACCTGACCGAGGAAGAGATCGAGGCCATCGCCGAGCACGAACATCTGCCGGAAATGGCGGCGCTGGAAATGGGCAGCTATCTGGTGCATACGGCGGAAGGCATCCCGATGATCAAGCGTATCATTTTGGATGATATCGAGGAGGAGCGCCGACGTGGGCACGACCAGAAGGCTCTGCAGTTGAAGCTGGTGTTGAAGCACTTCGTGGATACCCATCCGAGTGCCGCCAAGGTGTGAAGCCGGCCGGGCCTATTGCGGCGGGGAAGGTTCGGGTGCGATTCGCAGAGTGTTGCGATCGCGCTCTGCGGCGCTCAGGGCGGATCCTGGGCCAGCAGAGCCTGAACCTCGGCTTGGCCCGCCCGCCGCATCGGCCGGCCGTCGACCGGGCTCCGGGGCGCCTCCCGCTCGGCCAGCGGAGCGAAGACTGTGAGGTCGATATGATGGTCGCCCGCGTCGAAGCGAAAGACCGGCAAGCAGGCGTGATCGCCGTTACCCAGCTTGAGACGGCGCTCCGTGGCTTCGAAGGGAACCCGGCGTTCCATCAGAAACATCAGAACATCCTTGGGCGTATCGGCGAACAGATGCAGGTGGATATGGGCGTGTGGGCCGGCGGTGCCGCTCAGCACCGAACCGACCAGCTTCGGGCGGAAGCGCGCCAGGAAGCGCATGGCCTCCAAGGCGGTTTCACGCAAGCCGCGCAGGCGGATTGCCTGGCGGTCGGCATGGAACAGACGCTGGTAATCGAGCAGGGCCTGCTCGATTTCGGCGTTGTCCGGCATCGCCCCCTTGTCGGTGACCGCCAGTCGGAAGGCGGCCTTGCGCTTGGCGGTTCGGAAGTCCTGAATTCCTTCCTCGGCCATGATTCGGGCGCATTCCTGGGCCAGCAGCATTCTGAGTCGATGAGCGTCGCGGTGACGGTGGGTCATGAGCTAACTCCAGCGATGTGGTCGCGGCGGGCGGACGGCGAGGATGGTGCAAACGCCGCGGAGCCGGATCGGGGGCGCGCGCTCGCGGGATGGAGTATCACCGGATCGGCTGAATCCGGCGGGCTTCGAATTTCCGCCTAAGTGAGGTTGAACTTCCCGACGTTTCGGACAGGGTTGTTTGCTATATTCCATGGGGGCGGGGTTTGATTCGTTCACTCTGATCAGTTGAGGAAGCGTAACTTGGCTCTGTTCAAGCGTAAAGAACCCTTTCTGGGCATCGACATCAGTCCCTCGGCGGTCAAGTTGATCGAGCTGAGCCGTTCCGGACCACGTTTCCGGGTCGAAGCGTTCGCCATCGAACCGCTGGGCGAGGGAATGATGGAAGATCGCAATCCCGCCGATACCGACGCGGTGGCCGAGGCGATCAAGCGGGCGTGCCGCAGCGCCGGCACTCGCCTGCGTCGCGCGGCGGTCGCCGTGCCGACCTCGGGCGTCATCACGCGTACCGTGCCCATGCCGGCGGATTTCAAGGAGAGCGACATCGAGACCAACATCTCGATCGAGGCCTCTCAGTACATCCCCTATCCCGTCGAGGAAATCTATCTGGATTTCGAGGTGAAGGGGCCATCCCAGGCCAGCGCCGACATGCAGGATGTCATGCTGGTGGCCACCCGCAAGGAAAACGTGGACACGCGGGAAGCCGCACTCAAGAATGCCGGGCTGGTTCCGGTGATCGTGGACGTGGAGGCCTACGCGCTGGAGAATGCGTTTCGGTTGCTGATGGACGGCCTGCCCAAAGCGGGCACGGGCGGGCTCAGTCTGAGCAAGGCGCGGGACAGCCTGACGGCTCTGGTCGATATCGGCGCCACCATCACCAATCTTTACATCCTGCAGGATGATCGGATCATTTTCACCCGCGAGCAGGGATTCGGCTGCGATCAGCTCACCATCCGGGTCGCCGAGGCCTACGGCTTGCCCCGGGAGCAGGCCGAACAGGCGAAGCGCGCGGGCCAGGTGGCCGACGACTTTGCCGCGACGATCCTGGATCCCTTCAAGCAGATGCTGGCCGAACAGGTCGGCCATGGGTTGCAGTTCTTTTTTTCCTCCGACCAGTATGTATCGGGCCGCTATAATGTGGATACTATCGTCTTGGTCGGTGGGGGTGCCATGATCGCGGGGTTGGACCGGACGGTCGCGGACGTGTTGGGTATCACGACGGTTGTCGCCAATCCCTTCAAGAACATGGGTAGCGCCGCGAGGGTGAACAGCAGTGTTTTATTGCGCGAGGCACCTTTGCTGGCGGTCGCGGGTGGGCTGGCCCTGAGGAGTTTCGACTGACATGACGCGCATCAATTTGCTGCCTTGGCGCGAGGCGCGCCGCGCCCTGCGTCAGCGCGAGCTGATCGGGATGTTGGTCGCGGCGGCGCTGGTCGCCGCCGGTATCGTGTTCCTGGTGCACGCCGAGATTGCCAGCCGCATCGAATTTCAGCAGGAACGCAACAACTATCTGCGGGGCGAGATCGCCCGGCTGAAGAAAGCGGCCGAGGAACTCCAGGAACTGCAAAAAACCCGAAACCGGCTGGTGGAGCGGCTCAACGTCATCCAGACTTTGCAGGCCAGCCGTCCCGGTATGGTGCGGATGCTGGACGGACTGGTTCGGTTGATTCCCCAGGATATCTTCCTGACCGCCTTCAAGACCGCCAACAATCAAGTGACGCTCAACGGCATTGCCCGCTCCGATGTCGTCATCTCGGAGTTCATGCGCAAGATCCGGGATTCCAAGCTGTTCGGCGAGCCGGTGTTGCAGGTCATCGAAACCCGGAACGTCAACAACGTGCCGGCGCGGGTGTTCGAGCTGATCGTTCCGATCAAGCTGAGCGGGGAGCAGGCGGATGCGGGGGGTAAGAAATGAATCTGTCCGAGATCAACCTCAGCGACTTCGATCTCCGGGAGGCCGGTGAATGGCCGCTGGCGGGCAAGGTGGTTCTGATCGTCCTGGTCGCCGCCGCCGTGCTGGGAGCGGGGTATTATTTCTTCACCAACGACCAACTTCAGGAACTGGACCGGGTGGCTAACGAGGAACAGCAACTCCGGCAGGAATTCATCGAGAAGCAACGGGTGGCGGCCAATCTGGAATCGTTTCGGGCGCAGCTCAAGCAGATGGAAGCCGATCTGGCGGTGATGTTGCGGCAGTTACCGACCGGTACGGAGATGCCGGACCTGCTGGAGGATATCTCCAACACCGGCAAGAGAAATGGCCTGGATTTCGAGCTGTTCAAGCCCGAGGCCGAGCAGCCGCGGGATTTTTATGCTGCCAAGCCGATTACCATCAAGGCCAAGGGATCCTACCATCAGTTCGGCGCGTTCGTGAGCGGGGTCGCGGCCCTGTCGAGGATCGTAACCCTGGAGAACGCGACGCTGACCGGCGCGGCTGGCGGCAAGGGAAGCGGCAAGGGGGGCAAAACAGAGCCGCTTACCATCCAGGCGACCCTGCAAACGTATCGCTATATGGACGAGGGCGGTGCTCCGGCCGCAGGCCAGCAGAAGGGGGCCGGCAAGAGATGAACGCGCGATTTCGTCGGGGTTCCATCGGGATGAGCGTGCGCGGCGCCGTGGCGCTGGCGCTGGCGCTGGCCGTGCTGGGGGGGTGCGCCCGGCGGGATATGACCGATCTGCAGCAGTTCGTGGAAACCACCAAGCGCACCACGCCGATCAAAAAACCTGACCCGCCGCCGGAAATCAAGCCCTACACGCCGTTCGCCTATACCGCGCAGGAAGTCAAGGATCCGTTTATCCTGGCGTCGTTCGCTCAGGACGAGGAACTGGGGATGGTGGCCGAGGGGGGGACCCAGCACGGCGGCGCCTGCGCCGCTACGGTGCGCCCCGATCCGAACCGGGTGCGGGAAGACCTTGAAAAGTATTCGCTGGGTTCGCTCAAGATGATGGGTACCCTGCGAGTGGGCGGCGGCAACGAATTGTGGGCATTGGTTCTGGCTCCCGATGGGGTCGTGCATCGGGTTCAGAAAAAAAATTACCTGGGCACCAACCACGGCCGGATCGCCAGTGTTACGGAGCAGCGAATCGATCTGAAGGAGATTGTTCCGGATAAGCCCGGATGCTGGCAGGAACGGGATGCGTTTCTGTCGCTTACCCAATGATGAGGGGGAAGTGTCATGACGAGCAGGTCCACGAACGAAGGCCAACATGACCGGCGATCGGGCGGAGGGTGGCTGCCGCCATGGTTGGCGGTGGTCGGGCTGATCTGGGGGGGCGTCCTGGCGGGCTCATGGAACGAGTCGGTGGCGGCGGCCGGCGAGGACGCCGGGCGGCAGCCGGTGCTGCAGGCAATCGACATCAGCCCGCTGGCCGGCAATCGCTTGCAGATCCGGTTCCGGTTGTCGGAGATGCCCAAGGGGCCGCCGAGCAGCTTCACGATCAACGATCCAGCGCGGATCGTGCTGGATTTTCTCGGCACGGCCAACGGTCTGAGCGCGAAGCAGCAGGCGATCAACGTCGGCGTGGCCGACAAGATCAGCGTGCTGGAAGGTTCCGACCGGACCCGGGCATCCGTGAATCTGGCGCGGCTGGTGCCATATAACGTGCAGGTGCAGGGCAATGCGGTGCTGCTGACGCTGGAGAATGCCGGGGCGGCGGTGCCGAAGACGCCGGCCGCGACTCCCACAAGTTCGGTGGTGGCCGCCGCGCCGAAGCGGTCCGAGGCCCCGCTGCCGGCCGGAGGGCCGCGCAATGTCAAGGATGTCGGCTTCAAGCGTGGTCCGGCCGGGCAGGGCGTGATCACGGTCAAGCTCTCCAATCCCAGCATCACCACCGATGTGCGTCAGGAGGGTAATCTGATCGTCGCCGATTTTCAGGGCGCGATGTTGCCCCGCGGCCAGGAGCGGCGGCTGGACGTGACCGATTTCGCCACGCCGGTGACGATCGTGGAGGCGCTGAATCGCGGAGGCGACGCCCGGTTGAGCATCAAGCCCAATCCGCCGTTCGAGTATTTGGCCTATCAAGCCAACGATCTGTACGTGATCGAGGTGCGCCCGCCGCAGAAGTCCGTGGAGCAGGAAGAGAAGGAGGCGATGTTCGATCCGTCCAAGAAGAAGTACAAGGGCGATCTGCTGTCGCTGAATTTCCAGGATATCGAGGTGCGGGCGATCCTGCAGATCCTGGCGGATTTCACCGGCATGAACATCGTGGTCAGCGACAGCGTGAAGGGCAACCTGACCCTGCGCTTGCAGAACGTGCCCTGGGATCAGGCGCTGGACATCATCCTGCGCACCAAAGGCCTGACGATGCGGCAGAACGGCAACGTGATCTTCATCGCGCCGACCGAGGAAATCGCCGCCCGCGAGAAACTGGAACTGGAATCGCGCAAGACGGTGGACGACCTGATTCCGCTGCGGACCGAGATCATCCAGGTCAATTACGCCAAGGCATCGGAGTTGAAAACGTTGCTGAAGACGGTCGGCGACAAGGGGCAAAGCATGCTGTCGTCGCGCGGCGACGTGGCCGTGGACGAACGGACCAACAGCCTGATCGTCAAGGACGTGCCCGACAAAATCGTGGAAGTGCGCAATCTGGTGACGAAGCTCGACATCCCGACCCGGCAGGTGCTGATCGATTCGCGGGTGGTGATCGCCAGCAACGATTTCGCGCGGGATATCGGGGTGCGGTTCGGGGTGACGGGCGTGGGGCAGAACGGCAGTACCGTCGGCGCCGTCAGCGGCAGCCTGGAAGGGACCAACACCATCGTCAACAGCGCCCAGCAGAATCTGATCGCCACCGGCCAGCCCTATCCGGTGACGATTCCGCCGCTCGTTGATCGGTTGGGCGTGAATTTGCCTTCGGGCGCGACCAATCCGCAACGCTTGGCGTTCTCGATCCTCGGCGCCGATTATCTGGTCGATCTGGAATTGAGGGCGCTGCAGGCGGAAGGCCAAGGCGAGATCATTTCCAACCCGCGGGTGGTGACGGCGGATTTGAAGAAGGCGACCATCCTGCAGGGCCGGCAGATTCCCTACGCCACGGTCAGCCAGAGCGGCACCAACGTCGAGTTCAAGGATGCCTTCCTGAAGTTGGAAGTCACGCCCCAGATCACTCCCGACGACCGGGTTCGGATGGATCTGAAGGTTTCGAAGGACGAGCAGGGGGCGTTGGTCTCGACCGCGACCGGACCGCAGCCGACGATCGACAAGCGCGAGGTCGAAACCCAAGTGCTGGTGAACAACGGCGAGACGGTGGTGCTGGGTGGGGTGTTCGAGCAGAACAGAACCACCAACAACAATAAGGTGCCGTTGCTGGGTGATATTCCGCTACTTGGATATCTGTTCCAGGAGAACTCCAAATCGACCACCAAGCGCGAGCTGCTGATCTTCGTGACGCCGCAGATTCTCAAGGAAGGCAAGATCGCCGAGCGTTGATGGGCTTCGGTTTTCTCGAAAGATTGTCACTAAATTTAAGGAGAACACTCCGTGTTTTCGATGAATGGCGGGTTATTCCGATTGCTCGGTCTGTTGCTGATCGGCGTGTTGTTAGCGAGTTGCGGCGGTGGGGGGGGTAGTGATGGCGGTTTTACCAATGCTGAAAAAATCCAGGTCAGCATCACCGCCGACAAGACGACTCTGCAAACCAATCCCTCCGATTTCGGACCCGATCCATCGGGACCGTTCACGAACACGCTGACGGTCAGGATCACCAGGAACGGCAATCTGTTCCCGGCGCCGAGCGTGGCGATCGATATCGTGTCGGGTTTGTCCAGCGGCGCGCTGTATTATTTGGACGGCGATCCGGCGCACGAGCAGTGCCCGACCGGAGCCACCTGCCCTCCCGATGCCACGGTTCCCATTGCGTTCCGCCGGCTGACGTTTGAAGACACCACCGGGGTGGTAACGGCCCATTTCCATTCCAGCGGCACGCCGGGCACGGTGGTGCTGAAGGCATCCGCGCCGGATCCGAACACTGGCGAGCAAATCTCGGCCAATCTGACGCTCACGGTGGGGCCGGGAGCGAGCACGGGCTTGCCGGCCGAGGTCCTCTTCAGCATCCCGGCGACGCCCTTGTACATCACCGGCCAGGGTCGGACGGACGTGAAACAGTTCCAGGTGGCGGTCCTGGACGATGGCCAGCAGCCGGTGCCGAATCCGACGGCCAATAATGTCCAGTTGCAACTGTTGCCGAACCGTCCGAACGGGGGCGAGCAGTTGGTGGCGGTGACGATTTCGGGCGCCACGCAGCAAGGCACGGTCGTCAATACCCGGACCATCAACGGCGTTGCCGCAGCGTCCCTGCACAGCGGGACCTTGCCGGGCACGGTGGGGATCGTGGCGATCGCCGACCGGGCCGACAACAACGTCGACAACGGGATCCAGCAACCGGTGACCGATGTGGATACCGTTGCGATCGGCAGTGGCCAGATCGTATCCCTGACCTTCACCGGACCCTATCCGGGTGCCGTCGCGCAGCGGTTCAACACCTTGCCCCTCGGCGATGGCGACAGCATCAATTTCGCCACCGGAGTCTATAGCCGCGCAATCAGCGTGATCGCGGCCGATGAGTTTGGCAATCCGCCGGCTCCCGGCAAGTTCGTCACCTTCCGGTTGATGGACAATCCGATGACGGGGTATCCCGATCAGGGCCGGGGAACGTTCACGATCACGGGAGAGGACGGCAATCCGGTGGAGGGTGGCAATACCTTCTCCACTCCGACCAGCGGCAGTTCGCTCGCGGGTACGACGGTGAACTGTCAGTTGGTGCTGGAAGGCGGGCAACTGGGGCAGGAAGGCGGCTGGATCGTGACCGGCGTGTCCGGACTGCATCTGTTGAGCGTCAACACGCCCTTCATTGCGGGGCCTGATACCGGTTTCACCGTGCCCTACACGGTCGGTTGTCCGCCCTATTCGGGCAACGTCGCCAACAATGTGGGCGGCGCGACGGTGCAGCTCGACTCGAACGGTCTGGCTTCGACCATCATGAATTACCCGATCAACCAGTTGGGTCGGTGCTTCAAGCTGACGGTCGAGGCGAACGGCGGCACGGCGGGCGCGGTGATGAATCCCACCACCGAATCCACCAACTTCACCGACTGCAGGAGTTGGTATCTGGGCATCGCCGATGGCAGTGCCCTGACTGTCATCCCCGAATCCGATCTGAATTTCACGGTGCCGGTTGGGGAGGAGATCACCAAGGTATTTACCCTGCAACTGTTCGACGGCGGCACTCCACCCGCGCCGCTGCCGGCCGAGGTGCTGTCGGTGCAGACGGTGATCACCGATCCCGACCATGATGCGTTCGTGGCGGCGGAGAATGCGGTCAAGATTGCCGAGGCGAATGTGGAGGCGGCGCAGGACGCGCTGGATAATTTCGCGGCGGCCAACTCGGATCTCAATGTTACTACTCCAGTGCCACCTCCAGGTACATCAAAGGATTGCTTCCTGGAGATAACTACGGTGGTCGACCCGGGACCTCCACCGATTACGACATCGGAGATACAACCAAACCCAAGCGCGGATCCGAGATGTTCGACCTATGCGACGCTTCAGGATAACGTGTCCGCAGCCGAACTGGGCCTGGCTACCGCGCAGGCGGCAAGAGACACAGCCAAGGTTCGGGACGATTTGTACACCCCGAAAGCCACCTTCACGCCCAACCCGCTGGTTACGGGCGCGCAAGGCATTGCGACCATGACCGTCGTTGTGTCCGATCTATATACCGCGCAGGCAACCGGCGGCACGGGCGACAGCCAGGTGCAATTCTTCATCTCCACCGTGGGCCCGGAGATCGTGGCTCCGACCATCACCATCACCGTAACGCCGCAGGGCGGAGGTGGTTGAGCCTGCCCGGCGTCGGGTAATCCAGAATCGGCGGGGAAACCCGCCGATTTTTTTGCTGAAAATCGTGTCGACTTCCTCTCCACCAGCAAACGCGTCCGGCGGATGATCGGGCGGGGGAGAGCGATGTCATATCTTGACGAGGTAAGAAAGACTTATAATGTCATTCAAAAACAAAAAGCATTACAATAAAAAAAAGTAAAACATTTTGAGTGATTCCACCCATGCTGACTTCAACCATCACGCTGAAAGGTCAAGTCACCATCCCCGTTGAAATCCGCCGCCTGCTCAACCTGCAAGCTGGCGATCAAGTGGCTTTCATCATCGACAATGACCGGATCGCCTTGGAGCGCCGGGAACGTCGCATCGAAGCCGCTTTTGGCCTGCTCAAGGCCGAACGCAGCGTCAGTCTGGAAGAGATGGAACAAGCGATCCGTGCTCGGAGCGGACCATGATCGCTATCGATACCAACATTCTCGTTCGCTTGCTGGTGGATGATCCCGGTCAGCCCGAGCAGGTGCATGCTGCCCGGACCCTGGCGCAACAAGCCGGCACGGTGCATGTGCCGACCATCGTGCTGGTGGAATGTGTCTGGGTGCTGGACAGCGCTTACCACTTCAACAAATCCGCCCTGTTGACCGCATTGAGCCACCTCTGCGGCAACGATGCCTTCGTGTTGCAAGACCTGGAATCCACCATCAAGGCGCTCGAGTATTATCGCGAAGGAGCGGCGGACTTTGCCGATTACGTGATTCTGGTTCAATCACAGCGGCAAGGACTGGATTTGCACACTTTTGACAAACGACTGGGGCGACAACCGGGCGTGCGGTTGCTGGAAACCAGCGCCCAGTTGTCCTCGCTTCAATCGCCGGCATGTTGACCACAACCCTCCGCGTCTTCCTCATCGGCCCGATGGGCGCCGGCAAGACCACCATCGGCCGTCGGCTGGCCCAGATCCTGCGGCGGGAATTTCTCGACAGCGACCAGGAAATCGAACAGCGCGCCGGGGCCAGCATTCCCCTGATCTTCGAACTGGAGGGCGAGAGCGGCTTTCGCGCCCGCGAAAAAGCCGTCATCGCCGAACTGACCCAGCGCTCGAACATCGTCCTCGCCACCGGCGGCGGCGCCGTCCTTGATCCCGCCAACCGCCGCTGCCTGGCCGGACGCGGCTTTGTGGTCTACCTGTGCGCCACGGTGGACGAACAGCTCCGGCGGACCCGCCACGACACCAACCGCCCCCTGTTGCAAACCGACGATCCACGGGCGCGGCTGGCTCAGTTGTTCGAACAGCGCGACCCGTTGTACCGGGAAGTCGCCGACCTGATCGTCGCCAGCGACGGCCACTCGGTGCGAACGATTACCCAGCGAATTCTGGAGCCTCTGGCGCCCGATGCCGCGTCGCGCTAGGAAGGTCGATCCGTTTCTTCCTATTTCCTTTTTCCTATTTCCTCTTCCTTCCGCTCCGCCATGAAAACACTCCACGTCGAACTCGGCGACCGCCGCTATCCCATCCACATCGGTCCCGGCCTGCTGAATCGGCCCGAACTGCTCCATCCCCATATCCCCAGCCAGCGGGTGCTGGTGGTCAGCAACACCACTATTGCTCCGCTGTATCTCGAACGCGCCCGCGCCGCCTTGGCTGGCCGGCGCCATGAAGCGGTGATCCTGCCGGACGGCGAACGGTACAAGACCCTGGACACGCTCGACGAAGTGTTCACCGCCCTGCTGACCCACCGTTTCGACCGACACTGCACCCTGATCGCGCTCGGCGGCGGGGTGATCGGCGACATGACCGGCTTCGCGGCGGCCTGCTACCAGCGCGGCGTCCACTTCATCCAGATTCCCACCACCCTGCTGGCCCAGGTGGATTCCTCGGTCGGCGGGAAGACCGCGGTCAACCATCCGCTCGGCAAGAACATGATCGGCGCCTTCCACCAGCCGCGCTGCGTGCTGGCCGACACCGATACCCTCGCCACCCTGCCGGACCGCGAACTCAGCGCCGGACTGGCCGAGGTGATCAAATACGGCCTGATCCGCGATCTTCCGTTCCTGGAATGGCTGGAAGCGAACCTCGACGCGCTGCTGGCCCGCGATGCAGCCGCCCTGACGGAAGCCATCGAACGCTCCTGTCGCAACAAGGCCGAGATCGTCGCCGCCGACGAGCGGGAAACCGGCGAGCGCGCCCTGCTCAATCTCGGCCATACCTTCGGCCATGCCATCGAAACCGGCGTCGGCTACGGTGAATGGCTGCACGGCGAGGCGGTGGCGGTGGGGATGGTGCTGGCGGCCGATCTGTCGGCGCGGCTGGGCTGGCTGAGCGGAGAACAGGTCGAGCGGGTCCGGGCGCTGCTGGCCCGCGCCCGCCTGCCGCTGGAACCACCGCCGGAGTTGACGCCGGACGATTTCACGCGGCTGATGGCGGTGGACAAGAAAGTCAAGGACGGCCGGTTGCGGTTGATCCTGCTGCACGACCTGGGCCAAGGCACGATTGCCGAAGACGTGGATGCCCGGCGCTTGCGGGAAACCCTGGAGGCGTCGCGGTGAGAGGTGCCGGGAGCAAGCGCCGGCACCCCTGGCCTTAGGGCAACAGGTCGGTGCCGGCGAGCGGATAATCGATCCCGGCTTGTTCCAAATCGGCGAAGGTGGTCGGCTGCCGCGCCGGATCGATGTCCAGTCCGAGCAGCAGGCCGATTTGCGACAGAGAGAAGAGACCGCGTACCGCCGGCTGGTCGGTCGTCGGATCGTTGTCCACCACCATCGCATGCTGGCGGTTCACCTGGCGCAGGGTGGCGATGATGTCGCCCACCCGCGCGTTGGCCACATCCTCCATCTGCAACACCTCCAGCTTGGGCTTGAGGGTCATGATGTCGGCGACCAGCAGATCTTCCCAGGCGCCGCCGGCCTTGGTCAGGATGCGGTCGGGCCGGTCGCTTTCGATGTCGCGGCTGGTCAGCAGCCCGACGATCTGGCCGTCGGCATCGCGCACCAGCAGCATGCGCACCCCGCGCTTGATCATCGTTTCCTGGGCCTTGCTCAGCGGAGTGGCCAGTTCGGTGGTGTAAGTGGTGACCTGACTGAGGTCGGTCATGACCGACAGGGCGGGATCGTCGGCGGTTACATGCTCCGGCAAGTGCTGGCGCGGGCGGAAATAGCCGGCGCCGGCATCCAGGCGGTGAAACGGGAGCGGCTGGTAGGGGTTGGCCATCGTAGTCACCTCAAAACGGTTGTCTGTTCGGAAAGCCCGGAAACCGTTCGGACGAACGATTTGCCGGTGGCGGTCGTCAGCGCCCCCGCACGGGCCGGGCGATGATGCCGTCGGTCCACTCCAGAATCGCCCGTACCCGTGGAGTGAGCAGGTTCCACGCTTCCGCCCGGTCGACCCAGCGGTATTCGCTGTGCTCCGGCCGGCCCAATTCGGGGTTCGGTGGCAGCCTGACCTCGGTGCTCGCGGATTCGGCGATGTAATAGCGGGCCACCTTGCGGCCCTGGTTGTACGGATGGGTTTCCCGGTACACATCGCCCCAGCGAAAGCGCAATCCGGTCAGGGTGGTTTCTTCTTCCACCTCGCGGACGGCTGCCTGCAGGGGCGACTCTTCCGATTCCACCACGCCCTTGGGAAAGTCCCAGTAATTGTAGGCTCGCAGCAGTAAATAGTCGTGATGGTCGCGGTTCCAGTGCACCACCACGACTCCGGCCGACAGAATCCGGACGCCGGTCGGCCTCGGGTTCGTCATGCGAGCCGCTCCGTGCCGCTCACGTTCCGATGCTCTCATGCCAGGATGCGCTCGACTCGTGGACGGCTTCGACCAGCACCCGGACATGTTCTGGATCGACCCCCGGCTGGATGCCGTGACCGAGATTGAAGACATGACCGGAACCGGGGCCGAAATCGGTCAGCACCTGGACCACCAGTTCGCGGATGCGAGCGGGGGAGGCATTCAGCGCGGCCGGGTCGAGATTGCCCTGCAGGGCAACCCGATCACCCACCCGCCGGCGGGCGGCGTCGAGGTCCACGGTCCAGTCCACCCCCACCGCGTCGCAACCGGTCGCGGCGATGTCCTCCAGCCAAGCGCCGCCGCCCTTGGTGAACAGGATCACCGGCACCCGCTGGCCCTCGCCTTGACGGGTCAGCCCCGCCACGATCCGCGCCATGTACGCCAGCGAGAACTCCCGGTAGGCGCGCGGCGCGAGGATGCCGCCCCAGGTGTCGAACACCATCAGCGCCTGCGCGCCAGCCGCCACCTGGGCGTTCAGATAGACGATGATCGCCCGTGCGGTCACGTCCAGCAACCGATGCAACGACTCCGGTCGGTCGTAGAGCAGTCCCTTGACTCCGGCGTAGTCCTTGCTAGAGCCGCCTTCGACCATATAAGTGGCCAGCGTCCAGGGACTACCGGCGAATCCGATCAGCGGCACCCGGCCCGCCAGCTCCCGGCGGATCAACCGTACTGCATCCATGACGTAGCGCAGGTCCACCTCCGGGTCGGGAACGCCCAGCCGGTCGATGTCGGCGGTCGCGCGCACCGGGCGGGCGAACCTCGGCCCCTCGCCCTCGCCGAACGACAGTCCCAAGCCCATGGCGTCCGGTACGGTCAGGATGTCGGAGAACAGGATGGCCGCATCCAGCGGGAACCGCGCCAGCGGTTGCAGGGTTACTTCGCAGGCCAGATCCGGAGTCTGGCACAGCGTCATGAAACTGCCGGCCCGGGCGCGGGTGGCGCGGTATTCGGGCAAGTAGCGTCCCGCCTGGCGCATCAGCCAGACCGGCGTGACATCCACCGGTTGTCGCAGCAGGGCGCGCAACAGGCGGTCGTTATGAGGAGTCGCGATCATGGGGCAAGTGTGCCAAGGTTCCCGACTGGCGTCTATGGATGACCGCGGTTTGCCGAAATGGCAAAGCCGCGGCGAAAATTCTGTAATAATGACCTCAATTTCGAGATTCCATTCCTCTCCCCGTCAGGAGGTTGCCATGGCCGACCAACCCGAACGTTCCGGCCGCGGTCCGTTTCGCGCCGACCAGTTACGCGATGGAGATCGCTACGAACTCTCCAACGGTCATCCCATCTACTGCGCGCCCTCCGGTTAGCAACACGCCTCGGGCAGCATGACCGGCGGTCTGGTGCTGGACAGCGATCCGGATGTCCAGTGGACCGGCGCGGATGCGGGCATCAGCCCCGAACCGGGCGTCTTGCGGGCACCGGATGTGGTGGTGCGAGCCACGCCGCCCAGCGGGAACGGTACCTGGTTGGCCGAAGCCCCGCCGCTGGCGGTGGAATACGCCGGTCCCGGCCAGGACGAGCGCGAACTGAAGGGCAAGATTGCCGAATTGCTGGCGGCTGGAACGGGTCAGGTATGGGTGGTGCGGTTGGTGGGGCCGCAACGGGTGGAGGTGCATCGCCCGGAAGGACCCATGAAAGTTTATACCACCAGCGACGTACTGGAGGCGCCGGGGATCTTGCGCAATCCGGTGCCGGTGCGAGCGCTGTTCGACCGCGAAGCGGCGCACGACGTGGTCTTGCGCAATCTCCTGCAGCGCCGGGGTTATGCCAGCCTGAATGACGTGCGCGAGGAAGGTCGCGAGGAGGGAATCGTCGAAGCCATTCTGACCTTGTTGAACGGACGGGGAC
>JAVMKL010000283.1:0-13345 GCA_031732875.1 Candidatus Competibacter sp. | reverse complement strand
TGGACGCGGTCCCCCACCTGACCCGGGCCTTGCCGGCACTGGGCCGGGCGAACGGCCGGGTGGACGGCGTCCCTTTCCTGGACTGGCTCGGCGCCAAACTGGGCCATGCCCACATGCGGGTGCGCCAGGCGGCGGTGGAGGCGGTCGGGGCGCTGGGGCCGGCGGCGGCCACCGAGGCGATCCTGGCGGCCCTGGTCGCGCGGCTGGGCGACGCCGACGAATGGGTGGTCGAGAGGGTGGTGGAGGTGTTCGCGGCGCTGGGGCCGGCGGCGGCCACCCCACCGATCCTGGCCGCACTGCCCGAGCGTCTGAACGATGCCGATCGGGCAGTGCGCTTTCAGGGGATCTCGGCGGTCCGGGCGCTGGGGCCGGCGGCGGCCACCGAGGCGATCCTGGCGGCCCTGCTCGCGCGGCTGGGCGACGCCAATGGGGACGTGCGCTGGGCGGCGGCGACCGCAGTCGGGGCGCTGGGACCGGCGGCGGCGACCGAAGCGATCCTGACGGCCCTGCTCGCGCGGCTGGGCGACCCCGACCAAGACGTGCGTTGGACGGCGGCGAACGCGGTCGTGGCGCTGGGGCCGGCGGCGGCCACCGAGGCGACCCGAGCGGCCCTAGTTGCGTGGCTGGGCGACGCCAACGGGGATGTGCGCCGGGCGGCGCTCCGGGCGGTTGGGGCGCTGGGACCGGCGGCGGCGACCGAAGCGATCCTGACGACCCTGGCCGCGCGGCTGGGCGACGCCGACGGGGACGTGCGCGGGGCGGCGGTGGATGCGGTCCGGGCGTTGGGGCCGGCGGCGGCCACCCCCGCGTTCCTCGCGGCCCTGGCCGCGCGGCTGGGCGACCCCGACCGAGACGTGCGCGTTGCGGCGGCGAACGCGGTCGTGGCGCTGAGTCCGGCAGCGGTGACCCCGGCATTCCGGGCGGCCCTACTCGCCCGGCTGGACGACGCCGACGGGGGCGTGCGCGAGACAGCGGTCTGGGCGGTGGGGAGGTTGGGGCCGGTGGCGGCCACCCCCGCGGTCCTGGCGGCCCTGCCCGCGCGGCTGGGCGACGCCAACGAGCGGGTGCGCCAGGCGGCGGCGAAGGCAGTCGAGGCGTTGGGACCGGCGGCGGCCACTCCGGCGATCCGGGCGGCCCTGCTCGCGCGGCTGGGCGACGCCAACGAGTGGGTGCGCCAGGCGGCGGCGAACGCGGTCGGGGCGCTGGGACCGGCGGCGGCCACCCCGGGGATCCTGGCGGCCCTGGTTGCGCGGCTGGGCGACGCCAACGATTACGTGCGCCGGGCGGCGGCGGCAGCGATGGATCGAGTAGCAACAAGCCAAGGCATGCGGTTATTTAAACGCCAGCAGGGTCGCTGGCAAACCCGGACCCTCGAGGAACTCAGCCGCTTCACCGATCCGGTATAAGGCGATGGCTCGATGCCGATTCCAGCCCGCTCTCGACCGATGGCGCTCTCGGCCGGGCGCGGGAAGCGGTACCGACGCGGTTGGATGCGCTCCCCGCAACGGACTACACTGTGGACGATGAGCCACGACGACGACGCCTCGTACAAGACGCTGTTTGCCGCCCCGGAAGTAGTGCGGGATCTGATTCTGGGCTTCGTCCCGGACGATTGGCTGCACGGCCTGGACTACCGCACGCTGGAGCGGGTGTCGGGCAGCTACGTCACCGACGACCCGCGCGACCGGGCCGACGACGTCGCGTGGCGAGTGCGAGCGGGCGGGGAATGGGTGTACCTGTATATCCTGATCGAGTTCCAGAGCACGGTCGATGCCTGGATGGCGGTGCGGGTCATGACCTATATCGGTCTCCTGTATCAAGACCTGATCCAGCAGAAGCAGGTCTTGCCGGAGCGGCGCCTGCCGCCGGTGCTGCCCATCGTGCTGTACAACGGCGACGGCAAGTGGACGGCGAAGACGGACATCGCCGACCTGATCCCCCAGGTGCCGGGGCTGTTGGCCAAGTACCTGCCGCGGATGGCGTACCTGCTGATCGACGAGAACCGGTACGACGTCGCCGAACTGGCGAAGATGAAGAACCTGGTGGCGGCGGCCATCCGCTTTGAACGCCCGGAAAACGAGGCGTCGCTGATGGCGCTGATCGACCAAGTGAACGGCTGGCTGGAGGGCAACCCCGAACTCAAGCGGATTTTCGCGCTCTGGATCCGGGCGATGGTGATGCGACACAGCCAAAACCGCCTGGTGCTGCCGAAGGTGCGTGACTTGCAGGAGTTGAAGATGATACTGGCCGATCGGTTTGAGACGTGGGCGCTGCAGCACGAGCAGCGGGGCTTGGAGAAGGGCATCGAGCAGGGTGAGAAATCTCTCCCCCGAACGGCGGCCCCTCATGTCGGCCAGGTCAACCTCGCACGAGTGGCGCAGGCCGACGACGAACGAGGCGAGACTCACGCCGTAGGCGAGCGGTCAAAGTTCTCCTGGAAGGCGAACCATGCCAGCAGTGCGGCGCCGAGAGCCGCCGTGACACCAGGCTGCCGCAGTCCTTCGCGCCAATTGATGAGTTCGATCCTCTTTCAAATGTGGAGGCTACGCCTGCGCGGAGGCTGGCAGCCAGCGGTACAGCGTGGGAATGGACACGCCGAGGTTCTTGGCCACGTCCTTGGGCGGAACACCGCTGGCCAGCAGCGTCCTGGCCGACTCGATCTTGCTCTCGGTCATCTTGGGCTTGCGCCCGCCCTTGCGGCCGAGCCGCCGGGCGACTTCCAGCCCGGCACGGGTGCGCTCGACGGTCAGCTCGCGCTCCATCTCGGCGAGGCTCGCCATGACGTGGAAGAAGAACCGCCCCGACGACGTGCCGGTGTCGATGGCGTCGGTGAGACTCTTGAACTGCACGCCTTTCTGGTGTAGCTCGTCGACCAGATCGACCAATTGCTTGACGCCGCGGCCGAGCCGGTCGAGCTTCCAGACCACCAGGGTGTCCCCCTCGCGCAACATTTCGAGGGCCTTGGCCAAGCCGGGACGGTTGGCCCGCTTACCGCCTACCTGGTCCTCAAAGACCTTCCGGCACCCAGCCTCGGTCAGGGCTTCCCGCTGTAGCGCCAGGTTTTGGTCCCGCGTCGAAGCGCGCGCATAACCGATCAACATGGCTGGTCTCTCGTTCGGTCATCGTTGTCTGTTTCGCTGGCCTCACGACAGACAGCAGGCAGTTGTTTCAGCAGCACCGGGAGTGCGGCCCGTACGGTGTCCCACACCACATCGAGGTTGATGTCGAAGTAACCGTGGGCGATGCGGTTGCGCATGCCGCGCATGCCGCGCCATGGCACCTCGGGGTGCATTTGGGCGAACTCGGCGAAGCCGTCCATCACCTTCGTGGCGGCCTCGCCGATGATGATGAGGCTCATGATGACGGCCTGCTGGGTGCGCTTGTCGCCAAGGAAGTCGTCCTTGGCCCGCCCTTCCACGAAACTGCACGCATCGGTGGCGGCCTGCCGCATGTGGTCGAGGTAATCGGACAGGCGGTTCTCGCTCATATCGGCCGCGCCTCCGCGAGCACCTTGGCCCGGAATTTAGGCGGCAGATCAGCCGGGGTGAGCAAATCGACAGGGACGCCGAGCAGCGTTTCCAGCTCGTCTTGCAGACCGCCTAGGTCGAACAGTGTCGCGCCAGGCAGCGCATCGACCAACAAGTCGAGGTCGCTGCCATCCCGGTCGGTGCCGTGCAGCACCGAGCCGAACGCGCGCGGGTTCGCCGTACGGAAGCGGCTCGCCGCTTCGCGGACGGCGGCTCGTTTGAGATCGAGCGCAACGGATGGTCTCAAGGCGCACCTCTGATTATTGAAACTCGTTGAAATGGTATCCAAACGAGAATAGATTTCAAGAATTATTTTCGAGAAATCATCATTCGACAGCGGCGGGGCGCAGCGAATCGCACGCGATCGTTCTTGGCCTTACTCAAACGAGCGAATCGGCGGGAACTGCCATCCAGGCGATCGACGCCACCACGGCAAAGCGCGACGCCGTGGCCGGCTCGGAGACAAAGGTCATGGAAGTGATCGGCGCGATGGGCCGGCCCGGTTCCGAACCGGCTGATGTTGGTGGCCGGCGGTCGGCCGGTCGTAAGGGTATCTCCAGCGAGCCGATGGTGTCAGGCGACATCATAAATTGACCGTTTAGCGACATTGGAAATTGACCCCCTAAAGCAGAGGGGAAAAGGCGGCCCCTCAGGTCCGCCAGGCCAACCCCGCATCGCCCATCCCCGCCCGGGCGCAGAGCGCGCACCCCCCCTCCGGCGATCCGAACGGGGGATAACTCACCGTCAATCGTCCCGCCGCGTCGAACTCCAGCCGCGCCCAGGTCGAACCCCCGACCCGCTCGGCCACCAGATCCTCCAGCAGGCGCAGGC
Source organism: Candidatus Competibacter sp. (assembly GCA_031732875.1). Taxonomy (GTDB): domain Bacteria; phylum Pseudomonadota; class Gammaproteobacteria; order Competibacterales; family Competibacteraceae; genus JAVMKJ01. The sequence goes on along the minus strand of JAVMKL010000283.1, from coordinate 8,987 downwards.
CGAGGCCGACCGCGATCTGATTCAGACTGTGCAACGAACCGGCGCGCTGCTCCGGCCCGGAAGCCGCCGGCTCCGCCCGGGGTTCGCCCAGGCGCCGCAGCGCCTCCGGATAATCGCGCAGGTTGCCCCGGCACAGCAGGCAACCGTCGCCGGGCACGACGAGCCGGATATCCGCGCCCATCCGCCGGTCGCCCCCCGGCCCGGCCTCGATCCCGACGCCGATGTCCAGCAGCACCTGGTGATACAGCGCCGCGACCAGGCCCACCGCCAGCCGGGCCGCGTCCCGATCGGCCCAGCACACCACCACCCGACAGCGCCGCAGCGCCGCCAGCGCCGCCGGCTGCCGCACCGGCGCGGTCACCGCCCGATACCGCGCCGGCCAGCCCTGCAGCTGATCGCGCAAGCGCCAGGCCAGCGCCTCCGCCTTCGCCCGCCCGACGTCGGCATCGTGGACGATCGCCATTTCCCCCAGGTTGTGGGGTTCGATGGTGTCGGGATCGATCAGCGTCAGATCGCGTAGCCCCAGCCGCGCCAGGGCGCCCGCCGCCAGGGAACCGCCGCGGCCGCACCCCACCACCGCCGTGGGCAGGGCGACCAACCGCTCCCAGACCGCCGTTCCTCCCAACGCCCCGTGACTGCGCGACCAGCGCTCCGGGCCGGCCATCGCGGGCCGGATGACAGATAAGCGCGGATAGGGGTCGGCCATCGCCCTCACTCCAGCCCGGCATCCAGCACCGGCAAGCAATGCATCCCGGCCCCGACCAGCCACACCTGGTGGAGCGGCGCCGTGGTCTGCTCCAGCCGCACCCGCCCCCAGAGCGAATCCCGCCCCGCCCCGGCGCCGATCCACAACCAACCCTGCTGGGCGGGCGGGGCTGCGGCGAGCAGGGCGGACAGGGAAAACGGTTCCTCCCCGCCCGCCCGCCGCCGCAGGGTGAAAAAGGGCTCCGGGGGCGGACGGTGCCGCAGTTCCCGCCCCAGCCATTCCCGAGCCGGGGGCGATAGCCGGCGGCCGACCGTCAGATACAGCGCCTCGTCGGGATGACCGGCCAACCCAAATAACGCGAGACGAAACATGCTCAGCGGACAAACCAGTGTATTCATAAAGCACCTCGGCAAACTGAACCCTCAGCAACAAAACCCGAACGCGACCGTTAGCCCGTACCCCACTGTCACGCCGGGAACGACATCAGGCTAGTCATGGTTAAAGCGAACACGGCTGACGGCCGGTTCCGCGGCTTTAGCGGAAACGGGGGGTTGAGGCGCCTGGGTCTCCGCAACGCGCTGCTCGGCCTCTCGCCACAGGCGGTTCAGCATCGTTTGCTCCGCCTTGGGAGCGGCGGAATCTGGCAGATGTTCCAGCATCAGGGTTGTCGCACGCATCGGAAGGTCTCCTCAGTGGAAGGGTTATCTCTCTACTTATTCCTGGCCCCACCGGGTTGTGACGGCGAGAACGCCATCCACCAAAGGAAATTTTCTTTTAGAAACCCGTGTCACATCCGCCTTGGTGGTTCCCTATATGAAATTGACGAGAGACAAATCGAAAGGGGGACCAAACGGATACGAATTTTTGTGTCACGCCCGCATGATGACTTGCTTATGAAATTAACGAGAGGCAAATCGCTTGCGCCCGCCCGGCGACGATCCAGGAGAACCTAGCCGTGAATTCCCGTTTCCCGTTTCGATCTCTCGGTACCTCAGCAGGTTCCTCGTTCATTTTTGTGGCCTCGAGCCCTGGCTGATTGAGGAGATCGATCACGTTCGCAGTATTGCTTTATGCCGTCCTAATCGATCAGGAGAGTTCCAATGAAACGATCAAACGCCATCAACCGGTTTGTCCCCCGTTTAAAAATTGGGGTCATGTCCACCCTCCTCTGGATAATTGTAGGTGGATTAAGCAGTCATGAAGCAAATGCAGGTTTTGATGAGCTTATCAAACCCTACATTAAAAGACTTCTTAACCGTGAATATAAGTTGAGTCACACGTTCAAGCTCACTCAAGACTCCTCAAATGAGGACGTTGCCTCTGCGCTAGAGCAGCTTAACAACGACTTTACGGAAACCACCAGCGAGTCTGGAGCCTTGGGATTGATTTTGAAATTTTCTCCACATACTGGAGTGATCAAGCTGGATTGGAAACGTTACACGGCTGCGGGAGTGTATACCTATCCGGTATACCGATGCGAATTGATGTGGGATGGTTATGGATGGTTTCAGTCCTGTGGCTGGTCCCAGGAAAGTTGCCAATACTCAGCCGAAGCCGATTATACGATATATCGTACTGTTAATGGTCAAAAGATAAAACTGGAAATTATAACCAATGGGTCGTTGTCGCTATCATCCTGGGTAAGGCAATTTATCAAGGATGAAAAAAGAATCATTTATTACGATGATGTTAACGATCTTGTGGGGCAAACTAAGGAGATCAGCTATGAAGTATACGCGGATATCAGAAAATATACCGCTCGATGTTACGACCGGTTCGATAACTATGCTTCCAGCAATTCAATTACTGTTTGGGCCCGATATTTTTGGTTACCGACCACCCTAAACTTGATACTTGATGATTGAGGAGAGCAGCATGAAATTCCAGCGTTTTTTAAGTTTTTCCCTAGTTAGCATCGCCGCGACCCGCCGGCTGGCCAGGTTCATCGGAGACCAAGCCGTGCCATCGTTCAACCCCGCTCACCGTCAGGAGATCACCAAGATGTCGAAACGATCCGCAGTCATTCGCATGGCGTTAGTTGTAGCGGCTGCCTTTGCAGGCGCATCGGCATATGCCACTGCTAATTTTACTGGCAAGGTCAATATGCTTGAAGTCTGGTCCACTGGAAATGTGGCGTTCACGCTCGTGCCGCCCGTGACCGGCTATTGCAATAATCAGTTTATCATCAATGCTTCGTTCCCCGGCGCGAAGAATCTCATTGCCACCCTGATTACAGCAAAAGCCCAGGATCGCGAAATTCAAGTGGCGAGCTATGTCGACAGCACCGGGTGCATCCCGGCGGATGGGTATGGCGGCGACTACATAAAGCCCGTCTACCTCTATTTGCGCGACTGACAAACCCCTTGGGAAGCGGTAGGGGAACCCTCCTCTCCCGTCAGTGGGAGAGGGGCTGGGGTGAGGGTTTTTTCAACAGCTTAGCCGGCGCGCGGCTGTACAAAAACACCTCCAAGGCAGCGGACGGGCGTAACCAGTCGAGCGCGGGCCAGCCTTCATCGGAGGGCTGGCCTTTTTCCATGGCTTGGCCATCACGGTTTGCGACTGCTCGCTTTGCCATGGGAGCAATCAAGCGACGAGGGACCATGCGGATGGGAGGGATCGGCAAAAAATGTTGGTTTTTCTGCAATTCATGCCGGAAAATCGCGAACTGCGTCATGTCCCGCTACCAAACTCATTATTCAACAAAGGCTTTTAAAGAAGGCACGGTTGGCGCGAGGATTGCTGATCGAGATTGGATCCGAGCATCCACCGCTGACCGGAGAAAACGATGAACCCAACCCGCCAGGCAAGCGAACATACTTTTCGGAGCTGGGACGGCGCCGAGCTGTTCTACCGGGCATGGTTGCCCGAACAGAACACCAACCGGGCGGTCATCCTGTTCCATCGCGGTCACGAGCATTCCGGCCGCTGGCAGGATGTGGTGGATCGACTCGACCTGCCCGATTTTGCCCTGTTCGCCTGGGATGCCCGCGGCCATGGTCGCAGTCCCGGCGAGCGCGGCTGGGCCGAGAATCTCGGTGTCCTGGTGCGGGACGTCGATGCGTTCGTCGGCTACGCTTCCCGGCAATACGGCATTCCCCCCGAGAACATCGTCGTGTTCGCGCACAGCGTCGGCAGCGTGCTGGCGGCCAACTGGGTCCATGACTACGCCCCGAAAATCCGTGCCCTGGTGCTCGGCAGTCCGGCATTGCGGGTGCGGCTGTACGTCCCCTTCGCGATTCCGGGCCTGCGCCTGCTGCTGAAATTCAAGCCGAAAGCATTCGTGAACAGCTACGTGAAAGCGAAGCTCCTGACTCACGATCCGGCGAAAATCGAAAGCTACAACGCCGATCCGCTGATTACCCGTTGCATCGCGGTGAACCTGCTCGTCGATCTGTTCGACGCCGGCCGCAAGTTGGTGGAAGACGCCGCCGCGATCACCGTGCCGACCCTGGTTCTCACGTCGGGGGCCGACTGGGTGGTGGATCGGGACATCCAGCGCCAGTTTTTCGAGCGGCTGAGCTCGCCGGTGAAGGAAATGCACGTCTATCCAGGTTTTTTCCACGACACCTTCAACGAGAAGGACAACCATCTGCCACTGGGCGCCGCGCGCCGTTTCATTCTCGACGCCTTCGCCCGGCCCCGGCGCGAGCCTTCCCTGCTGGAAGCCGACCGCAACAGCGCGACCCAGCGCGAATACGAAACCCTCGCCAATCCGCTGTTTCCCTTCTCCCTCAAGGGTATCCGGTACGCCTTGACGCGCTTGATGATGAGAGCCATCGGCGCCCGATTGAGCCGGGGCCTGAAGCTTGGCGTGACGACCGGCTTTGATTCGGGCGCGACCCTGGATTACGTCTACCGCGACCGGACCGAGGGTGTTGGCGTTCTGGGCCGGGCGATCGACCGGAATTATCTGAACGCCATCGGCTGGCGGGGCATTCGCCTGCGCAAGACGCACTTGGAGAAGCTGCTGCGCCGGGCCATGACCGACCTGCGGGTGGCCGACAAGCCGGTTCGCATCGTCGATATCGCCGCCGGGCACGGCCGTTACGTACTGGACGCCGCGCGGGAGCATCCCGACGTTCCCGCCACCGGCCTGCTGCGGGATTTCAGCGAAGCCAACGTGGCGGCGGGACGGCGCCTGATCGCCGAATACGGTCTCCACGACCGTTTCACCTTCGATCGGGGGGATGCTTTTGATCGGGCCGGTCTGGCGGCGCTTTCCCGGACCGCCACCATCGGCATCGTTTCCGGCCTGTACGAACTTTTCCCCGAGAATGGGCCGGTGCGCGCGTCCCTGGCGGGTTTGGCCGAGGCGGTGGTCCCCGACGGCTATCTGATCTACACCGGCCAGCCCTGGCATCCCCAGATCGAGTTCATCGCCCGGGTGCTGACCAGCCACCGGGACGGCAGGCCGTGGGTGATGCGGCGTCGGACCCAGCAGGAAATGGATCAACTGGTCGCCGAAGCCGGCTTCGAGAAAATCGCGCAGGAAACTGATCCATGGGGAATTTTCACCGTGTCGCTGGCTCGGCGCCGCGCGGAGAGGGCTCATGTCTGAACAAACCGTTGCAACCGAAGCGGCGCGTCCCTGGCGCGCGGCTGTCGCCTGGATGGCTCTGGTGCTCGGTCCCGGATTTTTTCTGGTCTACGGCGCCTGCAACGGGCTGACTTCGTTGCGGACCGATGTCGGCAGCTTCTTCTTCGAGTGGGAACGACACGTTCCGGTGCTGCCCTGGACGATCGTTCCCTACTGGTCGCTGGATGTCTTCTACGCCTTTTCGGTGCTGTTGTGTCGGAGCCGGTTGGAACTGGATCGGCACGCCTGGCGCATCGTGACCACCGTGCTGCTGTCCGCCGTGGGGTTCCTGCTGTTTCCGCTCCGATTCGCCTTTCCCCGGCCGGAAGTGGAAGGGATGTTCGGGCATTTGTTCGAGGCGCTGTACGGTTTCGACCAACCTTTCAACCAGGCGCCTTCCCTGCACGTCAGTCTGGGCATGATCATGTGGTATCTCTACGCCAAATACGCGCGCGGGCCGTTGCGCTGGCTGTTGCACGGCTGGTTCGTCCTGATCGGCGTATCCACCCTGACCACCTGGCAGCATCACTTCATCGACCTGCCGGCGGGCGCGCTGGTCGGCGTGGTCGCGTTCTGGCTGTTTCCCGATCCGCCGGCCGATGCCGTCGGCCAGACCGTCGCCTATCGGCCGCTGGATGGAATGCGCTTGGCCCGGCGCTATCTGCTGGGCGCCGTGGTCTGCTTCACTCTCGCCCTGCAAGGTGGTTTTTGGCTGATCTTGCTTTGGCCCGGTTTTGCCCTGGGCGTGGTTGCGGCTGCCTACCTGGGTATCGGGCCGGTGGTGTTTCGCAAGCAAGGCGGCCGGCTTTCCCTGGCGGCAAAAATCCTGTTGGGACCGTATCTTGTCGGCCAGTCGCTCTCCTGGCGGCGGTATCTGGGCCGGATGGGGATGCCGTTCTCCCAGATTGTGCCGGGAGTCTTTATCGGCGCCCGGCTGGACGACCGGGAAGCCATCGTCTTCGCCGCCGCCCATCCCCGGCGCTTCGTGCTGGATTTGACCGGGGATTTCGACGAATCCGGCAGCCTGCGCGAGGGCGATTATGTCAATTTGCAACTCATGGATCTGACCGAACCGCCGCCGAATGCCTTGTGCGACGCCGCGACCCGCATCGAAACGGCGTACCGGCAGGGTAAGATCGTGTTCGTTCACTGCGCGCTGGGCTATTCGCGCAGCGCGCAGATGGTGGCGTACTGGCTGGCGACCACCGGGCGCGTCGGTTCGATTCGGGATGCGCTCGAATGGGTGCGTGCGGCCCGTCCCGGCATCGTGGTCGAGCCGCGCCGGCTGGCGGTGCTCGCCGAACTCTCGCTGGCGCGGGAGCCGGCATGATCGGCGTCTACTCGCTCAAGCCCGGTTTCCAGAACCGGTTGCGGCCGATCGCGCGCTGGCTCCACCGGCGAGGCGTCAGCGCCAATCAGATCACGCTCGCCGCGCTGTGGCTGGCGGTCGCGACCGGTGGGGCGCTCGCGCTGTGGCCGGAACCGGCGACGCTGCTGCTGTTGCCGGCGGTACTGTTCCTCAGAATGGCGTTGAACGCGCTGGATGGGATGCTGGCCCGCGAATTTCAGCAACCGACGCCGCTGGGCGCGGTGTTGAACGAACTGGGCGACGTGCTGGCCGATGCGTTCCTCTATCTGCCCCTGATCGCGGTTCCTGGAATGCCGGTTGCCCTCGTGGTGTCGCTGGTATGGCTGGCGTTGCTGAGCGAGTTCTGCGGCGTGGTCGCGGTGCAAATCGGGTCCGGACGCCGCTACGAGGGTCCCATGGGCAAGAGCGACCGCGCCTTGCTGCTCGGGGGGATCGCCCTGTTGCTCGGTTTCGGCGTGCCGGCCGGTTCCTGGTTGGTATTCGTGCTGTTCGCCGCCAACGGCCTGCTGGCGATAACCTGTATCAACCGACTGCGATCCGCGCTACGGGAGGTGAAGCCGTGTTCGCGACGCTGACATCGCCGGTGATGGCCGTACTGGGTGGAATATGGGGGTTGCTGGCGCTGGCGACCGCCGTGGTCTGGCGACTCGCGCCCGCGCCCGACAACGAACTGCGCCAGCGGGTGCGCAGTTGGTGGCTGATCGTGGCGCTGTGTTCGCTGGCGCTGACCTTCAACCGCGTCGCCGCGCTGCTGTTTTTCGGCCTGGTCAGTTTTCTGGCGCTCAAGGAATATCTGACCCTGATTCCCACCCGCCAGGCCGACCGGCGGGTGTTGTTCTGGGCCTATCTGAGCATCCCGGTGCAGTACTACTGGATCGGTGTCGAGTGGTACGGCATGTTCATTATTTTTATCCCGGTTTACCTGTTCCTGCTGTTGCCGGTGGCGATGGTGCTGAGCGGCGAAACCCAGGGCTATCTGCGGGCCGCCGGCACCCTGCATTGGGGGCTGATGAGCATGGTGTTCAGCCTCAGCCATTTGGCCTATCTGCTGGTGTTACCCCAGGGCGAGTATCCCCGGGTCAATGGTCCGGGTCTGGTGCTGTTCCTGCTGCTGCTGACCGAGCTGAACGACGTGGCGCAGTATTGCTGGGGCAAGCTGTTGGGCAGGCATAAAATTTCGCCCGCGGTCAGCCCGAACAAGACGGTGGAGGGCTTCGTCGGCGGGGTGGTGACGACCGTGCTCCTGTCGATGGTGCTGGCGCCGTGGCTGACGCCGTTCTCCACGCTCGATGCGCTGTTGGCCGGCGCGCTGATCGCGGTGGCCGGTTTCTTCGGCGATTTGAGCCTGTCGGCGCTGAAGCGCGATTTGGGCATCAAGGACAGCGGTAATCTGCTGCCGGGCCACGGCGGCATTCTCGACCGGGTGGACAGCCTGACTTACACCGCGCCGCTGTTCTTTCACTTCACCCGCTACTTCTATTTCTGATATCGCCATCCATGTGGCACGTCGCGCTGCGCCTGTTGTTCTTCCTGCTGGTCGTCAAGCCGTTTTTGCTGCTGGCGGTGGGGGTCAACGTGCGCCACCGCGATCGGTTGCCCGTCGCCGGTCCCGCCCTGGTCGTCGCCAACCATAACAGTCACCTCGACACGCTGGTGCTGATGGCGATGTTGCCGCTGGGGTTGCTACCCCGGGTGCGGCCGGCGGCTTCGGCGGAGTATTTCCTGAGCAATCGCTGGCGGGCCTGGTTTGCGACGCGGGTGATCGGCATCATTCCATTGGCGGCCGGTGGTGGGCATTCGCACGCCGAAGTGCTGGGGCCGGTGCGGGATGCGCTGGCGGCGGGCGATGTCGTGATTTTCTTTCCGGAGGGGACGCGCGGCCAACCGGAATGCCTGGGGAAACTCAAGACCGGGATCACCTGGCTGGCCGGGCAGTTACCGGATGCGCCGGTTTATCCGGTGCGGTTGCGCGGGCTGGGCAAGGTATTGCCCAAGGGCGACTGGTTGCCGGTGCCGTTTTTCTGCGATGCCTGGGTGGGCGAGCCGTTGCGCTGGGAGGGCGACCGGCAGCGATTCATGGCGGCGCTGGCGGCCAGTCTGGGAGGATGAGCGCTATCAGTGGTCGGATGCCGAATGATATTTGACCTCGCCGGACGCGCCTTCGAGATAGCCCGGTTGCGGTCCGGTCACCATGAATGCCTCCTCCGGCACCGCATGTCCGCGACCTTGTCCGGGCGGCTTGGCCAGAACCTCATCGATATAAGTGCTGGCTCGGGCGAGCCGCTCGGCGAAGGAACCGCGCAGCAACCGGTAGGGCCGGCGTCCGGCTCTCAATT
>JAVMKL010000282.1:0-13570 GCA_031732875.1 Candidatus Competibacter sp. | reverse complement strand
CCCATAGCGCCGCCAGCGCCAACAGGATGGAAATGACGACCAGCCGCAGCGCCGGACCATCGCCGCCGGGAATCTGGGTATAGGTATAAATCGCTAGCGGCAGGGTGCGCGTTTCTCCCGCCACGTTGCCGACGAAGGTCACCGTCGCGCCGAATTCGCCCAGACTGCGGGCGAAGGCCAACACCAGTCCGGTCAGGATACCGGGCAGCGACAGCGGCACGGTCACGGTCAGCCAGACGCGCAGCGGTCCCGCGCCCAAGGTGCGCGCTGCTTCCTCCAGTCGGGGTTCCACCAGCGTCACCGCCAGCCGCACCGCCCGCACCATCAACGGAAACGCCATCAGCGCCGAGGCGACGACCGCACCCTGCCAGGTAAACGCCAGCGCGATGTCCCAGGTCTCGTACAGCCAGCGGCCGACCGGTCCCTGCCGGCCCAGCACCAGCAGCAGCAGATAACCGGGCACCACCGGCGGTAGGACCAAGGGCAGATGCACCAGCCCGTCCACGATGGCCTTGCCGGAAAAACGAACCCGTGCCAGCAGCCAGCCGGTGACGATGCCGGGAATGGCGATCAGCGCGGTGCACCACAACCCGATCTTGAGCGACAGCCAGAGCGCGGTCAGCTCCTCGGGCGTGGGTTGTAAGAACGACCACACGGGCAACCGTCAGTCCAGCACGGTAAACCCGTACTGGCGGAATACCTTCGCCGCCGCCGGGGTGCGCAGAAAATCCAGGAACTTTTGCGCCGCCGGCTTGGCGCCTTGCACCAGCGCGACCGGATAGAGCACGGGCGAGTGGGTATCGGCGGGAAAGACGCCGAGCACCTCGACTTTGTCGGATACCTGGGCGTCGGTTTCGTAGACGATGCCGGCCGCGCACTCGCCGCGCTCCACGAAAGCCAGCGCCGACCGGACGTCCGGCGCCGCCGCCAGGCGCGGTTCCAACGCCGTCCACCAGCCGAGCGCCGTCAATGCCTGTTGGCTGTATTGGCCGATCGGTACTTCGGGACCGCAGGAACACCAGCGGCCCTGAAACGCACCGGGCAAATCGAAGCTTTTTTCCAGTTTCACCGGAAACGCCTTGCCTTTGGGCGCAACCAGCACCAGTCGATTGCCGAGCAGGTTGCGGCGGCTCGTTTTGACGATCTTGTCCTTGCCGTCGAGGTAATCCATCCATTTCAAGTCGGCGGAAACGAACACGTCCGCCGGCGCGCCCTGTTCGATTTGTTTGGCCAAGGCGGAAGCAGCGGCGAAAGACGTAGTGACTTTAACGCCTTTCTCTTTTTCATATAGCGCGGCGAGGTCTTGAATCGCGTTGGTGGTGCTGGCGGCGGCGAACACTAAAATCCCCCCGGCTTCGCCACCCCCCTTTGTCAAAGGGGGGGAAGGGGAATTTTCGGCGGCCTGAGAGGGAACGGCCAGCCCGGTCGCCAGCCAAAGCAGGCCGACGCCCAGCCAGCGGAAAAAGGTTTCACGAGACACCGGAAATCTCCTTCGGTCGGCCACTACTACAGCGCCACGCCCAGAATGACGCTGGACGACTTGATCACCGCCACTGCCGGATCGCCTTCCTTGAGCCTCAGGCCGTCGATGCTGGCGTTGGTGATGGTGGCGGTGACGGTTTTGCCGCCCGCCAACTGGAGGGTGACTTCGCCGTTGACCGCGCCTTTTCTGCAATCCGAAACCGTGCCGCGCAACTGGTTGCGGGCACTGAGTTTGAGCTTGGGTTCACCGGCCACAACGATCACGGAAGACGCCTTCACCAGGGCGAAAACCTCACTGCCTTCCTGGAGTCCCAGATTTTCGACGCTGCCCCGTGTGATCAGGGCGGTGATGTGATCGCCGCCGATGTCCACGCCGACTTCAGCATTGATCGGACCCATGTTCAAGCCGGTCACCCGACCCAGGAACTGATTTCTCGCGCTGGTTTGCATCATCAATCTCCGCATGAAGTTCGCTAATTCGTCCACGTCGTGGACCTTTTCCCCAAGCCGGGCGAAAAATCGCCGGTACTCACTTTCCACGATGTCGTACAACTGAATCTGTCGCAGCCCATGCTCGGTCAAGCGACTGCCGCCGCCGTGCTTGCCGCCGGTGGCGCTGGTGACCAGAGGTTGCTTCGCCATATTGTTCATGGCGTTCACGGCATCCCAGGCGGCCTTGTAGCTCAGCTTGACCGCGCGGGCGGCTTGCGTGATCGAGCCGGTGACGGCGATCTCGCGCAGTAGCGCGATCTGTCGCTGACCCAAAAACGGTCGCTCCCGTGACGCATCCAACGGTATTAGTTGCAGAAATCCGCCAGATTCATTTCGATCACGCATTGATAGCATTCCGTCCGCACCCATCGTTATAAAGTTTACTATATAACGCTAGTTACAATCCATGCTTTCGGAAACGCTGAAAAAAACCTTGATTTCTATCCCTCTCCACGTGGGAGAGGGGAGGGTAGCGTACAAACTTTCCGGCTGTTCACGCCGCCAGCGGCAGCGCTTCGTGGGTGAAGCATGCCTTGGGACAAACCCGCGAGCAGGCTTCGCAGCCGATGCAATCCAGGGGATTGGAGAGCGTCATGAAGGAATTGTCGCTGTCGTCATCGTCGTCATCGTCGTCATCGTCCAGATCGACATCGTCGATCGCCCGTTGCACGATGGTCAGCACATCGCGCGGGCAAACCTTGAAGCAGCGGCCGCAACCAATGCACTTTTCTTCGTTCAGGGCGGTCACAAACTGGGGTGTCCAGGATGTGCCGCCACGCGTGATGCCAGTGATAATAGGTTCAGCTCCCATAATTGTTTTACCTCGCTCGTTGAATGGCCCCCGGCACCGGATGCGAAACCGGACCAGGAATTGCAAAAAACCATCGTCTATTCTCTATTCCCGCCAACCTTCCGCTTCCATCGCGGCGAAACGCGCCTCGGCGCTTTCGGTCTCCTGCTGACGAGCGATGGCCCGGTTGAGCCAGACTGGCGCTTGACCACCGCGCATGGCCGTCTGAAGTTCGGCGAGCAGGGGAGCGATAGCAGTGCCGGCTTCTACCCGTATCGGTTGAACGCCGACGGCCAGCAATTGCTGGATGGCGGAACCGCCGACCGCCTGGCAGTAAACCACCGTGCAGCCCTGCAATAGCGCCAGCTTGGCGGCCAATTTGTCTTCGTGGCCATCCTGATCGAGGTCGCCGAACTGGGCGAATTCCACCACGGTGGCCTGATCAGGCGTGACAGCGTAAATGAGGATCGCGGTAGCAGTGCCAAAATGCTGGTCGATCTTGTGACGGTCGCTGGTGGCGAAGGCTGCCTTGATGCTGGGAGTCGTCATATACCGTTCCGCGTCCTTAATGCCACCGGCCAGAATTCGCAAATGCCTGCGGAGTGCCATGACTCGCCTCCTGCCGTGAGTCGGCTTTGCGGGAATAGATGGAGTGATAGGGAGCAACGCCGTGCTCGGCCTGTTCGAGCAGTGCGTTGGCCAGATCGAACAATAGTTGCCGGCTACCGCCGTAACCGATCCAGGTGCGTTGGTAACCGCCGATGCGGTCGTATTGCGGAATGCCCGCACGCAGCAACGGAATACCGAGACGTTCGGCGGTTTCGGCAGCGTGGGAATTGCTGACGACCAGCTCCGCGCCGTGCGCGCGAGCCAAATCCTCCAAATCCTCCAAATCGCCGATACGTACCTGGGACAAAGGGGTCCGGGTCAGTACCGAGGCGCGGCTGGACGCTACCGCCGCCACGATCTCCGCGCCGGTTTCAGCCAGTAATTCACTGAAGGCATGTAGCAGATCGGGATCGGCACCCAAGGCGATTCGGGCTTGGCCGAGCAAAAAATGGGTGTCGAGCAAAGCATCCTGCAATTGCGCGCGTTGCCGTTCCAGCCGGGCCGGTACCGTGCGACCGGCGATACCGGCCAGCGTCATGACCAGACGGTCGTTAGCGTCCAGTCCCAGCAAATGATCGAAGCGATGGACCGGCACGCCCGTTCGGCTTTCCAACAGCTCGGCGGCGGGATAAAGCGAAGGGCCGATGACCAGCGTGGCGGCGGCATCGCCCAAGGTCGCGAAGGCGGATAACGGCGTGCCACCGATGGTGATCGGCGAAAAATCCTCGGCGTCGAGATGGCCATCCAGCGAATCCGACAGATCGGGAATCAACACCGGATGCAGCCCGAATCGTTCGATCAGTTCGCGCAAGGCTTCCAGGTCGCCGGGCGTCAGTAGCGAGCCGCACAACACGTTGACCTGATGAGGGCGGCGACCCGGACAGGTGCCAGCATCATCGACCGCCGGCACCCACTCGGCGATCATAGCCTGCACTGCTGCCGCGAAGCCGCTTTCCAGACAGCCGCTGAAATCCGGCGTGTTGACCGGCACGATTCGCACGTTTTGAAATTCGGGATGCCGGGCGCGAAAAACCTTGAGCACGCGGTGAATGTCGGTGCCTTGCGTCTCCGACAAGCCAGTGGTCAGCAAACCGATGGCCGACGGCCGATTTTTCTCGGCGATGGTTTTCAACGCCGCGATCAGGTTGTCATCCGCGCCCATGATGCTACTGACCTGATCCATCGCGGTGCTTTGCAGCGGGATCGGCTCCCGAAAGTGCCGGACCAGGAACACCTTGGCGAAAGCGGTGCAGCCTTGAGCGCCGTGCAGCAGGGGCATGGCACGATTGAGGCCGAGCACGGCCAGGCTGGCACCGAGTGGCTGACTGGTTTTCAGGGGACTGACCGCCAGCGCTTTACTGCGCCCCAATACCTCAGCCATGGGATACCTCCCGCAGCGTCGTCGTCCAAGGTGCTGGCCGCCGCACTGCTTCCCAGATCGGATTTTCCAGAGCACGAGTCAACTGTCGCGCCAGCGTCAACATGCCCTGATAGCCGGCGTAACCGTGCTCGCGTTCCTGATTCACATCCAGGAACGGCAGCCGCGCTTTGAGAGCGGTATATTGATTGCGGCCACCGGCGATCAAAATATCGGCCTGATACTCGTGGGCCAGATTCAACAATTGTCGGGCGTTGCCGTCTTCGATCATCTTGGCGTCCTCGCCCATCAGCGCCTTGATCCGCTCCTTGTCTTCCTCGGTCGATTTCTTGGTGCCGGTCGCCACGACGTGCATGCCCAAGTCCTGCAGAGCGGCGACGATGGACCAGGATTTGACCCCGCCGGTGTAAAGCAAGACGCGTTTACCGCGCAGCCGCTCGCGCCAGGGCGCCAATTCCACCACCAGCCGGGCCTCTTCGCGGGCGATCAACGCCTCGGTGCGTGCGCTGAGTTCGGCGTCATCCAGCAGGCGGGCGAAATCGCGCAAGGCGTTGGAGACATCGCCAATGCCGTAGAAACTGCCCTCGAACCAGGGAATGCCGTAGGACTCCCGCAACTTGCGGGCGACGTTGAGCATGGCGCGGGAACAGACCACCATGGTCGCTTCGGCGCAGTGCATGGTCTGCACTTCGTGGAAACGAGTGTCGCCGGACAGGGTGGACAGCACCCGCAAGCCCAATTCATCGAACAACGGCAAGGTGTGCCAGAACTCGCCCGCGATGTTGTATTCGCCGATCAGGTTGATGTCGTGGACGCGCAAATCGGGGCGGGCGGGATCGACCGGCGCCGGTTCCGGCTCGCGGGTGCCAACTACGTACTTGACCATCGCTTCGCCGGCCAACCGATTGCCGAGGTTCTTGTTGCCGTAGAAACCGGCGGCATCCACCGGAATCACCGGCACGCCCCAGCGCGCGGCGGCCGCCTTGCACACAGCCTCCAGATCATCGCCGATCAGCGCCGTGACGCAGGTGCTATAGACGAACACCGCTGCCGGGGCATAACGGTCGATGGCCTGTTTCACGGCGTGGAACAGCCGTTTCTCGCCGCGCCCCATGATCACGTCCTGCTCGCTCAGGTCGGTGGTCATGCCAATCTTGAACAGAGTCGGACCACTGGAACGGGTGCCGCGATTGTCCCAGGAACTGCCGGCGCAACCGCTAGGACCGTGCACGATGTGGGCGACATCGGCGATGGGCAGCAGGGCGATCTGCGCGCCGTCGAAGGTACAGCCGCCGGCGGTGGCGCCGGGCGTGGGACGCGCACAACCGGATTTGCTCTTCAGGTTGTGCGCGCAGGCCGGCTCGTTCAGCAATGCGGCGAGTTCGCTGGTCTTCATCGCCCTGTCTCAGCCAAGTAGGGTGCGCATCGCGCACCGTTGCCAGTGAAGTAGGGTACGCATTGCGTACCTTTTCCGGGATGGAAGCGTCCGGTACGCGGTGCGTACCCTACGAAGCCACCGTCTCGCCCAGCAATTCGGGTTTGACCAATTCGAGCCACTCCTCCAGCCGCTCCTCGGTCAAGTCCGCCTGGTTGTCCTGATCGAGCACCAGGCCAACGAACTCGCCATCGCGTAACGCCTTGGACTTGGTGAATTCGTAACCCTCCGCCGACCAGCTTCCGACGAAGCGCACCCCCATTTTTTTGAGCTTCTTGTACAGAATCCCCAGCGCATCGACAAATTCGTCGGGATAGCCAACCTGATCGCCCAGACCATATAGGGCAACCGTTTTGCCGCTCAAATTCACGCTTTCCAGGGTCGGGAGAAACTCGGTCAGGGTTTCAGGCAACTCGCCATCACCCAGGGTCGGAGTACCGAAGATCAAGGCGTCGCAAGCGGTCAGGTTTTCCGTCGTGGCGCCCTTGACGTTGAACAGTTCAATTTCGCCCTCGTCGAACTGTTTCTTGATCATCTTGGCGACCTTGCGGGTGTTGCCGGTGTCGGTGGCGTAGAACAAACCAATCTTGGCCATGGTGATTACCTCGCTGAATGGAAAGTCGTTTCAATCAGGAATCCACGCATTCGGTGGTGACCGCCAGCACTACCCCGGTTGCTGCCTGGAAATCCTCGGTCAAGCGCAGGCAGTGCTGCCGGCCGTCCACCAGATAGAGATTGATGCTGGTGCCGCGCAGCACGGGCTCGACATCGTTGATGTCATCGTCCAGGCAATGGGTGAAATACAGGCCGGGATAGACTTGGCGCAAATGGCTCAGGGCAGCGTAGTCCACGCCCCGGGCTTCCGCCCAGTGGGCGATGTCGCTGAGTTGGCGCGGCGTGATCACGGGGCTTCTCCCGCTTCAATCAGAAGCGAAGCACCTGCTGGTACGGTGGAAATATTCGAATCGCGACCGATGATTCGGGCCAACCAGGGTGGGGGTTCGCCAGCCAACACTTGTTGCAACTCGGTCAGCAACGCCCGAGTATCTTCGGGCTGAGGGCGCTTGATGGGGTGGATGCCGCTGTTCACGACGCGGGCAGCGGCGGGACCACCGATGGACAACACGCAGAGCAAATCGCAATCGCCGATCGAGGCCACCCGTTCCGCGCTGTGATCCACGGTAAGGCGGACCACGGTGGATGCCGGTCGTACCGCGATCAGCCGCGCCTCCGTCGCCGAGACCTGATAAATCAGGAAACGGGCGCAGGAGCCGAAATGGCCGTCCAGCCGCTCGCCCCGGTTCGAAGCGAAGGCGACGCGGATGGAATTTGGCAAATCGCCTTCACGGTAGGGTTGGGGATCGGGGATCGCGGCTGCCGCGTCGATTTCGTCCTCGCCTTTTAAACAGGAAAGAGCCTGGCGCAACGTCGGACCGTCGATTGCGCTCAAGGCGCCGTCGGCGGCGATCTTGAGATCCTTGACGGTGAGGCTGGCCAGCTTGTCCTCGGTCAGCGGTTCGCCCAGCGCCGCGAGCAACACCCGCAACAACTGGCGTGAATCGATGTCCGGCAGGCTCCGCGCCGCCAGGCCGATCCGGAGCGCGATGCAATCGGGAAGCGGTTGATCGGCGCTCATAGCCGCTTCACTCGCACGGTCATCGGCAACTTGGGCGGCTGGTCGAACGGTTCGAGATAAAAGCGCGAACCGTCCGCTAATTCCATCTCGCCGCCCCACATGCCGGGACCGGCGTGTTCCAGCGCGACCACGGTTTCCTCGTGATCTTTCTTGGTCACATAGAACACCAGTTGGCCGGCCGCGTTGTTGCGCAGCATGACGTTGGGCATCGTTCGTTTCCCCGTGGTGGGAGGAGTAGGTCGGGTTAGCGCGAAGCGCGTAACCCGACGTGACTATCCTCGAAGGCGGGTTACGCTTTTGCTAATCCGCCCTACAGCTACAGCATTGTTTTCTGGATCACCGAATCAGATCGAAGGCGTAATCGGTTTCGCCCATCGTCATGGTTTCCTCATCGAGCCGCTCCATCACCGCGTTCACCAGAGTTTTGAGGATATGCATCGCACCCTCGTAACCGAGCGTGGTGTCGCGGTGCAGATGGTGGCGGTCGAACAGCGGGAAGCCGAACCGGATCAGCGGCACCTCGAATTCCTTGCCCTTGTGCAGGGTGTCGCGCTGGATGAACTTGCCGTAGGAGTTGCCGATCAGGAAGTCGGGCTTATCGGCGAACACCAGCGAACGCAGATGCCACAGATCCTTGCCGACATGGACTTCGGCATCTTGGCCGTAGGGCGAATTTTTCAGCAACTTGGTGATGTCCTTGGCCCAGCGCTTGCTGCCATTGTGACACAGTACATGCACCGGCTCGGCGCCCAGTTCCAGCAAGAATTGGCACATGCCGGTCACGAAATCGGGATCGCCGAACACCGAGAAGCGCTTGCCGTGCAGCCAGGAATGCGAGTCGGTCATCATGTCCAGCAACCGGCCCCGCTCCTGGGTCAATGAATCCGGAATCGGCTTTCCGGTCAGTTCCGAAACCTTCATCAGGAACTCATCGGTCCCGCTCAAGCCCATCGGAATGGCGACATCGCTGACCTTATGATTCCAGGTTTCCTGCACGTATTTCTTGGTCTTGGGCAAGGTCCAAGGTTGCAGCAGAAGGGTGTCGATGGCGTTGGGGGCGTCCTTGATCTCCTCGATCCGGGTGCCGCCGGCGTACATGCGGAATTCGCCGTCGGTCGGGGTATCGAGCACCTCTTCCGGATCGCACAGCATGGTGTACTCGACGCCCATCTCCTTCAACATCCGCTTGATGACCCGGAAGTTGCCGAGATAGGTCTCGAAGCCGGTGATGATGTTGAGCTTGCCGTTGCTGCCGACCGTTTTGCCCTCCATTTCGTTGAGGGTAAAGTAACGCAGCACCCCTTCCTCCATGTTGTCCCAGCCGGTGGTGTGGCTACCGACGAAACTGGGGGTATGGGCGAAGGGAATAGGGAAGTCCATCGGCACTCGGCCGTCCTTGCGTGCGTTGGTGATGAACGCGTTCAGGTCGTCGCCGATCACCTCCGCCATGCAGGTGGTGGAGACCGCCATCATTTCCGGCTGGTAAAGCTTCAGCGAGTTTTCCAATCCCTCGAACATGTTTTTCTGCCCGCCGAACACCGCCGCGTCCTCGGTCATCGAATCGGACACCGTGGCGATCGGTTCACGGAAATGTCGATTGAAGTAGGTGCGGAAGTAGGCCACGCAGCCTTGCGAACCGTGGACGTAGGGCAGGGTTTTGTAAAAACCCAGCGCGCACAACACCGCGCCCAGTGGCTGACAGGCTTTCGCGGGATTGATGGTCAGGGCTTCGCGCTTGAAGTTGAGCTGTTTGTACTCTTCCGTCGTGGTCCACTGGAACACTTCTTCCAGTTTTTCGTTGGGAGGGCTTTCCTCGAACACCCGCTTACGGGCGAAGGCAGCTTGATAGTCCTCGCCGTTGAACAGCGGATAACCGGGGTTAATGGCATCGGCGTTTTGCATGACGAATTCCTCTTCCGGGGCTAGGCGGCGGCCTGGATGGCTGCCGCGCTGGCGCGCTGCCACGGGGCTTTCAGCTTTTGCCAGCAGGGGTTGTTGATGGTCATGTCCATGTCGCGGGCGAAGATGGCGAAGCCGTCGTAGCCGTGATAGGGGCCGGAATAATCCCAGGAGTGCATCTGCCGGAACGGGATGCCCATCTTGTGGAACACGTACTTTTCCTTGATGCCGGAGCCGATCAGATCGGGCTTCAGACGCTCGACGAAGGATTCCAGCTCGAAGCTGGTGGCGTCGTCGTAGATCAGCGCGCCGTCCTGCAATTCCTTGAAGGTGCGGTCGTAGTCGTCGTTGTGGGCGAACTCGTAGCCGGCGCCGATCACTTCCATGCCGAGGTCTTCGTAGGCGCCGATGACGTGACGGGGGCGCAGACCACCGACGAACAGCATCACCCGCTTGCCTTCCAGCCGGGGCCGGTACTTGGCGATGATCGCGTCCATGATCGGCTGATACTTGGCGATGACCCGCTCGGCGTTTTCCTGGATGGTGCTATCGAAGAACGCGGCGATCTTGCGCAGGCTTTCGGCGATCTTGGTCGGGCCGAAGAAGTTGTATTCCATCCACGGCATGCCGTACTTTTCTTCCATGTGCCGGCTGATGTAGTTCATCGAGCGGTAGCAGTGCAGCAGATTCAGCTTGGCGTGGCGGGTGGTCTGCATTTCCGGGATCGAGCCGTCGCCCGACCACTGCGCGATGACCCGCAGGCCCATTTCCTCCAGCAGAATCCGCGAAGACCAGGCGTCGCCGCCGATGTTGTAGTCGCCGGTGATCGCCACGTCGTAAGGAGTGGACTCGAAGCTTGGGTCGTCGTCGCGGCCATGCAGCACCCAGTCACGCAGCGAGTCGTTGGCGACGTGGTGGCCGAGGGATTGGGAAACGCCCCGGAAGCCCTCGCAGCGCACCGGTACCACCACCTTGCCGATTTCCTTGGCCGATTTCTTGGCCACCGCCTCGATGTCGTCGCCGATCAGGCCGATCGGGCATTCGGATTGAATCGTGACGCCCTTGGCCAGCGGGAACAGGGTGTCAAGCTCGCTGATGATCTTGGCCAGTTTTTTGTCGCCGCCGAACACCACATCCTTTTCCTGGAAGTCGGAGGTGAAGTTGATGTCGTTGAAGACGTTGACCCCGCTGTAGCCGGTGACGTAGTTGCGGCGGCCGGCCCGCGAGAATTGGCCGCAGCCAACCGGGCCGTGCGAGATATTCAACACATCTTTGACCGGGCCCCAGACCACGCCCTTGGCGCCGGCGTAGGCGCAACCCCGGGCGGTCATCACACCGGGCAGGGCCTTCTTGTTGGCGACGATGCACTTGTTGGATTTTTCCAGGCTGGGGTCGTTGGCCATCAGGTGCTTGGCGCGTTGCTTGCCGGTGGCTTCCGGATAAACTTCCAGCACTTCCTGAATCAGTTGTTCGGTTTCCTGGCGATTCATGCTCATGACGTGATCTCCGATTTGGTTCAGGCGGCGGCCAACTGGGTTTCTTGCGCGGCGGTCTTGCCGACGATGGATTCGTCTTCCTCGTCGAGAATGCCGAACTCCAGCAGCAGGTCTTCCAACTCGTCCATGGTGAGGGGAGTGGGAATGACCAGCTTCTTGTTCTCGACGATCTTACGGGCCAGTTCGCGATATTCGTCGGCCTGCTTGGCGGTGGGGTCGTACTCGATCACCGTCATCCGGCGGATTTCGGCCCGTTGCACCACGTTGTCGCGCGGCACGAAGTGAATCATATGGGTACCCAGGCGAGCGGCCAGCGCCTCGATCAATTCCGCCTCGCGGTCGGTCTTGCGCGAGTTGCAGATCAATCCGGCCAACCGGACCTTGCCGGAACTGGCGTACTTGACGATGCCCTTGGCGATGTTGTTGGCGGCGTACATCGCCATCATCTCGCCGGACACCACGATGTAGATTTCCTGGGCCTTGTTCTCGCGGATCGGCATGGCGAAGCCGCCGCAGACCACGTCGCCCAGCACGTCGTAGAACACGAAGTCGAGTTCTTCCTCGTAGGCGCCTTCTTCTTCCAGGAAGTTGATCGCAGTGATGACGCCGCGCCCGGCGCAGCCGACGCCCGGTTCCGGGCCGCCGGACTCCACGCAGCGGATGCCGCCGTATCCCACTTTCAACACGTCGTCCAGTTCCAAATCCTCGACGGTGCCCGCGTCCGCCGCCATCTGCATGATGGTGCTCTGGGCTTTGGCGTGTAGGATCAGGCGGGTGGAATCGGCCTTGGGATCGCAACCCACAATCATGACTTTCTTGCCCTCGGCGGCGAGACCGGCGACCAGATTCTGGGTGGTCGTGGATTTACCGATGCCGCCTTTCCCGTAAATCGCGCATTGACGTATCATCGCCATGGGTATTGCTCTCCTGTCGCTGAATGAGGAACCTTGTTTTCACCTATCCAAGTTCAAGCGCCGTGCCAAGGGCGATAAAAAATAAGTCATTATTAAATAACATGTTTTATTTTTTCGCCGATCCGGCGACGGGTGGCATACATGACAAACGCGGCCGCTTGTCAGATTGACGACAATTCCGCTGCGGCGCCCGAATGGGGGCCGCGCCTTCCCAAAAGCGCTTGCCTGCCGATCAACCGCTGCAACCTGCCGGCGGCGATTCTGGGCGGCCTGACCTTCCAGCGCCATCCGGCGCCGTTGTTGCTCGATGGCGTGGCGGAACTGCACGCCGATCTGTTTCCCTTGTTGGATCGATTGGCGGACCCCGCCGAGCGGGCGCGACGTTTCATGGATTACATGACCGTGCATTTCCGACTGGAGGCGCTGGAGGAGGCGGGTCTGGTGCCGGACCGGGCGACGGATGCGCGGCAGGGTCGGCCCAAGTTGCGAGGGCGGGCGGATTATCTGCGCATGGTGCGCGGCTGGGCCTTCGATCCCAACAGTCGGGAAGGAGCGGTATTAAAGGCGTGGGTGGAATCGCGTTTCGGGTTGTTGACCCGCTTTCACGGCGTCCTGCTCGATGATCGGAGCGAGGACGCCTACGAGCATTTTATGGAAATATGCAGCCAGGGTTTGTACAACACCAACGCTCTGGAAGCGCAACTGGACCTGCTGTACACCTATTGTCAGTACGAATTGCACCGCCAGCAGCCGGACTCGACGCACCTGACCTTGTATCGTGGTTTCAATCGCTTCAGCGACGATCAGGTGTTGACCAAGCCCGACCGTCGCCGCTGGATCGTGTTGCTCAACAATCTCAGTTCGTTCAGCGTTCGCCGCGAGCGGGCCGAGGAGTTCGGCGACCATCTGCTGCGAACCCAGGTGCCCGCGTCCAAAGTGTTTTTCTACAATCGCCTGTTGCCGGGGATGTTGAAGGGCGAGGATGAATACGTGGTGATCGGGGGGATTTATGAGGTGGAGAGGTTGGCGTGAGTAGTCTGAAGCTGCGCGAATTACTTGTTTTCGCGGATGGCGAACAAATGGAAACGTAATACCAATTCCCGATAGATTTTATATTTCACATGTAGATACTGTTATCGCGGTCAAGCGCCATGAAGAGTTGGATTGAAGGGTTGTCCCGACTTGAGGACGCCGAAGGCGACATGGACGAGTTTGCGCGTCATGGCGCCGATGATGACCATGGGCACCTTGCCGGCGGCGGCGAGACGATCCCGAAAGGCGCGGCCCCAAGTGGTTTTGTGCAAGGTCACCACGGCGGGCCTGTACGGGGCCTTGCGCAAGCGGGCATGGCCGACTTTCGAGAGGTGGGGTTTACCGCGCGCGCTGCTGCCCGATTCGTGCGGGCGCGGGTCCAGGCCGGCGAAGGCGGCGGCTTGGCG
>JAVMKL010000281.1:7351-13576 GCA_031732875.1 Candidatus Competibacter sp. | reverse complement strand
AATAAAAGAAGGATACCAACCCAGCAGAAACAGTAACCAAACGACGCTTTCGGCTCTATCCGGTAGTGGATACCGATTGATCAGAAAACCTATCGCGTTCAGTACGAAGATGGTAACGATCCATGCCACAGGTAGCACGAGCGATGATCGCCTGAATTTTCCCTCGACATAAAGCCAGGCATTGGCGATGTGGAACGTAGCCAGCAGTAGAATCAGCGCCGATGCCCACAATCCTGGATTGGAAAGCCAATACAACATTCTCAATATCACCCAGGGCGGATAAAGCAGAACTGCCCACCCGGGCGTCAGTCGCAATTGGGTCACGCTGGCAAGGCAGGCATAACGTTCGTAGTTACCCGGCGCGAGTACGCTGACCAAGGCTGCCACAACGGCAATCAGCAGAAGCACCGCCCAGAGGATACGGGAATCGCGCCGCATCCATAGTGCATGAAGCGTGCCGCAGGCGAGAACTGTGCCAGTCAGGATAAGAGAAATTTCATTTGCGCCAATGATAACAACCACTAACAGACTGGAGAGAATAGAAATCAGTATTCGCAAATTTTTATTTCTTGCCGTAGTCTCCCGCCAGATCAGCAAGCCCAGCAGAAACATAAGAAGAATGTTCGGTATCTGATAAGTAAAGCTGCCACCCGGCCAATAAAAAGTCTGAGCGACATCGGGAGCACCAGAAATAAATAGAACAGTCCATACCCATCCCAGAAGAAAAACGAATGGCATCGCGATATGGTTTTGGGCAACTTTGGCGGTCATGAAACTAAAACCCAGCCAAGTCGATATCAGAAGAATAATCGGCGCATAGGGATAGATCTGGAAAATATCCCCTGACAACATGAATGCGGTATAGACAAAATTCAGGGTGTAGCGACCCGCCCAGTGCTGGTACCAAAATGCCTGCGCCCCGATAAACCCCAGTTGCCTGGCCTTGGCGGCATAGCAAAAATCATCGGCGGATGGATAGTCAAAAAACGACAACGCGACGAACAGCGCGAGCACCGCCATCACGACAGCCGCCAAGACGCCAATTTGAATCCTGTCGGTGGGAAAAAGCCTGTTAATGATTTATCGGCACGATTGACTCCGCTGGGTAACGAGGAGCGCCGGTCCTTGGACCAGCAGCGTGCCAGTGCGGCCAGGTACGATCCCGTAACTCACCCCATGTCGCGGCAAGGCGTCCGGCGCCATTTCGTCGGCCAGGGTCCGCAACGCGCCGAGGCGATAGCCCTGGTCGCGCCATCCCGCGAGCAACCGGTCGAGGATGGACAGGAACTTCATGCCTTCCAGTTCGGCGTGCACGGTAAAGACATGACCGGTCGCTGGCGCCGCCTGCGTCATTTCCAGCAGGCGGTCGGTCACGTTATCCCGCGTCACGCCATCCACGCCGATCAACTCGTCCAGCGTCGGCAGCGTGGTCGGAAACTGGGGACAGCGGAGGGCCTCGCCGTCCACCACCGGCTGGAAGGGATGGGTTCCGCGTGAGTCGGAGCACCAGGTGAAGCCCAGTTCGGCGGTCAGACGCAGAGCATGAGCGTTCATCTGCCAGCCGGCCGCGCCGTGTCCCGTCGCCGCCGCGCCGAAAATTTCAGCGTAACGCTCGATCGCCTGGCGCATCTGGCGGACCGTCCACTCGCGGTCGGCCCCGGCCACGCGATCCTGCCAGAGCACGTGATCCCAGCAGTGGATGCCGGTTTCGAAGCCGGCGGCGCGAACCGCGCGCATGACCTCGCCCGCACGCCGGCCGATATCGGGTCCGGGCAGCAACGTCCCGTACAGCAGGGTCTTCAACCCGTAGTGCTCGACCACCGAAGTTCGCTTGACCTTGCCGAGGAACCCGCGCCGAAACACCCGCCGGATCGCCCAGCCGGTATGATCGGGACCGAGACTGAACAGGAACGTGGCATCCGTTTGATACCGGCGGAATAGTTCGACCAGCCGCGGTACGCCTTCCAGCGTCCCGCGCAGGGTATCGACATCGACCTTGAGAGTGAGGAGCGGTGCGACCATCGCTCAGTCAACGAGAATGCCGGCGTCGGCCACATGGGCGCGGTAGGCTTCGAAAATCCGCCGCAGCGCGTCGTCCATGGTCACGCTCGGTCGCCAGTCGAGATCGGCGCAGGTATTGGCGATTTTCGGTACCCGCTGTTGCATGTCCTGATAGCCCTTGCCGTAATAGTCCGCCGCCGTGGTCTCGACCAGCCGGACTTTGGCCGCGTTGTCGCGGTATTCCGGATATTCCGCGGCCAGTTCCAACATGCGGATCGCGAGTTCGCGGACCGACAGGTTGTTGCGCGGATTGCCGATGTTGTAGATCTTGCCGCTCGTCACGCCCCGTTCGTTGGCGATGATCTTGAGCAGCGCGTCGATGCCGTCGTCGACATAGGTGAACGAACGCCGCTGGGTGCCGCCATCGACCAGTTTGATCGGCTGGCCCCGCGCGATCTGACCGAGGAACTGGGTGATGACCCGGGAACTGCCTTCCTTCGGCGTGTTGATCGAATCGAGGCCGGCGCCGATCCAGTTGAACGGCCGGAACAGGGTGAAATCCAGATCCTGTTCCATGCCGTAGGCCCAGATGACCCGATCCATCATCTGTTTGGCGCAAGCGTAGATCCAGCGCGGCTTGTCGATCGGCCCGTAGACCAGGGGCGAAGCCTCGGGATCGAATTCGGCGTCCGCGCACATGCCGTAAACCTCGGAGGTCGAGGGAAACACCAGCCGCTTGCGGTACTTGACGCAGGATCGGACGATCGGCAGGTTGGCCTCAAAATCGAGTTCGAATACCCGCAAGGGCTCGCGCACGTAGGTGGCGGGGGTGGCGATGGCCACCAGCGGCAACACCACATCGCATTTCTTGACGTGGTATTCGATCCACTCCCGATTGATGGTGATGTCGCCTTCGAAGAAGTGAAAGCGCGGATGGTCGAGCAGATCGCGGACGCGATCATCCTGCATGTCCATGCCGTGAATTTGCCAGTCGGTATCGGCCAGAATGCGTTTCGACAGGTGGTGGCCGATGAAGCCGTTGACGCCGAGGATGAGGATTCTTTTCATTGCGGGAAGGAATTCCGAGGTTGACTCCTCTCGCCCGCGGACGGGAGAGGGATTGGAGGTGAGGGCATGACCGGGGGAGAGGTGATTCAATCACGACCCTCAGTCGCCCAGACGCCACGGACCGGGGCCGAGTCGGTCGGCCAATCGCGCGGGAAGGACCGGCTCGCCGGCGATCTCCAGCGCGAGAATTTGCAGGAGCCCGCCACCACCGCAACGGGCGATCCACCGGTCGCCGGTCCGTTCGAGCAGCGCCGTCACCGCCGGCGTCGCCGTCTCGATCACCCGCGTGCGGAGGATCCGCGCCGGCTGGCCGGCCACGGTGGTGAACGCGCCGGGATACGGCGGCGCGACGGCGCGGACCAGGTTGTGGATGCGCGCCGCTGGCCAGGTCCAGTCGATACGCCCGTCCTCGGGCTTGCGGCCGGAGTAGTAGCTGCCCTCGGACAAATCCTGCGCGATGCGCGGCGCCGTGCCGGCAACCAGCGCCGGCAGCGTGCGATGCAGCGTGAGTTCGGCGGCGAGCGTCACCTTGTCGAAAACCTCCCGCGCCGTGTCGTCGGGCAGGATCGGCACGGCGGTCTGGGCCACAAGGTCGCCGGCATCCGGTTTCGCCACCATATAATGCAGGCTCGCGCCGGTCTCGGTCTCGCCGTGGATGATCGCCCAGTTGACCGGCACCCGACCGCGATATTTCGGCAGCAGCGAACCGTGCATGTTGAGCGCGCCGCGCGGGGCGATGGCGAGAAGTTCCGGCACCAGCATCCGCCGATAGTAGAACGAGAACAGGAAATCGGGAGCGAGATCGCGGATGCGCTCCAACTCCTCCGGGACGTTCGGATCTTCCGGCACGATCGCCGGAATGCCGTAATCGGCGGCGACGGCGGCGACGCTGTCGAACCAGATTTGCTCGCTGGGGCTGTCCTCGTGGGTGAGGACCAGCGCCACGTCGATACCGTGCGCGAGCAATACCTTGAGGCAGCGCACCCCGACGTTGTGATAGGCGAAGACGACGGCGCGAGTCATCGATTCATTCTCCTTCCCGCCGTTGTTCCAGAATCGCCTGGACGTTGAAGCGCGGGCGGGCGCGTACCTGCTGGTAGATGCGGCCGACGTATTCGCCCAGCAACCCGATCCCGAACAGCAGGATGCCGATCAGCAGGAAATTGATGCCGAACAGGGTAAACAGTCCCTCCGCTTCCGGGCCGACGATCAGCCGGCGGATCGCCAGGAACATGACGAATCCCGCCGAGGCCAGCGCCAGGGCGATCCCGGCCAGCGAGAACATCTGCAAGGGCACCAGCGAAAACCCGGTCACCAGATCAAAGTTCAGCCGGATCAGTTTGTAAAGGGAGTACTTGGACTCGCCGGCGGCCCGCTCGGCGTGGGCGACCGCGACCTCGGTCGGGTCGTGCGCGAAGGTGTAGGCCAGCGCCGGGATATAGGTGCTCGCTTCCCGGGTCGACACGACCGCCTTGACGATGTCGCGGCTGTAGGCCCGCAACATGCAGCCCTGATCGGTCATGCGGATTTTGGTGATCCGCTCCCGGACCCGGTTCATCAGCCGCGAAGCGACGTGCCGCCACCAACTATCCTCGCGCGTTTCCCGGATGCTGCCGACATAGTCGTGGCCCCGGTCCATCGCCGCCAGCAATTTGCCGATTTCCTCGGGCGGATTCTGCAGATCGGCGTCCAGCGTCACCACCCGCTCGCCCCGGCAATACTCGAAACCGGCCATGATCGCCATGTGCTGGCCGCAGTTCGCGTTGAACAGGACGACCCGCGTCACCTCCGGCCGGACCAGGAACTGATCCTTCAACAGCGCCGCCGAGCGGTCGCGACTGCCGTCGTTGACGAACAGCACTTCGTAGGACACCCCCAGCGCGTCCAACGCCGGGTAAAGCCGGGCGAACAGCGCCGGCAGGGTCTCCTGCTCGTTGTACACCGGAATGATGACCGAGAGCTGAGGGGCGCTCATCGGATTTTCGCCTCGGCCAGCACTTCGCCGATCACCGTGCATACCCGCTCCACGTCGGCGCGGGTCATCGCCGGAAACAGCGGCAGCGTCACCGTTTCGCGGGCGATCCGCTCGGTGTTCGGCAGTTCGCCCTGGTAATGGCCCCGACGGCGGAACAGCGTGGTGAGATGCGCCGCCTCGTAGGACACCCCGGTGCCGATACCGCGCGCTTCCAATGCGGCGCGGAACTGCTGGCGGTCGATGCGCAGCCGATCCAGCGGCAGCAACGGCGCGAACATATTCCAGCTATGGCCGGCTTCGTCGCCGGGATAACCGGGATGTGGCAACAGGCAGGGCGGATCGACGGAAAACAGCCGGAAATACTCGGCCACGAGTTCGCGGCGCCGGGCGTTGAATTCCTCCAACCGCGCCAGTTGGCCGAGACCGATCCGGGCGTTGACATCGGGCAGGTTGAACTTGCCGCCGGGGAAAGCGACATCGCGCGTGCCGTCGGGCAAGCGGGTGATGCCGTGGAAGCGCAGCGTTTCCACTTCGCGCGCCTCGACCTCGCCGTTCAGCACCAGCGCCCCGCCCTCGATCGAGGTCATGTTCTTGTTGGGATGGAAACTGAACACGGTCAGGTCGCCGAAGCTGCCGATGCGCCGACCGCGCCAGCTCGAACCGATGGCCAGCGCGGCATCTTCGATGACCCGCAAATGATGCCGCCCGGCAATCGCATAAAGACGGTCCATATCCACTGGCAATCCCGCGAAATGGGTCGGCATGATCGCTCGAGTGCGCGGCGTGATCGCGCGTTCGACCGCGTCGAAATCGAGGTTGCGGCCGAGCAGGTCGACATCGACGAACACCGGAATCGCACCGACCCTGGCGATCATGTTCGGCGCGGCGAAGAACGTCTGCGAGGGGGTAATCACCTCGTCGCCGGGACCGATGCCGCACAGTTGCAAAGCAACTTCCAGCGCGGCGGTGGCCGAGTTCAGCACCCGCGCCGGACGGCCGCCCAGATAGTCCGACAGCGCCGCCTCGAATTTCTTGACCTGCGGCCCGGTCGTGATCCAGCCGGAGCGCAACACCTCGGCCACGCCGGCGATGGTATCTTCGTCCAAGGTTGGGCGGGCGAACGGGAGATAGGGAAGATTGCTCCCCTCTCCCCTGGTGGGAGAGGGGTCGGGGGTGAGGGG
>JAVMKL010000281.1:0-7251 GCA_031732875.1 Candidatus Competibacter sp. | reverse complement strand
GATAGGGAAGATTGCTCCCCTCTCCCCTGGTGGGAGAGGGGTCGGGGGTGAGGGGTGAAAGCGATGCCATCGCGAGTCTCTCAGGAAGATCGAGCGAGCAGATAGACGCCGATGATGATGAAACCGATGCCCAGCCAGCGCCCGCCGTCGAGCGCCTCGCCGAACAGATACCCAGCGGCGAGGGCGTTGACGACGTAACCGATGGAGAGCATCGGGTAGGCGATGCTGACCGGCACCCGCGACAGCGCCACAATCCAGACCAGGACGCTGACGCCGTAGCAGGCGAAGCCGCCGAGGAAATGCGGATTGGTGGCGATCGCGCCGGCCAGCGGCAGGGCGTTGGCGACGGTGGGCGTGATCACGCCGAGCGCATTGGTGCCGGCCTTGAGCAGCAGTTGCGCGGCGGCGTTGAGCAGCACGCCGGTCAGAATCAGAGCGAAACTGGCGGCGGTCACTGGCGGCTCACGATGACCCGGTGCGGGTCGCGGGCCAGCACCCGCATCGGCAGTCCCTCGTTGGTAAAGCGCTCGTAATTGGCCGGATTCATCATCGCATATCCCCGTTCCAGCCCGATCCAGAGCTGCTTCCAGTCCTTGACCCTTGGAATACCCTTCCGGGGCTCCGCGTCCAGGCCCAGGGCGAACTCGTCGATGTATTGCACCAGCGTGACCGGACGCTTCAGGTAGAACGGCAGGGTCTGATCGTACATCTGTACGCTGTAGAAGGGAAAGGTTCGGTCGAGCGGCCCCTGCGTCGCCTCGATCTCACGGACGATATGATACGAGGAAGAGAGCCGGGACAGTTCGTCTTGGCCGTCCATCGCCAGGATGCCGGCGCCAAGGCTGCCGAACGCCAGCGCGACGATGCCGGCCAACCGCCCATAACGGCGGAACAGCCAAGCCGCCGCGACTGCGCCAGCGGTAAAGGTGAAAACCGAGGCATCGATCCAGGGCACCATGTTGCGCACGATCTCGAACGGAGACGAGTCATCCGAAAACGAGCGGGCGATGCGCTCGCCACCGACCAGTACCCCCAGCAGCAGAGCACCACCTGCCGCCGCCAGCCCCCAGGCGAAGCAGCCGAGGATCTTCGGCTCCATCCGCCGCATCTCGACCGCCGCGAACAGCGCCAGTGCAGGAAACACCGGCAGGATGTAGGAGGGCAACTTGGAATGCGAGGCGCTGAAGAACAGGAAGATAAATACCGCCCAGATCAGCAGCAGCCGCAAGGGTTGCAACGTTCCTGGCTCGCCCTCGCGCCGCCAGCCGTCCCGCAGCCGGATGGCGACGAACGGCAACCACGGCATCGTCCCGAACAGCAGGATAGGAACGAAGTACCACCAGGCGCCCTCGCGATGGTGAACCTTGGTCAGAAAGCGGGCGAAGTGCTCGTGGATGAAGAAGAAGCGGGCGAACTCGTCGTTGGCCAGCGATACGGCGACGAACCAGGGAACGGCGACCAGCAGGAACAATACCAGCCCCTTACCGACGTGCAGGCGGGCCAGCAGCCGCCAGTCGCGCTCGATCAACATATAGATGATCAACACCGCGCCGGGCAGCACCACACCGATCAGGCCCTTGCTCAGCACGGCCAGCGCCAGCACCGCCCAAACCGCCAGCATCCCGTTGCGGTTCTCCGCCGGCGTCGCGCCGGAGCGTTGAGCCAGCAGGAAGCCGAGCAGGCCGACAGTGAGAAACGCGGCCAGTCCGGCGTCCAAGGTATCGATGTGAGATGCGATGACAAAGCCGGTACACCCCCCCAGCGCCGCCGCCGCCGTCAGGCCGACCTCCTCGTCGAACAGCCGGCGGCCCGCCCAAAACATCAGCGGCACGCAGGCGAAGGCAGTGGTCGCCGGCCACCAGCGCGCGGTCCAGTGATGCTCGCCGAACAGCCGGAATGCCGCCGCCGTGGCCCAATACTGCATGGGCGGCTTCTCGAAGTATTTGAGATCGTTCAGCCGCGGCGTTATCCAATCGCCGGACATGGCCATCTCGCGAGCGATTTCGGCGTAACGCCCCTCGTCGGGGCGGATCAGTTTGCGGTATTCGAGATTGCCGAACCAGACTAGGGCGAACACGATCAGCAGTCCCGACAGCAGGGATTTGGGTAACCGGCGCGGAGCCGAAAGCCCCCGAATGGAATCTGGCGCCCGAGTGAAAGCGGATGGATCGGAGCCGCTGGCGGTCAGCATTTTTTCGTCTCGAACCATGAAACCTCTGAACGGTGAAACGATTCACACGATGCCGTCATGTGGAACGCCCTTCCTGCAGCGCCTCGCGCAACCGTTCCAGTACCGCCTCCGGCTGGATGACCTGCAGGCACACGTTGTCGGTACAGGGGGTTTTGCGATGGTTGGCCGCGCTCACACAGGGCGAACAGGCAAGACCGGCATAGATCGGCGTGCTGTTGCCGAGGGAACCGTACAGATGGGGCGTCTCCGGGCCAAAGATGACGAAGGTGCGCAGACCGGTCACCGCCGAGAAATGGCCCGGTCCCGAATCGTTGGTCAGCATCACAGCGGAAATTCCATATAACGCGGGCAGTTCCTCAAGTTGCTGGCGGCCGGCAAAATTGACGCAACGCTCGTGGCCGACCCGCCGTTTCAGCATCTCCGCTTCCTCGCGCTCCGCTGGAGCGCCCGTTATCAACACCAGCAGATCGGCGTCATCGGCCAGCAGGCCGCGCATGACCGCCACAAAATAGTCCGGCATCCAGCGGCGTTGCGGCAGCAGGTCGCTGGCGTTCGGGTTGATCAACGCGATCCGGTGGCGCATCGGATCGTACGAGGGATACTCGGCGCGAACGCGATCCCGCATGGCCGCGGTGGCGCTTTCACTCACTTCGGCGCGGGTCAGCCCGATTTCATCGTCGCCGATCAGGGTTTTGGAAAACGGCAGTTCCTCGCGATCCGCCAGGGCGGCGTTGACCAGCGCGATGAAATTCTTGGCGATGTGGAGGCACGGATTGTAGGCCACCCGGCGGGTCAGCATGTCGCCCCGGTACAACCCCTCGTTGTGAAACGAATGGAACCCAATCCGGTTGGCCGCGCCGGACAATCCGGTCAAAAGAGCGCTATAGCGCGAGAACAGTTCCAGATCGATCACCGTATCGATGCGGCGCCGGCGGGTCCAGAAGAGAAAGCGCAGGCTATCGACGGCCAGGTTCGACAATCCATCCGCGCGGATCGTGAAAACATGCGTCTCTGGTATGGTGTTCAACAAGCGCAGGCTGGCGGCATTGGACTTGAAAATCACGAAATACAGTTCCGCATTACCCTCCCGCCGCATTTTTCTCATGGCGGGATCGGCCAGGATGGCGCTGCCCATCTCCGACAATTCGATAAACAATACCTTGTGGGGACGTTGAAATGGCCGTCCGGCAAAAAGATCGGCCAAGCGAATGAGCAGAGTGGCCAGAAAGCACAGTGGAATTCCGGCGAAATAATCCACTTTCCGCATGGTATCGATTTTCATAACAGGCGTTTGCGACCACCAAGATAGATGATGAACCCGGGCAAACTCACGACGATCTGCATCAGTCCATAGAGAATGGACATGGCCAGGATGGTTGCCTTATCCGCACCGATCAGGGAAAACAACGCCACCAAGACCCCCTCGCGCACCCCCCATCCAGCCAGGGAAATCGGGATGATCGTCAGAATAATCGCTGGCGGCACGATGATGAAATAGGTTACCAGATCGTAGCGCAGACCCAGCGCCCGGCCGGTCGCGAAGAAACTGAGCATGGCCAACAGGGGAATCAGCAGCGACGACGCCAACAACAGGAGGCGATCAACCAGAAACGCCTGGCGCAACCTCTCCGACAGAGTCCTCAGGACGCTCAGTCGGGGATAGGCGTCGAACCGCGGCAAATATCTCAGGGAGTACACGCCCGCAAAACCGGCCACCCCACCCACGACCAGGAGCAGGATCAGGTGATAAATCGGGCCGGGAAGCAGATCGGGATCGAACAGGTAAGCGACCAGGTTCAGCACCAGCAAGGCGGCGAGACCGGCGATTCGGTCCAGCATGACGCCGTACAACGCATCCCGCTTGCGAAATCCCTGGCCGGCGACATCCAGCACCCTGAGCGCATCGCCTCCAATGCTGGTCGGCAGTCCCTGATTGAAGAACATCGCCTTGAAGTAGCTGCGCCAGTAAAAGGAAAAGGACTGACCGAAATCAAGGTTGCGCATGATCAGTTGCCAGCGATAGGCCGATACGCTGGTGCTGCCGAATTGCAGGAACAACGCCGCCAACAGCAGGTCGGGTCTGGCCTGTCTCAGCGTACTCCATACCTGACGGATATCGATCGAACGCAGGATAAGCAAAAAAATCGATATCGTCACCAGAATTCGAAATAATCGCTTGATCGAATTCGAAGAGATAAAGGACTTGATTTGTTGGCTAAAGACAAGCACGGGATATTATTAACTCAATCATTTGGTGCGACCGTCATTATATTATCGTCCGGTTGTTTGCTTTGGTAGCCCTTCACCAGAGAGTAATAATAATGACCTGCCGGCTTGCCGTTTTTCGAGAGTTTTATTTCCTTGACATCCCCCATCTGCCGTACACGCGAACGGACATTATCGCTGGTCATGTTATCAATGCCCCTGCTGACCAGCAACATGGTCTTGTTATTCTGCTCGTCGATAGGAAACCAGTACTCATACATCAGGCTTCTCTCACCGAACAGATGCCAACTGGAAGTTTGAAACGCAGGTTGGCGGATTACCGGATCGTTCGCGGAATCGATGGCGGTTGTACGATAAAACGCAAGCCCGCTGGCAATCCTGTTTCGGTCCATGCCAACCACTAGAATACTTTCACCTAATTCGCGCTCGATCTGCTCCACGAGCGCTTCGATTTCACGCCCGAAACCCTGCCATCCTAACAGATACAGCTTCTGCGGATAGGGAACCCCAGGAAAGCCCAGTGCCAGATAATGTAATACAGCACCATAACAGACCAAACAGATCACCATCGTTGGCCGCCATGCGCGCCGGCTCCACTCAAGTAATTTATGGGTATTAGGAAGTGGCTGACGAGTCGCGATCAATGCCATGTAAGGAACAATACTCAGCCAGCAGGGAACGGTCCAATGAAATTTGGTTTCCCTGAACAGGCTCAGCGCCCCGAACACGATGATCGGTAATAAAGTCAGCATCATCAGCAGATAGTAGCCACGATCCGCAACCCTGGAAATTGCATCCCCGGAAAAGGCATCGTTTCTGAAAATAACCGCTTTTCTGTGTAATAGAATTGCAATGAACGACAGGATCCCTGTCGGCGTTATGATCAGGATCATGCTGCAAAGGAATATAGGCAGGGAAAATTTTAAACGGCCCGCCACCCTATCATAGCTTTGATATAAAAACGAAGCCCAGTGATGCTCGGCATTCCAAACGATCACCGGCAAAAATAGGGCGAGGGCAAGGATAACGGCCAGATAAGGTTCGGGTCGAAATAGCCATTTCCTGGAGGGATGATCGGCAAGAATGAACAGCAGCGCGGCGGGACCCAGCAGGACAATGGTATATTTTGAAAGCATCCCCAATCCGATGGAGATTCCTACCCCTGCCCAAGCCATGCGCCGGTCGTGAATCAGCGCTTGATGCAAAAAGTAAAGCGCCGCCGCCCAACAGGCCACCAGTGGCGCATCAGGGGTCATAATCAATCCGACGGCGAAATAAGCCGGCAGGGTTGCGAGCAACAGCGCTGCCTGACTGGCACTGGATCTGTTATGAACATCACGGGTCAGCTTGCAAGAAAAATAAGCCGTGATAAACCAACATAAAAAGGCACCAAAACGGACGGCAAACTCATTGTCGCCCATCAATTTCGTGAATAGTGCTATTATCCAGGCAACCATCGGCGGGTGATCCAGATATCCGACATCCAGATGTTTGGCATAATTCCAATAATAAGCCTCTTCGTATAAAAGCTCCGGCAATCCTAAATAAAACAATCGCAGCAGGATTGAATAGATAATGATGGCAATGACAAAGTAATATCGATCCGATTCAGATCCAACAGGGTTCGTTTCCCGCCGAAAAATATAATAAACACTACCCAGATAATTAAATCCTGAAGATACGGTCACCCCGATCATCATGGCTACTTCAGGCGGGAAATCCCGGATCTGTATCAAAGACGCCAAGATCCCTCCACGTAAAAATAATATCAACAAAGTTGTGATGATTACCTTTAAGACCTGGTTTATATCCGGCCGGGATGTACCTTTGTGCGACCCGATCAAATTCAGCAAATA
This sequence comes from Candidatus Competibacter sp., assembly GCA_031732875.1. Classification (GTDB taxonomy): domain Bacteria; phylum Pseudomonadota; class Gammaproteobacteria; order Competibacterales; family Competibacteraceae; genus JAVMKJ01. The sequence continues at coordinate 978 of JAVMKL010000281.1, read as the reverse complement.
GCCGGTTCCCGATGCTGCCAAAAAACTTACGATGTGGGCGAGACTTAATGAAAAGCCATGGCTGTAAAAAAGATTCAATATCGCCAGATCGATGGCGAATGTCAGCAGTCCGACAAGTACGAAACGCACTTTGCCCGATGGCGCATTTTCAGACCCTGCCGGCCCCGCTACCTGCTTGACCATACTCAATCAGCTTCAAAATTTCAGCATACTACTCATTAACTGACTCAAGGAATCCCTCTTGGCTACTTGAAGTCGTAGCCAAAAGTGAACATGAGACCCGCCGTGCCAAGCGCATTGAGTTGTACGTTTAAATTCTCGTATTTGTAACCCAGCCCCGGTACGATGCCCGGCGCCACTCCGTTGTTGTTGAACGGGATCTTGTCTTCGTAGGGTTCTTTGTAGCCAAGCAGCAAGCCTCCGGTCAACTTGAAGTACGAACTCTTGAAAAACTCGTTGTCGCTGATGAAATCCAGCGTCCAGGATTTTCCAACATAATAATACTGGCACTTTTGGTCGAAGCTGTTGTTGAAGTAGGCTCCCCCCACCAGCCAGCGTTCGGGAGATTGCCATTCCAGGCCGACCAACCACGAAAATTTGGCATGATCGGGGCTGGAACTATAGTGAATGGCACCCGGCGCCGCTTGCAGCATCAACAAATCGCCGGGTACGAAGATATCAGCTCGGACACCACCCGCCGCGAGCAGGGCAAGCACCGCGATCCAGAACGCCCGCGGAAACCCGGCGAAAGGGGAGGACGGTATCAGAGATGTGGGATTTAAAGCCATGTTGCACCCGCTTGGCCAATTTGAAGCAGTGTTCGGGTCGAGCGCGATTTCGTATCCTGACGCAGCGTGCCGAGCCCGTACGATCCAAAAGACGCGCGATTATGCTGGATTGGGAGCCTCTTTTCCATGACCCCCGCACCTTCGCGCCCGCTATCCGACACGGCGAGGCGCCACGGCTCCACGAGCGACA